>OMZF01000102.1 GCA_900315465.1 uncultured Eubacteriales bacterium | reverse complement strand
GGCAGTATAACACCAAAGGAAACAAGTGAAGCTTCCGAAAAAAGCCAAGCAGATGAACAATCCGAATATACTCACGATCAGTCATCAAAACAGACCTCTGTAACAAAGACACAAGAAAGTATAAGCGAAATATCTTCAGATATTCGTCAGACAGAAAGCAGCGAGTGGCTTACGGAACAGGAACTTGAGGATATGCAGAAAGTCAGCAATGCCATGTCCGAAAGATTTGAACAGGATGACTATAAAAACGCAACTCCTGCCGAAAGAAAAAAAATAGCCCTTGAACTGCTTAACAAACTTGCAGGTCAGGGACTTATAATAAGAGAATCTATTTATGCTGATGATGAAATGGTAAGTTTTTCATATTCATGCGGTGTTTTGGGCGGAGTACAGCTTCGTGAATGGGATCCGATGATGAACTGAGCTATCGACAATATTAAAGAAAACAGCAACTCCGAAAATACAGATGTTACTTCTATGTCATCATATACAAATGATTTGAGACAAAACTAAAAAAATCGGGGCTGGCAAAAATGTCAGTCCCGTTTTATGTTTTATAAAAATTTCAGACAGCACCGACAAACTGGGTGTCTATAAGAGTAATGGCTTTTTTCATAGCGGCGACCTCGTCACTTCCGCTGCATTCTATGATTATCTCAGAACCACACACAATACACGCTGAAAGAATACTTAAAAGGCTTTTTGCATTTACAACATTTTTCTTATACTTCAGGGTAATATCACAATTATATTCTGCCATTTCCTGAGCAAAAACAGCAGCAGGACGCAAATGTAATCCTTCAGCGTTTCTTACGGTTATCGTTTGTTTTACCATGAATTCCGTCTCCTTTTTACTCTTTTTGATTTTTACAAACGTATTTCTAATACTTTTTCATTATATATCATCAGATTTAAAAAATAAAGTATTTTTTGTAAACGAATTGACATTTTTGCTATTTTTTTATGCACGTATTATTTTCATGGCAATAACAGTTATATCATCATCCCTTCCGTCATTTCTTCTTGCTATTGCTTCGTCAATTATGGAATCCGCTAATTGCTGCATACTCTGATCTCTTGAACACATTATCATTCTTTCTATCCATTCCTCACCTGTGGCAACAGCTCCATCTGATACCATGACAATAATATCTCCCTCCGATAATTCATCTTCGGTACACATAAATTCTGCCTGCGGCAATATGCCTACAGGTATAGAGGGTGTTTCTACATGATACATATCCCCCGACTTCCGTATGAAGCTGATTGCAGCACCTGCTTTCATAAATTCTGTTTTACCTGTATAAAGATCCACTGATACTATGTCAAGGGTCGCAAGTGATTCGTCACCCGATTTTACAAGCAATGCGGAATTTACCACTTTCAGCGAACAATCATATCCCAGCCCTGCTTTGATAAGCTTTTCCATAAGACCTGAAGCCATACCACCGTCTACGGCAGCCCTTCCGCCCGTGCCCATACCATCACTGATTATTGCTGTAAGTCTGCCTGTTCCATCTGTAAAATATGTGAGATGATCTCCGCAGAGGCGACCATCACCACATATATGCTGACTTCCTGCTATTTCTACATCAAAATATGCCCTTTCGCATAAAGATATACGCATTACACCATATGCGGAAGTTATACACGGTATGTCTAAATTTCTGCCGCATATTTTTGATACCTCACGAAGTAAAAGTGCTTTTTTGATATAATTTTTCGGAACATCCTCAATTTCTGCTTCTATGGTCATTCTGCCTGTATTATCGGCACGACAGCTTACCGATATAGGAGTAAGATCTAATTCTTTAAGCTTTATGCCTATCTGAGATTCCAAATCTCCGTCAAAAATTTCATACTCGGCATATTCCTCCGCCATTTCATTTAGTATATCACCAAGTCCGCAGAATTGCCCCGCTACTACCATACGAACCTCTTCTATACGTTTTTCTGCCGCCTGTGAAGCAAGATACCTGTCATAACATTTATTCACTGCCTTTGCCATTTCATTTGCCCGACAGCATTTTCTTTTAAAATCAACGCTGAAATCCTCTGCCTTTATTTCCCCATTCTTTTTAAGCGTATCATTGGCATATTGCAGACTTTCCATGCTTACCCCGTCACGATGTTCCCAGCAGAAAACACGCATTCCACACCTTGAACAGGTATTTTCTATTGCTTCATTATATACCTCGTCCATTGTAGGAGTAACAATTTTTTCGAGCTTTTCAGACACTTCCTCAACTTCCTCCGATACATTTGACAATGCCCTTGCCGCAAATGATAAACGCATTATTATTGATTTTCTCAGACCTGTAAAACTGTCTGACGGATCACCTGTCATAAATATTCCTCTGAGAAAGCTTGCTGTATGCTTCGGCAAAAGAATAAATATGACCGCTGCTACCGTCATTTCATAAAAACAGCCTATTATTATTTCAGGCTGTGCAGAGCGAAGTGAAACCATAATACAGCATAGCATAAATCCTGCGGCAGCTGCCACTCTGCCAAGAGGTGCAAATAAACCTGCCATAAGTCCGCCAAAGGCATATGACGCACCTAAAAAGAAATACTGTGAAGAAGTCATACCCAGTACAATACCCATAGCTATACCAGCCACAGCTCCTCCCGAAACGCCTCCGTAACGTGCAAAAAACAATATTATAATAACTGCAAGTATCCTGCCAATTGATATTATCCATATATTAATACCTGACAAAGCAAGCAGTCCTATACAAGCCGACATCGTCAGACACGCAAGCTCCTGCGGTGTCATCATACCAATACTTTTTGTGCCGTTTATGATAAATACCGTTCTTGATATAAAATAAGCCGCTGTGGCACTTAAAAAAGCCTCAAGAGTATATATCGCAATTTTGTCATAATAAAAGCCTGTTGTACTCATCATAGCTAAACCCGTTGCCATGGCAGGAAGAAATGCTATAATCGAACTGAATAAGAAATGACGATTAAGCTTTTTGAATTCGCTTAGTGTCCATCTTATAGCTATTACCGCTATCATCGCCACTATATAACGAAAACTGCTTTTTGTCGGAAATACAGCATATCCCGCCAAAGCTCCCAAAAAGACAAATACCGTATTTGTGAAAGGCACAGCAGCCACAGCTGATATACCAAAAGGTGCATAACTCCCGAATATGCTTGCTTTTGCCGAAATGAAGCCGCAAAGAATATATGCTGCCTTTGCCATTAACCCACGCATTCCGCTTCCGAGTTCAATTTTTCTGATTCTTTTCAGCATTGTAATATCCTCGAATTTCATAATATCCCCCCAAAGATAAAATAATCCGAAAAAGTATTTAAAGTTATTATACCTTTTACATATTTAATACATTGTCATAAACTGTTTTAACAGCAAAATTGACAAAACGGGATATTATTATCATTCAGAATGGAAGTTTTGACGAATTTTGTATAGACATTTTTTTTGACAGGTGATATAATATTATAGTAAAATAATATTTGAATGGAGGCTTTTAATATGCAATGTCCAAGTTGTGGAGCTATACTTAATGATGGAACACAGTTCTGTACTTCATGCGGTGCAAAACTCAATGTTGCCCCTGCCGCACCCATTGCACCTGCCACTTATGAAAGTGCTGCACCTGCTCCTGTACCTACTCCGGTGAATAATTATCCTCAGCAGTATGGCACTACTGCACCTGTTATGAATACTCCCCAAGCCCAGCCTGTCAATTATGCCGGCTACTCTCAGCCTCAGCCCTACCAGCCGCAGCCATATGCCGGCGGAATGATGGCTGATACCACTCCGATCACACCTATAGGCTATATCGGCTATATGATTCTTTATTCTATTCCTATTGTAGGCATAATAATGGTATTTGTAAATTCTTTCAGCAACGGAAGTAATATAAACGTAAAGAATTTTTCAAGAGCATATCTTATTCTTTTTATTGTCGGCTTTATTGTTGGTATCATTACCACTATCTTCTTTGGTGCGGTATTCGGTACGATTGCAAGTGAACTTGAAAAAGCCACACGCTAACCAATCAGCAACCTGCGGTTATTGTTGATTTGAGTTTTATATGCTTAACAAAAAGTGACTGTTACAGTTTCTGACTGCAACAGTCATTTTTTAGTTGACTTTATACCTCCGGATTTGAACAATGGGTAGTTCACTCAATAACTCCCAAAAAACAATTATTCGTAATATGATCAAATGATTTTCAAAAAATGGCTTTGCGGAGCTGACTGCTATACTGCTCGAGAAAACCCAAAATATTTTGAACACATCAGTAGATCAGACTGTATCAGAACTTCTTATTGAAGACACTAATAACGAATAATTATTTTTATGATATGAAACCAGAATACCACTGCACCTGTAATTTGTGCAGTGGTATTTTTGGTTATTAGAAAGTTCATATATTTTGATGATTGTTTCAGTTTTTTATTTGCCTTATTCTTCACGCTTTGCATCCCCTGATACAGAAGCTGCATCATTCAGAAACTTTTCACGATCATCTGCTTCTTTCTGCACTTCTTCATCAGCACTAAGTTCACGAAGCAATGCTATTACCTCTTTAATTTCGGGAACAGTCGTTGATCGTTCAATTTCTTCAAGATCACCCTCTGCTTCTGCATTTATCAAATTCAGCCAATCTTCCATACGATTATTTGTTTCAGCCATGATAATCCCCTCCTAATGCCAATTTAATTTGTTCCTCGGTAAAGCCATTTTTACGCATATTTTCAGCAATGGCACTGCGTTCTTCCGCCATGCCTTCTGCTCTGCCCTCTGCTCTGCCTTCACGCCTTGCATCTCCTAATGCAGAAGCTTCATCGTGCAGCAGTTTTTCACGGTAATACGCTTCCTGACGGACTTGTTGGTCGGCACTGAGATGTCTGAGCATTACAATGGTGTCCTGAACTTCGGGAATAGTCGTTGACTGCTGGATTGCCATAAGATCACCCTCCGTTTCTGCATTTATCAGATTCAGCCAATCTTCCATACGCTTATTTTTTCTGTATTTGCCAACTTTTTTGAGTTCAAAGAAATGTATTGCAAATTTATCCGTCAGCAATTCTTTTCTTTCGCTTTCCAATATCTTGAAATTGGAATGATAATCTTCACACTCAAAAAGATTAAAGTTTATGATATTAATACATATTGTCTGCTTTAATTCGGTGTATTCATCACCTGCAAGAAGTTCTTCACTGTAAAGTTTCGACCAGTAAAACAATGTTCTTTCCTTAAAAAAGCTCTCTTTGTTCACCTGAAGCTCTATGTTTATTATCCTGCCGTCAACGTCCATTTTCAAATCAATGCGGCTGAATTTCTGTTCAAGGTACTCCGGTGTAAGTTCAACATTGTTGATATAAATTTTTTTGATGCTTTCACGGGGAATTTCAAGCAAGTCGGATATAAATGCAGCAATGATTTTTCGTTTTTTTCATTCCCGAAAACACGCTTGAAAATTACATCAAGTTTAAGCTTAACTATTTTTTCATCTTTATTCACGGGTATCACTCTCCATTCATTAATAAAATTATATCATACAGGTAAAAAAAGCAAGTTGTTTTTCAGAAAACAAAAAAGCCTTGAAATAAATCAAGACTTTTCTTAGAGATACGAACAGAGTATAAAAAGATATTTTTGATATGCCTTTGTTGGATTTGAACTCTCGTATCTATCCTCTTTATTAAATTGTTAATTGTCGTTTTCTATGTTTTAGCGAAGAAATTTTGAGTACTCAACAATTATTAATTTTTCAGTCTTAAGTTTTCAGTATTCATTTAGAAAATCTTGACACGGTAAACTGAAGACTTAAGACTGAAAACTTAAAAATGAATAATACAAAGTATAAAAAAGATATTTTTTGTCAACTCTGTTGGACTCGAACTCCTTCATAAAACAAAATCAAAGTATTTTCGCTATTTTCGGTTCTTTCATACAAATAGTTTTTCTTTTTAATGAATAATGAAAAATGAATAGTGAATAACGAATAATACAGATAAGTG
>OMZF01000134.1 GCA_900315465.1 uncultured Eubacteriales bacterium | reverse complement strand
TAGCTCGTTGATACTGTGCAGGTTGCTGTACTTGAGCGAGAAGCCCCCGCCTCTAAGCGATAGCGTAGGCGGTGGGAGTATGTCACAGATATAGATACTATATATATTCTGGTTACGCACACACATGGAGATCATATCAGCGGAATAGGAACACTGATACACTATGCAATTTATCATCTGAATTCACCTGTAGTAGTTGTTACACCGAATGATGAAGTAAAAGAAATTATGAGTACACTTCTTAATAAAATAGAAGGCTGTAATGCTGACGGTTATTCTATAATACCTGCTCAACAACCGAGCAAAAAATGGTTTTTGATGTCAATTCCTACAGAACATACTAAAACCCATGAAGGAAAATGCTGCGGATACAGCTTTTATACAAAAGATAGTTTGGTTGTGTATACAGGAGATACCAATATAATTGAACCGTTTATTAATTTTATTAATAATTGTGATATATCCAAAAAGTATCTTTACACAGAAATATCAGCATCAGAAAGCGGAGTTCATTTGTTCATAGATGATAACATGAATTCTCTGCTCGAATTGGAATATCAAGGGGTAGAGGTATATCTTATGCATCTTGATGACGAGGATGTTATACGAGAAAAAATAAAAGACACCGGTCTTAAAATAGTTGAAACAATATAAACGGGAGAAAATATTTATGACAAAAAGGGATCATCTGAAAGAGAAAGCTCAAAAACATACAGAATTTATGGACAAATCGTATTCAGAAGAAATAAAAAAGAGTATTGCTGAAACTCATATATACGGAAAAGATTTTATCAGAAATAAAATTTCAGGAAATGAAGCTGTATTTTTGCTTGAGCCGTCTTTTACACAAGACAGCGTTATGAAAAATGCCAGAGCAGGAAAACTTGCTGTACTGAATTTTGCAAGTTACAGACACGCAGGCGGAGGATTTTTGAATGGTGCTATGGCACAGGAAGAAGCTATATGTCATTCTTCATTTCTTTATAATGTGCTGTGTGGTTTCCCTGAATATTACCAATGGAACGAAGAAAATTATAACAGGGGACTGTATATGAACAGAGCCATTTATTCAAGGAATGTATATTTCTTTGATAAGGATTACAGTAAATATGTGCCTGCGGATGTGATCACCTGTGCTGCACCGAATCGGTCAGTGCTGCTGAAAACCGGAAGATTCACTGAAAAAGAAAACGAAAATGCTTTGACAGACAGGATAAGGTTCATCAGAGATATTTGCGATACAGAGGGTGTTGATACATTTATTGCCGGAGCATTCGGCTGTGGAGTATTTGCACAGAATCCGGAGAAGGTGGCACATATATTCAAGGAAATGTTCAGTGATACAAAAGTGAAAAAGGTCATATTTGCTGTTCCACGTGACCGTAATTATGAACCGTTTGAAAGAGAATTTTATTGATGACGATGATAATTAAATGATCACATATCCATCAAATGTTATAGCAGTAATTTCTTCAGGAGCAATACTTACCCAATCTGTTATGGGCATGATTTGCTCCTGTTCGTTTTTTGTGGTATACAGTATAGTAAATTCAACGCTTCCATCGTTGTTCACTTTCCAGCTTCCAAGATTCAAATGACCATATATGATTCTTCCGTTTTCAAGCGTTATTACAAACGGTTTTCTAATCATATAAAGCTTAAGCTGATCATACCATTTATTGCCTGTACCATCCGAACTTATAAAATCAAACAGATCTGTATTACCTGTACATTTTATTTTTACGGAGGAATTGAATGTTCCGGCATCTATGCTTTGAACACTTGCAGTTACGTCAGAGAGTAAATGTCCGTCATAGCTTTCGTATTCTCCCTTTGGATAAAAGGTATTGCTTTTGATACTGAGTGGTTTATGTTCGGATGATCTGTAATTAAGACGGCATGAACCGTTTATTTTCAAAGCTTCAATATTAATTTCTGCAACACAGTATAAGACCCTTTCTGTATCTCCCGTTTCAGTAACGTGCTTTACAATATACTCATTTTTGCCGAGATTCTTTTTAGCATCGGTTATCCTTTCTGCAATTCTATCGATCAGGTATTTATCATTGTCACCATAGTAAGTTTCACCGTTTTCTGCAAGACATTCAGCGGCATATCCTGCAGAAGAACTGCAAGTGCCTAATTCTTCCTTGACATTATAAAGAAACAGAAGGTCATTTTCAAAAAACATCTTTTGCCCGACAAGACTGGAATATGAATCGTCATACCTCATAACACATTTGATATTATCCGGAGAAGTCAGAAAGTATTGAATACTGTTGACATCCGATGAAGCTTTGTTACTGTTGAGCAAACGGCTCCACCGGGACTTTTCTACCCATACATTATGACCGTAATGTATCTGATGATAGAATTCTATTATATTTTCGTTATAGTCTTTTAATATATCATTGATCTGATTTTCCATTCTGTCTTTGTCATCTTGTCCCACAATACCGTATGGAATTGTCATGATATAGGTGTATTTCACATCATCAGATTTTATAAATGACGAGCCATCTTTTTTTGTTATATTCATTGCCGCCGCAATACTGTGATAATCTCCTGATATACCGATAAAATTGGTTTGATAACCCTGTGCCGATGTAATATTTACATTTCCGCCGCTGTAAACTCCGTCTATTCTGTTACCAGCAAAATTTTCCCCGAAAACCATATCAAAGGTTCCCGTTGCACCTGCACAAATTGTACCTAACAGAAATATCAAAATGATAATTGCAATCGCAATAGCAGGTCTTATTTTTCTTCGTTTTTTCACTGCCATGATCACCTTTCCATCTGTATTCTGACAGCATAATTTATCGCTGAATATCTTTTTTACATTTTCGGTATCAACTTCTGTGTTTTCAACAACAGTATTTTTATCAATATTCAGAAAGTCATTTTCTAAATTATCATATATATTTCTTAATTCCATATCAGTAACCCCTTTCTTCAAGAAATGCTTTTAGCTTCTTTCTTCCACGTTTGATCTTTGATTTAACTGCTTCCAATTTCAGTGACATTACTTCTGCAATTTTTGGAGCAGTCTGATAATAGTAGTAATACCTCATAAGTATTTCTTTATCGGGTTCATCAAGTGTATCCATTGCATCCTCTAAATCCTTTTGCAGTATCTGTCTGTCAATATCATCGGTTATCAGATGTTCGTCAGCCGGCATTACTTCTTCAATATCAAACTCGATCAAATGTTTTTTAGTACGGCGTATTTTATCTTTTGTACGGCTTTTGGCTATACTTGCAATGTATCCCTGCAAACTGCCTTCCCTGATTTTTCCGGAATTATTCCACAGGACTATAAACACGTCAGCCGTGGTTTCTTCAATATCTGCCGTGCTTAAAGCTCCGTTTGACACATTATATATTATTGAAGAAACAAATGGAGTATATATATCCATCAGTTCCTTAACAGCAAAGTCATCATGATTTTGCAGTCCATTTATAAGTTCATGTTCAGTCATTTTTTTCATCCTCTCAAAGATGTGCTTCCCGGCTCTTAAAGCATTTTTACTTTTTCAATAATATAAACGCCATTAATCATAAAAAAGGTTCTGAATATCCAAATTATTTTATCCTAACTCGGCAAGAAGACTCCGACCTCTGTAGGTCGGAGATGAATTGCCGTCAGCCCTTACGGGCTGAAAATGCTTGACATCATTACAGCGCAATGATACGATATAATTGTAAATATCCAATGTTACAAGAGGTGACGAGAATTGAATAAAGCGTTCAAATTCAGAATATACCCGACTTCGGAGCAGAAAACAATGCTCTCAAAGACGTTCGGCTGTACAAGAATGGT
>OMZF01000042.1 GCA_900315465.1 uncultured Eubacteriales bacterium | reverse complement strand
CTGCACCGACAGCCCCACAAGCCCGAAAAACACAGTCGAAGTCTTGACGTGCAGCACCTCATCCGATCTCAGCCGGAAACTCTGACCGTTGTTGGGCGAGGTATAAACATAGGTGATATCCCTGAGCTCCGACAGATCCTTGCCCTGTTCGATTTCTATACGTATGCAGGACGGTTCCATCGGCCACAAGGTCACGGAGCCCGACCTCTCATCACGCAGGATCATAGCGTAACCGTTTCCGAAGTGATTCCTGTTGTTTTCCATCACTGCCCAGAAGGTTGACGGCGACATATAGGGGTTAGGTCTGACCTTTGCCGTCTGCCATAGCGGCGAAGATATCATATCAATAATGCCGCCGTCTTCGCTTACTCTCTGCAAAGTCAGCGGCAGCTTTGACAAGCCTTCGGAAAGGACTTTAAGGCAGGTGTAATACGTCACTTCCTGTAGCCTGTCGGAATTTTCGTCTATTCCCAAAAAATTAAGCAGATCGTTCATCCTGACGGTCTGCATTTCAAAGCTTTTCTTTTTCTTTTTTCGTTTCAGAAACTCAAACAATAGCTTTCACCATCCTTAATGGTATAAAAATACCGCCCTGTTTTCAAACAAGACGGTAGACTAAAAAATGAACATCAAATAAATGATAATAAAACATTTGCTGCTAAAATCAAAGCGGTAATCAGAACATACACAAAGTATGTCACTTTACTGCGTTTTTTCCCTATGAAAAACATCACAATTCCTGAAAAAACAGCTATAGCAAAAGCCAATGACAAATTCAAGGACAGCACATTCAACACAGAAAAGTTTTTTACACTGAATGCCTCAAAATTAACAGTAACTATTGTGAAAATAGCTGCAATGATACCCATGAAAACCATAACATTAGCATATATTGTGTTAGCTTTTTCGTCGATATCTTCCTTAACTTTGTTAATTTTCTTTATTTCCTTGTCATACTCAGATTCATATTTGCCGAATCCAATGAACCCCAGCTCATTATTAAAAGAAGCATCAGGCTGCATGGAGTATGGTTTTTCGGGTGTCTCCGACAACCTGCTGAAAAAAATCTGAGCTATTCTTTTTCCGGCAGTAATTGTAATTATATTACCTGAGATATTAGAAACTCTGATATATGCTTTCGTTTTATGTCCGGGCTGATAATACGGAGCTGCAACAGTAATTCCCTGCCTCATAACCGAATTTTTTTCGGTAACAATACCAACACAATCAACAGGAATCTCAAGTGTTTCTACACTCGAAACAAATACAGTCTGTCCGGGCTTCAGCTCATAACTACTGTATGTTTTGTTATCTTCATCCAAAGCTATAACATCTTTTACAGTAATATCATAAGATACCGCTCCGACATTTTCCTCTTGATAATTTTCAACGATAAGCTTATTATTTTTGCATAATTCCTTAATTTCTTTATCTACTAAAAACATGGTATATCCTCCACATCATAAATTAGATTAATCTATATAATACCACTTGCAGCAGGATATTATTTTCTTTTTAAGAATTAACAATCAATAATTTTTTCTTATACTAATTGTTAATAATATCAAGATATCTTCTCATTTCCTCATTCACATCGATTTTTTTCGGCTGGCTTTTCATGCTGCAAAAATGAGCGTCGATCGCAGCGTCAACAGGGTCTATCCTGCTGTTTTTTCTGCCCGGCTGCTTGTCAATCTTGCGTTCTCCGAAACTGTTTTCAACCGTAACGGCATGGAGAAAGCTGTGTGATAAAATCTCATTTTTTCTGTTGTAATGATATTTTCCGGACTTGACAAGATATTGAATATCGCAGGTCGCATCATTCAGGGACCTTGCGCTCTGTGTAACACAGATCAGCGGGCATCCGAAACGTTCAAGCTCGCCTAAAATCCCGTCTGCATTATGCGGATCATAGCCTATAGCCTTTATTTTAAGATCATATCGCCTAACGATCTCCTTCAGATCACGGATAATGAAACCGTAATCATTCTTAAAATCCATCGTTCCGCCCGTAATAGTTATAAGTTCCTGCTTTTCCCATACGTCATACGGCGCTGTATCTGTCTGAATATGCTCCTCAAACCGACCTCTCGGCATATAGCTGTGGCTGTCAATGAAATACTCTCCCGGATTCATTTCCGCTTCAACAGACCATGAAGTAAGATCCCCGCCGGAAGACAGATCAAGACCGATAAATACGGCTGCTCCCCTGAAATCTTCAAGAGTCAGATCACATCCGCATTCAAGCCACTTTTCATGCTGTACAAATTCATTGTCCTGATTCCTGTACCATACGTTCAGCGACTTGACCATAAAGTCAGCAAGCTCCGACCCGCCCATCGCGCGGGCAGTATTTGCGTCCGTGCGGAATGTTTCAAGATTTCTCAGAACATTAGGGTTGTCCGGATGAAGAAGAACAGGATTAGCCTTGTACCATATACTTTCATCAAAAGGCTTATCCTGCTTGTCAATGCTGTAGATATCTATAAAAAAATCCTCTGCGGTTTCATTGCCGTAGAGAATACTCTGACATAGTTTATCAATTTCAAAACAAAACGCATCAAGGTTGAATCCTCTTGTTGTTATCATGGTAACAAGAGTTTCCGGCAGCGATTTTGTACCGTTGTAAAGAGCCTTGTACACCTGATTGTTTCTCATCTGGTGTATTTCGTCGAGACTGACATAAGGCGAGCGGAAGCCGTCATCCAGACCGCCCTCTTTTGAGAGTGCTTCAATAGTGCAGTTGGTTTCAAGACAGGTGATAAGTGATTTATATTCCTGAATTTTGAACAGCTCATTCAGATCAGGATCCGAGCGGATGAATTTCATCATTTCTTCCCATGCTATTTTTGCCTGACGTTTTTTTGTTGCGGCAGTAAAAAGCTTGCCGTACCGGTATCCGCTGCAAAGAGCAATATAAGGACCTCTTATACCATTTTTGAAAGACTTACCGTTTTGTCTTGCCATACTTTCATAGCTTCTGCGGAAACGTCTGTAGCCGTCAGGCTTTATCCAGCCCATAGGCACACCTAAATCAAAACACTGGTTATCAAAAAGATGAACGGGCTTTGGCTTCACGCCCTCTGCAATTGTCAGAGTTTCAGCAAAATCAAGTATGCGTTCACTCTTTTTTTCATCCCAGAGATAAGGG
>OMZF01000161.1 GCA_900315465.1 uncultured Eubacteriales bacterium | reverse complement strand
GTCCGGTGGACACCTCTGCCGAAGGCAGAAGCACCGACCGAACCGACAGGTGAGACCCGGGGGACTTCTTGCCCATTTAGGTTAAAGTAATGTTGACAAAAAACAAAGAACAATTTTAAATTATTGTCATGATTAAAAAAGACTGTTACACTGCATTTTATTTATGTTTGTGTAACAGCCCATTTTTCAAATATCGTTTTTATTGTCTTCTTCCGGAGTTTTATTACTTTTTCCTACAGAAAGAGCTATATACCTTATGATTCGTACAGCATCCAATGTGAAACCACCGAAAATAAAAATTATTCCGAAAACAGTAAGAACAATATCCGGTAGATTAAGCAATGCAGCTGCGATTATCAAACCTATCATAACTATACCGCCAATAAACCAGTTTCCGACTCTTTTTGAGATAAATATGTAAACCGAAAGCATAGAATACATCATAACAAAGAAAAATATTTTCATCCCAATACTTGTATCTTGTGCGGCGGTCACAGCGTATATAACTAATCCTGATATTATGGCTTTAATAGGCACCGACACCAAAATTTCTCTTAATTCCGCTTTTTTAAATTCTCTTTCTTCATCATACATAATATTATCAACACCTTTCTTTAGTACAATTATCTATTAGAATGTAGATCTACAATCAGTATTATACTACATTCTAATGTAGAATGTCAAGTAACATTTTTCCTGCTATTCTCTTTTTGAGGTGATATTTATGAAAAAGAAACCGGATCAAAATTATTCAGGAATAATTTTCAAACTGAATAAAGTCATGGCAGAAAAAGGATATTCTAAAAACAAATTATGTGTAAAGTGCGGACTGAGATTTGAAACTGTACAAGGATACTATCTTGGAAATATCAGTCGAGTAGATCTGTACGTTTTGGCTGCAATTTGTAAAGAGCTTGATTGTAATGTACAGGATATTATTGAATATTGTCCTGAAACTTTAAATGATAATAAAAACTGAAACTGATAAGTATTTCTATAAATCTTGTCAAATTATGAATTTTTGTATTCTCCTTTTCTCTTGATGATCGCTTATTTATATGTTAAAATAATATTCGGAAATAAGTACCGAGCAAAACAAGGAGGAAACAATAAATGCTGTTTCAAACATTGGATAAACTCAAAAGACAATCCATAATGACAGCTATCGTTATGATGGCTCTTGGTATTGTCATGCTGCTTTGTCCCGAAAATTATGTAAGTGCTTTAACCACTACTTTCGGATATGTGATGATAATTTTCGCCATTGAACAGGTTCTGGAATTTCTGGCAAGCAAAAAAGCTGTTATCAATTACATATACCTTACCTCTGCCCTGATAACCGGTATAGTAGGACTTGCCGTTCTGGTATTCAATAATAATATACTCAGTGTTCTTGGCTGGCTGTTTGGTTTTGTGCTTGTAGCTGACGGTATACACAGTATGTTCCATGCATTTACCTATGCCAAACGCTCTCAGCGTAAAGGCTGGTCTGTTTTAGTGATACTTTCCGCTTTGCTTATCCTTATAGGAATAACCATTTTTATTGGTGTAATAATTTCCGGAAGTCCGTTATTAAATTCCGTAAAAGTTCTTATGAATGTCATAGGCGGATCGATACTGTTTTCCGCTGCAGTGAGTGCCATAAAACTTTTGTGGATATGGCCGTTCAGAAATAATAAGGGGGAAATTTCAGATGGCAAAAACTGATAAGACAAGTAAAAAGCCTGAAAATAATATATCTGCTCCTATAAAATTCAATAAGGAAGAACTTCAAAAAGAACTTGAACTGCGTAAAGAAAAACTCAAACATAATGCTGAGGATCTTAGTGCAGATCTCATATCCCTGCTCGCTGACGAAATAGAAAATTATAAGAAAATGGATAAACGCCGTTCAGCAGAAATGCTCAGTATTTTTGCAGCACATAACTATTATGCAAACGGATTTACTCCTGTAGAGATGCGTACAACACTCGAAGACCTCGGCCCTACATATGTAAAAATAGGTCAGATAATGTCAAGCCGTGTTGACATTCTTCCTGCCGAATACTGTAAAGAACTTGAAAAACTTCGTCAGAATGTCAAACCTCTCGACTCAAAAATTGCCCGTGCGGTTATAGAGCAGGAAACAGGCAAAAAAATTGACGAGCTTTACAGTGAATTTCGTGATGAACCTCTCGGGTCTGCCTCTATAGGTCAGGTACATTTTGCCGTACTCAAGGATGGAAGAAAAGTTGTTACAAAAGTTCAGCGACCTCTTATTGCGGAAATGATGCGAAGGGATTTTGTGCTTCTTAAAAAAATGGCTGATATTGCAAATATAGTTGCAGATGATGAAAGTATTCAGACAATAGACCTTTTCACAGCAATATCAGAACTTGAAAAGGTTACGAATGAAGAATTGGATTTTCGTGTTGAAGCTGAAAATCTGCGTTTTTTTAAGGAAAAATGTATAGATAATGAAGATCTTATAACCTGCCCTGACGTTATTGACGAACTTACCACAGAAAGAATCTTTACAATGACATTCGTTGACGGATGTTCTGTCGGCAAAAAGGAAAAACTGCTCGAACAGGGCTGTGACCTTAAAGAACTTGGTAGAATAATCACAGAAAACTACGTACATCAGATCCTTGATGTCGGTACATTCCATGCTGATCCGCATCAGGGCAATATTATGGTAAGCAATGGAAAACCCTACTGGATAGACTTCGGTATGATAGGAAGAATTACCGATAAGGATATTGACAATATTCAGACCATTGTTCTTGCACTGCTTAAGCTTGATGCTGAAAGTCTTGTAAATACAGTGTTGTCAATGGGTGCATCTTCACCAAAAACCAACCGTGACAAGCTTTTGCAGGATGCAGAAATGATGCTGAATAAATATGCGGATGTACGAGGTATTTCAGACCTTGATGTATCTGTTCTTTTTGATGAAGTGATGGAACTTTCAACTAAGCACGGCATAACCATGCCCGGACAATATACAATGCTTGCACGTTCTGTTTTAGCATTTGAAGGTGTTATAGAAAATCTCTGCCCCGAACTCAATCTTTTTAAAATACTTTCCGATAAGCTTATGGAACGTATGCTCAGAAACTTCGACATAAAACAGGAACTCCTTAAAAAAGGCAAGGAAATCATTGATTTAGGTCAGAAAACGGTCAAAATACCTGAGCTTACAATTACTGCCCTGAATAATCTGGTCAAGGGCAGAACTAAGATGAATATGGAAATAACAGGTCTTGAAGAGCCTATGAACGAGATCAAAAATATTACACGATATATTATCCTTTCTCTTTTCGCCTGTATTCTTTTTATCGGTTCATGCATACTCTGTACAACAGATTTTCAGCCGGTACTTCAAAATAATGTGCCGCTTATTGCTGTATGCGGTATTGTATTTTCGATTTCCCTTGCAATATTTGTTGTAAAAAATATGTGGAAAAAATAATTTATGCCTGCCGCTTCAAAAAAACGAAGCGACAGGCATTTTTTAATTTTTTCTGATACTTATTCCAATCCCCATGAATATCCGAAACGCAATAATTCATATCTGCAACTCTCCATTCAGATAATTTTTCTATGATAATTATATCATAACAAAAGCTCACGAACAAGATACTACTTTATTCGTGAGCATAAATGATAATTGTTTTTTAGCTGGCGTATTCTGTTATAATATCCTTCAGCATTTCTCCTTTTTCAAGGCGTTCAAGCATAGATCTTGCAGGATTTGTACGTTTTTCAATGCGTTCATAAAGGGGTGTAAGATATATTTCCTCACCATTTTCTCTTTCCGAAAGTCCAGTTTTACAAAGGTCAAGCACATTTTTTGCAAGAGAATATAACCCATCCTGATCTATATATGCAGGTTTCTCACGACATACAAGCTGACGACGAAGTTCTGCAGCATTATAACCGTTATGATAAAGAGATCTGTCGTCTGCTATTATTTTTTTCAGTTCATCAGTTTTACTGAGCAGTCCGAGATGAAATGCCGAAACAGTCATAACATCACTTATCGGCTGACAACAAGCACTGCGGAATTCAATTGTTCCCCTGAATGTAAGATCTTCAAATTTGAATGTACGCAAATACACTATATCTTCGGGACATGGTGAAAAATCAAGAGATTTTATCTCTCCGTCTTCCATATATTCTCCTGTAAGACTGTCAATGTTGAAGTATTCAAGAATGTTCACAGGCTTAAAATTAAGATATTTTCCGTCTCTTTCAACGCAGTATATTGCAGCGGTAGAAATATAATTCAAAATATCATCAACGGAATTTATCTCGCAATCATACATTCCGATATTATGCGGATTTATCCCGTGTGTACTATTTTCCCAAAGCATATCACGACTGCAAAGCAATTCCTCGTTTTCCCCAAGAAGTACGGAATTATTAAAAAGTAATGCTTTTACAGGTTCAAGCTGATTGAATGTATTTATTACCTCAGGCAGCTTATCCTTTGTGACATCAAGCTGTACCTGTGATGCACTTGAAAACATACCGAACTGCGGATAACTATGAAAATACATCGGCAGACAGGCATATTTTGAAAATGACGAAAGATGATGAAAAAGCATTTTATATCTGCCGTTTTCGATTGGAATATTATTATTGAGCTTACGATTTGGATTTATACCCATTCCTGTAAGAGTGTAATTATAAGGTCTGAAAAAGTTCTGCACAAAATCATAATATATCCTGAAACGCTTGTGTACCGCATGAAGCTCCTTTTCCCTGCCGAATGAAAACTCCATATTATTATATGAACAGTCATATGAAAATACGTCGCCGTTTTCTTTATTTAAAGCGGAATAAATATGCCCCTGCTCGTCTATTCCTGTAGGAATAAAATTAAATTCTTTCAGAAATTCTCCTGTCAGTTTATGCACGATCTCAAAATCAACTGCTTTGCGTTCAAGATTGACTATAGGCATTTCAATTTCAACACCTATAAAACTTTCTTTTTTGTTTTCGGTAGGTTTTATATAGCGGTTATAAATAAGTTCTGTTACCTGTTCTTTTGTCATAAATATCACCCATGTTTTTTCTCTGTTATAAATTTGCAAAAATACTGTACAGAAGTTTCATTGATTCAGGACTTTCAATATATTCATGTCCGTGGTTTGTTCCTGTTTTCACAAGTTTGCCTTTGTAAAAAGCCATAAGTCTTGTAAAAGGCAATGGCTGCCACGCTTCGTCACTAAGAGGTGTTGTAGTAATAATAGTCGAATTATCTTTTGTCAGATAGAAAAGTGTACCGAGACAGTTTGTATGTGCATAAAGATATTTTCCGTCGGAAAACAGCAGATTAAGCTTATTTCCCTCTGCCATACCGGATATTATTTCATCAAATAAAGCAAATCTTTCTTCAAATGCAAGTTTTGAACATTTTTGGTTCTGTGCTTTATCAAGACAATCCATAAAATACAAAAAAACCCTTTCACTGTCCGTATCCCCCATTTGTTTCTTAACATAACAATTAAGCTGAGGATAATCAAATATAGTACCGTTATGGATAAGTGTCCAGCGTCTGCCTGTGTTATCTCTGCCTGTAAAAGGATGACAGTTTTTATATTCTACATTACCTATCGTCGCATAGCGTATATGTGCCAGAAGTATTTTAGATACTATAGGTTGTGAAAGTCTTTCCCTAAGATAATTGCTTTCTGATGCCTGTATGCTTTCCTTTTCGATCAATGCCCCGCTGCCCGAAATGCAGGCGAGCCCCCAGCCGTGCGGATGATGACTGCTGTGGCTGTAAAAGGTTTTGAGATAATCATTTGCAATAAAATCACATTGGGATGACAGCCCGAATATTTCACACATAGCCGACACTCCTTTGATATTCTCCGGCAAGTTCAAGCCCTTTTTTCATATAATCATCACCGAAACGCTTACTAACTATTTCGGCATAACTGTTACCGGAAATAAGCTTGTTACACTGATAATTAAGAATATCTGTATATTTCGGAAAGTTCTTTTCAGTAAATTCCTTTATATCATCCAACACCTGAACAGCTTTTTTGTGTGTTTCTTCATTACCGAAAACTGATGCTGATTTGATGTCGTTTATCGCTTTGATCTGTAATGTATCATTAAAGTCAAATTCGGACAAACTTGCAAGATACAGCATAAGAAGATGTATGAATTTTATATCTTCTGTAAAAATTCCCGTCTCCGAAAGAGGATTCACATCTATCACACGAATTTCGAGATGATTTATACCATTTTGAGAAAGTGATTCCAAACTGTTTTCCCCTCTCGGTTTAAGACGCACAGGATAATACAGTTCCGAAACAGATTTTAAATTACCATCGTCAATATATTTCTGTATACTCCCCACATATCCTTTAAGACTTGTATAATCAAGTATCGGAGTAAAAAAATTCCAGTACCCAAGCTTTGAACAGCGTATTGATGAATATATATTGCTGCCTGTTCCTACTGTTATATCTGCAACGGTACTCGCCGCTGTGAGATATACGATAAGCCATGCATACTGCGTAAGTCTTTTTGAAAGTCTGAGATACAGATTATTTTTAAAATCTGCAAAATCATCAGTTTCGCTTTGCAGAAAAGCCGATTCAAGCAGCTTTGCAGAAAAGGAAAAATTCAGATGTATCCCCGAAAACAACATTTTCTTTTTACCATATTTACCTGCAAGGTACTTACGGTATAATGATTTATTTTTCAGAACGCCATGATACTTTGCTACAGGAATTTCATCTTCTCCGCTGATTTTTGGGGGATTTGAAAACGGCCACAAAAATTCATTTCTTTTAATAAGTTCTTTGTTCAGAAGTTTCTGAAATTCCAAAAGCTGAATATTGATCTGTTCCGGATCGGTAAAAACATCTCCTATAAACTCTACCTGATTCTCACAGAAATCACGGTCAATATTTTTATTATCCTTAAACGGATGGGGCGACTGTGCGAGTGTACCGTCTGTATTTACTCTCAGTCCTTCCCTTTCAATTCCAAATTCAGCTTCTGAAAGGTACTTCTTTATTGATTTATTATTAATATCGAATAACATAGGATCATCTCAATTCATTTTTATATTTTTGCGAATATTACTGTTTCATTAAATAACCTATCTGCTTGGTGGGTTATTATAACACAGAATTATTCTCCTGTCAATATTTATTTTTCAGAACACAAAAAAAGACCACAGCATTAAGCTGTGGAAATTTTTAACTTATCATTTGTTTTCTTCCATAAGATCCGTAAGCTTTTTATTATAGAAGAAATCATGCACCATACGGTCATATTCCTCCCACATAGGCAATGTACGACATTCTGACTTTCTCGGACAATCGATATTTTTATCAGCAAGACAAGCCACTGAGGAAAGTTTTCTTTCCATAAGCTCAAGTATTTCTCCTATAGAATACTCCTCCGGTTTTCTGCAAAGCTTATATCCCCCGCCTTTCCCGCTTGTACCTACCAAAAGTCCGCCTGTGACCATATCCTTTACGATAATTTCAAGATATTTTTTAGATAGCTGCTGTCTTGCCGCAATATCTTTAAGCGGAATATAGCTTCCGTCTTCGTGTTCTGCTAAATCAAGCATTACTCTGATAGCATATCTTCCCTTCGTTGAGATCATAATAAAAACACCGCCCTTTTCTTTTTTCAATTATTATAACGCAAGAGCAACTGATAAATCAAGTATAAAATTTATTTTTTACCTATTGACATTGTAGGTGAATAGGTGTATAATACAACATATGAAATCTGAAAGGGGTTTTTTTACAATGATATATGCAGATAATGCCGCTACTACGAAAATCAGTGATGCGGCAATGAATACTATGATTTCCGTTCTGAGTGAAAACTACGGCAACCCATCCAGCCTTTACCGTTTTGGTCAGAGAGCTAAAGAAATTCTTGAAAAGGCAAGAACCGATGTTGCCGCTGTAATAAACGCTGAACCCAGAGAAATAACTTTCACCTCCGGCGGAAGTGAAGCGGATAATCAGGCGATAATCTCCGCTGCTGAACTCGGAAAGAAAAGCGGAAAAAAACACATTATATCTTCTGCTTTTGAACATCATGCCGTTCTGCACACTCTTAAAAAACTTGAGAAAGATGGTTTTGAAGTAACACTGCTTGATGTTCATCAAAATGGTCTTATACTCCCCGAACAAGTTGAAAATGCTATTCGTGAAGATACCTGCCTCGTTACTATCATGTATGCAAATAACGAAATAGGTACAATACAGCCGATTTCCGAAATAGGTGCAGTATGTCGAAAGCATAACGTGATTTTTCATACAGATGCAGTACAGGCTGTTGGGCATCTTCCAATAGATGTAAAAGCTCAGAATATTGATATGCTTTCTGCTTCCGCACATAAATTTCATGGCCCTAAAGGTGTAGGATTTTTGTATGTAAGAAAAGGAATACGACTTACTAACCTCATTGAAGGAGGGGCACAGGAACGTGGTAAACGTGCCGGAACAGAAAATGTCCCCGGTATTGCGGCTATGGCAACCGCTCTCGAAGAGGCTGTTCAAAAAATGAATGAAATTTCAGCTGACCTTACAGCAAAAAGAGACAAACTAATCAGCGGATTGAAAGAGATTCCACATTCCGCACTTAATGGTGATGAAAAACAAAGACTGCCCGGTAATGTCAATTTCTGTTTTGAAGGTATCGAGGGCGAGGCACTTCTGCTTTTGCTCGATCAGAAAGGAATACTTGCATCTTCGGGAAGTGCCTGCACATCAGGAGCACTTGATCCAAGTCATGTTCTGCTTGCAATAGGCAGAGTACACGATGTTGCTCATGGTTCGCTAAGACTTAGTATAGGTGAAGATATAACAGATGAAGATGTAGACGAAATTATTCGTTCGGTAAAGGAAGTCGTTGAATATCTGAGAGGCTTCTCACCTATCTGGCGTGATCTGATCTCAGGTAAAAAAGAATTTATTTTATAAATGCAGGAGGGTTTTATCATGGCTTTATACAGTGAAAAGGTAATGGATCATTTTCTTCATCCGAGAAATGTCGGTGTTATAGAGGATGCTGACGGTATAGGTGAAGTTGGTAATGCAAAATGCGGAGATATTATGAAAATGTATCTCAAAATCGAAAATGACATCATTACAGATGTAAAATTTGAAACTTTCGGCTGCGGCAGTGCTATCGCATCAAGCTCTATGGCAACAGAACTTATCAAAGGAAAACCTGTTTCCGAAGCAAGAGAGCTTACAAACAAAGCTGTTGCCGAAGCTCTTGACGGTCTGCCGGATTATAAAATGCACTGCTCCGTTCTGGCAGAAGAGGCTATCCGCTCCGCCCTTGAGGATTACGAAAACAAAAAGAAAGACTAATATTATTGACATTATAAAGTTTTACCCCCGAAATCCATGTTGTAGCATGGTTTCGGGGGACTTTTTACTTTGCACTTTTGAGCCTTACGGCTGACGGGCAATTCATCCCACCGCCTTAGAGGCGGGGGACTTCTTGCCCATTTGGGTTAAAACTCGTCAATGACGTTTATGGTCATTCCGAAGGCGACAAACATATTCGTGCCGCTGCTTCAATCATCGAAGAAAGCTTTAAAGAATTCGGTATATGTTACCGCACAGGCGGTGATGAGTTCATAACCGTTATATCTCCACATGTCGGAGAAGAAGGTGCTTTGAAAGCAATTGAACTCATGATGAAAAAATCTCAGGAATATAATGAAAAAGAAAAACCTCCTGTCAAACTGCAGATAGCACACGGTTTCGCTGTTTGCACAGATACATCAACTGAACTTGAAAAGACTGAACTTCTTGCTGATCAGCGTATGTATGAATGTAAACGCAAAATGAAAGAGGCTGACAAAAAATCCTGATACAAAATATTAACAGGAAACTTAATTACGCAGTTTCCCGTTATTTTTTATTATATTTTTAATATGTGATCAGTTCAAGTATAACATCCCACTATTACATTGTCAATTACAGTGTAAAAATGTGTTGAATAATATGTATTTTTATGGTATTATTAATGTGTAAAATTACAGTATATTTTGTGAATGTTTATTTGGAATGGAGATGTTGAAATGATAATCGCACATAAAAACGATGAAACAGGAAAAATACAGACAGTCGCACAGCATAGTATTGCAACTGCTGAAATCGCAGAAAATTTTGCAGCAGAACCATTCAAAAAAGTTGTATATAATATATCTCTGCTGCATGATGTGGGAAAATACCAGAAATCATTTCAGGATAAAATTCTGCATGATAAAAAAACAAGAGTTGATCATTCTACCTGCGGAGCTATTGAAGCAAATGAACTTTTTAAAAATAACCCCATGTCAATAGCTATCGCTCAATACTGTATAGCAGGTCATCATTCGGGATTGCCTGACGGCGGCACAAAGTCGGATAATATTGATGACCCTACTTTGCAGGGAAGACTTTCCGATATAACAAGATTTGATGATTATTCCGAGTATAAAAATGAACTTAATTTTTCTCCGATAAATGACAATGATATACTCAGATTGTTTTCCTGTGCAAAAACTCCCGATGATATAAAGGAATGTTTTGCTTTTATTACAAGATACTGTTTTTCATGCCTCACAGATGCAGATTCTCTCGATACCGCAAATTTCTGCACCGGCAGAGATGATAAGGAGCTTGAAAGCAATTTTAAAGAATGTCTGAAAAAAATAAATGACAGATTAAGCTCTTTTGAGCATAAAACCGAGCTTCAGAAAGCACGTTCAGCCCTTCAGCAGCAGGTATACAACAGTATTAATGAAGATTCAGAAATATATCTTATGAATATGCCCACAGGCAGCGGAAAGACAATTTGCAGTATGAAATTTGCACTTGAAAGAGCTTTGAAAACAGGCAAAAGAAGAATTATATATGTTATTCCCTACAATAGCATAATAGATCAGACTGCAGCAGTATTTGAAGATATGTTCGGTGAAAGTGCCAATATACTCAGACATCAGTCATCTTTCTGCATTGATGATACAGATTATAACGAAGATTACAAAACGCTTTTGAAAAATGTTACTGAAAACTGGAATGCACAAATAATTATTACCACATCTGTACAATTTTTCGAATCTGTTTACAAAAATAAAAGAAACCGTCTTCGCAAACTTCATAATATGGCAGACAGTATGATAATCTTCGATGAAGCACATATGATGCCTGCACAATATTTACAGCCTTGTCTGAGAGCCGTTTCTTTCATAACAAAACTGCTTAACAGTGAAGCTGTTTTCCTCACTGCTACCATGCCCGATTTTGATACGCTGGTCAAAAAATATTCTCTTTCGACAAGCAGGATAACCGAACTTATTACCGATAAAAGCTCATTTGATAAATTCAGAAAAGGTGATTTTACAGACTTGGGAGAACTTACTGATGAAATGCTTTTGCAAAAAGCCTGTACTGCCCCTTCCGCCCTTATTGTTGTCAATAAAAGATCTTCTGCCTCAAAGCTCTGGGATATGGCTCAGGGAGAAAAATACCACTTGTCAACATATATGTCGGCATATGACAGAAAACAAACTATAGACACCATAAAATACAGATTGAACGAATTATATAAAGATTTCCCCGACCTTACCGATATTCCTCAGGAAAGGAAAATAATTGTTATTTCCACCCCACTTATTGAAGCAGGAGTTGACCTTGATTTTTATACCGTATACAGAGAACTCAGCGGACTTGATAGTATTCTTCAGGCAGGAGGAAGGTGTAATCGTGAAGGAAAACGTAAAAATGCCCGAATACATATTTTCAGTTTTGGTAAATCTACCGATGCAAAAGTAAATATCACCAAAGGACTTATCTCAAAATACAACGATATTTCCTCACAGGAGTGTATAAAAGAATATTACCGCAGGCTTTATGATTTTAATGATGAAAGTATCAGAGAAAACACTATTGCATACGACTGTACAGACATAAAAAATATTGCTTTTGCATCATACGCACAAAGATTCAATATGATAGACAGTAATACTGTGGCGGTAGCCGTCGAATGTAATGACGAAAGCATATCACTGATCGAACAGCTTAAAACTACAGGTTACACAAATCACAGAAAATTACAGAAATATACATTTACCGTATACGAATATGAACTTTCGGAACTCAAAAAACAAGGTGTTGTTGAAGAATATAACGGTATATGTTGTCTTACAAATATTGATTATTATACAAAGGAAAAGGGGGTAATTTTTGAAGCAAAAGATTATTATGTATAATCTATTTTTTATATTCATGTTATTATAGTAAACGTCATTAATAATATCCTATTGTCATTCTGAGGAAAGCAGCGAACCTGTCATTCTGAGCGAAGCGAAGAATCTTTTAAAGATCCCTCACTTCGTTCGGAATGACAGAATAGGTAAAGATGTTTGTCGTTTACTATAAGTAAAATCTCCCCCGTATAAAAACGAGGGAGATTTTTGTGCTATATAACGAAATTTATTTTTGCACAGCAAAACTTGTTTTAACTGTTTTTTCATCCCCTGTTTCCTTGTAGGTTCTGATTATCAGGAAAAGTGCTATGGCAAATGTCAGAATATCTGATAGAGGCATTGAATACAAAACTCCGTCAAGTCCGAAAAATACAGGAAGAAGTATTGCAAAGCCCACACCGAATACTATTTCTCTTATAACAGAAAGTGCGGTTGATTCTATCGCCTTTCCCATTGCCTGCAAAAATATAAAGCATGATTTATTTACGCAGGCAAATATCATCATACACAAATATACATGAAAAGCGTGTACTGCAAAATCAGTATAATAAGTACTTTCGTTTGCTGCTCCGAATATTCCGATAAGCTGTTTCGGGAAAAGCTCGACTATAACAAGTGCAGCAGCACCTACTATTGCTTCAGCAGTAAGCAGTTTTGTAAAAAGCTCCCTTACACGCAGTCTCAGTCCTGCACCCATATTGAAGCCTACTATCGGAATACAGCCTGCTGCCATTCCCACAACTATTGAAATTACTATCTGGAAAAATTTCATTACTATTCCCACTACCGCCATGGGTATCTGTGCATATTGCTCCTGCCCGAAAATAGCATCCATTGCACCATACTGACGTATCATATTATTTATCGCAGCCATAGCAGCAACAAGTGAGATCTGTGAAAGAAAACTTGTGAGGCCCGGAACAAGTGTTTTTCTGATAATTGTTCCGTCAATAACGAAATCATACTTCGAGGGTTTTACAAGCTTCATATTTACTAAATACCATATTGCAAGCACTGCTGTAACTACCTGACCGATGACAGTTGCAACCGCTGCACCCATCATTCCCCATCTGAATACAAAAATGAAAACCGGATCAAGTATCATATTTACTACCGCACCTGCAAGCGTAGATACCATTGCAAATTTAGGACTGCCGTCTGCACGTATGACAGGATTCATTGCCTGACCGAACATATAAAACGGTATGCCTATGGAAATATAAAAGAAATATTCCTTTGAATGTCTGAAGGTTTCTGTCAACCGAAATTTATCTTCATGTTTATTGATAGTTTCAGCTTTTTGTGGTAAACTAAAACCATATTTAGCAGGAGGGAGAAATCGTTTTGATTTACGAACTGAAACATTTTGATAAAACAATACTCAGGTTTTCGGCTGTTGATAACAGCAGCGAACCAGATATAAAAATCATATGGACAGAAAATGATAAAACTCTGCTTCCTCTTGATTTGGAACTCACCGACAAAGGTCTTTATAAATGGCTCAAACATAGAACGATACCATCAAACAGAGCATTTGTAAGAACTTTTTTGAGCAAATGCGGTTTAAGCCTTAATCGCCCACTCAGTATCATCAAAGTGTCAAAAGGATTATCCCTGAATGACTGTTATTGGATAGTTGAGGAAAATTTTGACGGCACTTTTGAAAAATATAATCTTTATGATAACCCTCTCAGCAGAATTCTTGCTCAGATAGCTTTTACGGGTTACGGAAGCAGTATTCGCTCGTCTCTTATGTCAAGTCCTGAATTCACAACAAATGGTATGCTGCCTAAATGCTGGCGGAGAATAAACGGAAAAATTTATCTATGTGACATACTCCCCCACCTATAGAGGTGGGGGCTTCTCGCTCAAGTATGGTAACCCATACAGTATCAACGAGCTAACCCCGTGTGTCCCACGGTT
>OMZF01000013.1 GCA_900315465.1 uncultured Eubacteriales bacterium | reverse complement strand
TTTTGCCATAGTTCATGCTCCTTTCTAATTAAGCTGATACGCTCTTATTCCTAATGCTTTTGCGAGAGCTTCAACACCATTCCTGTTGTAGCGGAATGACGTTACTTCCTTATTACTGTGTCTTGACTTATCAAGAACAAAGATACCGTTCTGCTCGGTTTTAAGACCGAGAGCATTAGCTTTCTTGCCGATAGCCATTGAAGACACCCCGAAAGCGTCGCCGATCTCTGTAGCGCTCCATGTTTTCTCAGTCTGAGGGAGAGCATTTCCAACGTCGATACCTGTTGCTGCCTCGACCTTTTTCAATCCGAGCGTTTCGATGCCTATTCCTGAAAGCTGCATATCCTTCCACTGTGGATTGTCGAAAAGCAGTTTAAGGCGACGGTTTTCAGCATTTATTCTCATTGCAGCAGCTCTGTCGGCTCTTGCCTGAGTTTCAAGAGCATTGAGGTGCTTCTGCTCTAAGTCGATCTGCTCTTCCATTTTGTGAAAAGCATTGATGTACATAGCGGTAAAGGTAACTCCTTTTGCGCCTGTCATCTTATTTGCTATCATCTCGCAGCCTTTGCGTGTGCAAAGATAGCAGGGCATTTCCTTATTCTGTGATGTTCTGTAGGTGCTTTCAATGAAGAAATCGGTGAGGGAGATTTTTCCCTCTCCTAAATAATTGCGATAATTCGCAATATCTCTCATAAGATGTGCATGATCCTTTCCCGTTGCTTCTGCAACAAGTCTGCTGTCGATAGTTTCAACTCCGTTGAAGTTGGTTAGTGTTAATTCATTCATTTTTGGTTTCCTCCTCAATGTTAATTGGCTCTAAAAGAGCGTCTGCTGTCGTGCGTAAAGCCCTTGCAAGTTTTTTTAGCATAAGAATATTAGGTTTTCTCGCACCGCTCTCATACTGCGTTATTGCGTTAGGTGTTACTCCGACCAAGAGAGCAAGCTGCGTCTGTGTCATGTGCAGCGCAGTACGATATTTGTAGATGGCTATCATTTAACGTATCACCTCCTCTTGTTCACGCTTTGTGAACTGTATTCTAATTATAAATCACACACTGTGAATTGTCAACGGTATAAATCACATTTCGTGATTTAGCATAAAAATGTTGAATTCTAATTGACGATAATCACAGTATGTGATATAATAGTCACAGGAGGTGACTTTTAATGTTAGGTGATAAAATTAAAACATTAAGAACAAGTAATAATATGCTTCAGCAAGACTTAGCTAATGCTCTTTCTGTTTCAAAAAGTACAGTTGCAATGTGGGAAACTAACAAAAGGATTCCAGATACCTCGATGCTGATAAAAATAGCTGAGTATTTTGACGTTACAGTAGACTACTTACTCGGAAAAGATAATATTTCTAACACAGGTAAAAAAGAAGATCCTGTCGAAGCCGATCAGGATCTCGTTATACTAAATAGGAATGCAAAAAAGCTTTCTCCAGAGAATAGAAAAAAACTTTTAGATATGGCTAAAGTAATGTTTAAGGAGGAATTTGATGAAGACTGAACCTAATTATGAATATGCTACAAATGCTGCATATACTGAATTATCATACTATAATGGCAGTTTTCCTCAAATAAACATAATAGAATTACTATATGAGTCTGGAGACATTATATTAAAATCATATTCTCAGGCAGCAAGATTTTTTAAATGCTCTCATTATGAATTTACACATCAAATATCTCAAAGTGAATATGGCTTTACAGTATCTGATTTAAAAAGCAGAAATCATATAATCTACTATAATGATTTAAAAGACGAAAAAACGATAAGATTTACCTTAGCACACGAGCTTGGGCATATCAGATTAGGTCATACAGTTGACGATGAAATAGCTGATAAAGAAGCTAATTGTTTCGCAAGAAATTTGCTTTGTCCTGTACAGCTTATTCAAGGATATGATCTTTCAACTGTTGAAGATTATGTTGAATGCTTCGGGATCAGCTTACCCATGGCTGAAGCTTCGATAGCTCATTTTAAATCTGATTATTACTACATTTCAAATAAAAATTATCAAATTGTTAATGATAAGATTTATAGCTATATGACAGGATATAGTTTATATGAATTATATCATAGTTAAAGTTCATTTATAAAAGGTGTGCATTAACATGAAATCCAACAATAAAAAATTTAAAATTCCTTTTTGGCTTAAACTTATTGCTTTTTTATGTTGCCTGTTTATTTTAATGGTCATTGCGGCTATTATTCAAGTTGTAATTGAATACACAACTCCCAAACAACATCTTTGTTTTGCTATATGTTTTGCAGTGTTTATAATATTATGTATTTTTTTGTTTATTACAATAAAAACAGGCTTATTAAAAAAAATTTTTTCAAAACAAGCTTCCACTATCCCTAAAAACGTTTTTTCCGACAATACTCCAAATGTTCAACCCCAGATTGCTAAGCCTGAAATTTCGCCTCAAATCAAACGATATACATTAAAACTTAATGATGTATTAGCAAATATTGATAAAATGAGTTCACACGGTTTGGATTTTGAAGAATTCACAGTTCAGCTATTGTTAGACAACGGATTTGAAAATGTTAAGAAAACGCAAGGATCTGGCGATTACGGAATAGATGTCCTCGCTGAAAAAGACGGTATTACATACGCGATACAGTGTAAATGCTATTCGGATAAAGTTGGTAATAAAGCTGTTCAAGAAGCTTATTCAGGAAAAAGCTTTTATAATTGCATGGTAGCTGCCGTATTAACTAATAATTATTT
>OMZF01000044.1 GCA_900315465.1 uncultured Eubacteriales bacterium | reverse complement strand
TTGTCCGAGCTGGCCGAAGGAGCACGATTGGAAATCGTGTAAACGCTAACCCCGTTTCGAGGGTTCGAATCCCTCACTCTCCGCCAGAAACGCCCCTCACTGACGTGAGGGGCTCAAATAATAAAGAATAGAGAATAAATAATAAATAAGAAAGAGTCTGATGGGGCGTTTCTGTATTATTATTTATTCTTTTTTATTTATTCTTTAAAAAGAAAAACTATCGATCAGAAAAAATGAAAACAGCGAGCGTACTTTGGTTTAATTTTACACGAGTTCGAGTCCAACGGAGATTGAAAAATAATATCTTTTTTATACTCTGCTCACAGCAGCAAGCTGCTGCAGTCAGTTTTGTGTTCTACTTCATTAGTAGGACGCAATTTTTTGCTGCACTTAGAAAATATATTTTTTATACACTTCACATAGAACAAAATCACATTCGCTTTTGTGGATGGCTTTTCATATAACAAGTGACATACTCCCCAGCCTTCGTTTGTATCAGAGACGGGGGAGTTCTTGCTCATTTAGGTCAAAATATTATAACAGAAACGGCTGCCGCAAAAACCTGCGGCAGCCAATTTATAATTAATCTCTGATCAGAACTCCAGAAATCCTTTTACTTCATTTTTTTTATCTCTTATCATAAGTTGTGTGATAACATCCTTTGGAGATATACCCTGATTAACAACTTCATTAACAGCATCTATTATAGGCATTTCAACTTTATACTCGTTTTTAAGTTTCATCGCTGCCGGTATAGCATTTATTCCCTCTACTACCATGCCAACTTTTTTGACTGCTTCATCTGTCGGTATGCCTTGACCTATATACTGACCGCATTTGTTATTGCGGCTGTGAACGCTTGTTGCTGTAACAATAAGATCTCCTATGCCTGCAAGACCGTAAAATGTCTGCGGCAGACATCCCATAGCTATACCCAGTCTTGTTATCTCAGCCATACCTCTTGTGATAAGTGCAGCTTTTATATTATCTCCGTAACCAAGACCGACAATTATACCTGATGCAAGAGCAATTATATTTTTCATAGCTCCGCAAAGTTCCACGCCCTTTATATCGGGATTTGTATATACTCTCATAAATGTATTCATAAAAACATCCTGCACTCTTTCAGCTGTTTCCATATCCTCACAAGCCGAAACTATTGTTGACGGAAGATCTATTGCTACTTCTTCAGCATGGGTGGGGCCTGAAAGTGCAGCAAGGCTTACTTCTGCCTGACAATTACATTTATTCAATTCATCCCTGATAACCTCTGTCATTGTAAAGAGTGTATCTTTTTCAACACCTTTTGCAACGCTTACTATTATCTGACCGTTGCTGAGAAACCCACACGCACTTTTTGCTGTAGAACGTATAAACGGTGAGGGAACAGCAAAAATTATCATTTCCTTACCCACACAAGCCTGAGAAATATCCTTTGTAAATTTTAGAGAATCCGGCAGTACCACTCCCGGAAGTTTGGGATGAATTCTTTTCTCGCTCAGTTCATCTATTTCCTGCGGAAGTGCTGACCACACTGTGACATCATGATTACTGTTCACAAGCATTCTTGCAAGTGCAGTTCCCCAAGTTCCTGCACCTAAAATTCCTATCAAGCTCATAACTACACCTCTTTTTATAGTGATACAAACCCCTATATTTATTATACTACATATTTATTTTAAGTCAATACAGAGTGCTTGCGGATAATTACTTTCTCTTTTTTATTGCCGACACTAATGCACGAAAAATACTTTTTCTGCCAAAGCGTTTCAAAAGGAGTTCAATGCCTCCTTTTTTATATAATTTCATAAATTTTTCCCTTTTGTCCGAAACAGGAGTAGGGGAGAGCAGATTTTTTTGCAAACAGTCCTCTTTTTCACATGAAAACCATTCAAGATATGATTTTATTTTTTCGAAAAATTCAATGCCTTTTTGAGTATGTATAAGCACCAAAGAAGTTCCGAGTATATCATAATACTGTGGAAGTCTTTCTTTCAAGTGCCAGAAATCCCCGAGTGTCATATCCGATTTTCGTTCAATAGTTGTATACGGGCAGACATTACAACTCTGTCTCATCATACAGTTACTCACATACAGCCTTTTAAACGGTTTCAGAGATATTTCTTTCTCCTCTGTTTTTGCAAAAGCATATGGTTTCTCCCAACCGTTTCTTTTGTCCCTGAAAGAAATATATTTTATTTTGCCGTATTTCTTTTCTAACAAACACATATATTCTTTCCATATTTTAGTTGAAGGTACTCCGTGACAAACCATATCACATATCAGTATTCTGTCACGCATATTTTTCTTTTCTGCCAATGCTAAGAATCCGTCTGCCTGACATCCTGTTCCAATGAACAAAAGTTTCTTTTCGGAATGATTTTTCAAAACTTCAAAAGCTTCATTCCATATTTTCCCAACCGTACTTTGCAGATATACAGAGCCTCGTGCACTATTCCTGTCATCTTTATTATATATCAGCCGAAAACGGATTTCGTGCAGAAAAATATCATAAGCCGAGCATAATACCATATTTCCGCTTTCAATAAATATATCCGACAAAGCAGTGAATACTCCTCCTGACGAGCTTTTTTCGAGTATATCCATGTCTTTTAGTCTTGCACCGTAACATTTCAGAATTGTTCCTTTGTATTCATTCAATGCTTTTTTGAAATTGCATATATCATCGCATGACTCGCAATTTATACATTTTTCTCTGTCGATAACAGGGTATAAAAATCCTTCTTCATCCTCCTGCATTTTTACAGCACCAACGGGACAAACTGTGAAACAAGCTGAACAGCCGCAGCATTCACTCTTTTTATTCATTTGTTCATTTTACCTCCGATTTTTTATTTTTTCGGAATCTTCCAAAGAAAGAGCTGAATTTTTTGAATATTGCTTTGACAAGAGGAAAATTAAGAACTAAAAATGCAAATATCCCGATAACAAAATTAAAACCAAGTGCAAGGATATTTTGCTGTAAACAAAGCCAGCATTCTATCAGTATTATTATAAATACCAAAATAATATGAATATAGTCATATCTGAGTTTAACCAGTCTGCGTACGTTGAACATACGGAATATAAAAAGAGCCATATAACTTATCAATGTAGAAAGAGATGCAGCATAAAGCCCTATATGATTTATAAGCAGTATATCCGTAACAAGATTTATTACCGCTGCTGCAGTTGTTGTTATGCCCACATTCATTGTCGCATTATATGCAACATATATTCCACCGAGATATGTTGCCATACTGTAAAAAAACATACTTAAGAATAATATCGGAACCTGCTGATATGCCGGATAATATTCATCGTTGGTAACAAGAAGTTCAAAAAGGAAGGGTGCTATCGCAAGAAGTCCTCCTAAAAATCCTGACATAAGATTATACATCGTCTTGAACATGGAAGAATAATATTTTACTACATCCTTATCCTTTGAATATATTATAGCATTTTCCTGCCATGCCATAGCAAATGTACTCTGAGCTATCTGCAAAAGCTGAGGTATTTTGTTCGCAACAGCATAAAGTCCGTTGCCAGCTGTTCCGAGATATGAAAAGCTTATTACAAATCTGTCCGATACACGCATTACCCACATTGACATACAATTCGGCACCATAGGCCATGAATAGTGCAGAAGCTGTTTTAACGTATCTTTATTTATCAGAGAAATATCTATATTTCTGTATAGCCTTGTTTTGAAAAACAAGTATAAAAACGATAATGCAGATGCCGCAAACAGTGATATAACAGCTCCCTCAAGCCCCATATGAAGAAAATATACACCCAGTACCGTAAATATCATTTTACCCAAAGCACTTATTATGGCACTTACAGCATAATCAAGATTATTTGCAAGTCCTCTTGTCACCTGTCTTGCGGCATTTACAAGTATGTCCGCAAGAAAATATGCACATACCCATAATCTTAACGAAACAGGATACCGCCACATTATAAAAAACATGATGACAAGAACGAAAAGTGAGATCGGCAGGATAAACGCATATATATTTGTAATTATTTTCTTTTGTTCAAATTTTTCTTCTCTCCTGTCGCACAAAAAACGGAATGCGGCTGTCTGTATTTGTAATGTTGCGGCAGGAAGGATAAGTGATGCAAGCACTATTATAATATCATATACTCCAAGTTCTCCCTGAGTGATATATTCTCCCGTAAGTATAGGCAGAGTTACAAAAGTAGCTATTTTAGGCAATATCGTTCCAAGAGACAAAACAAAGGTGTTTTTTACAAGATTACCCTCACGAGAGGTCTTTTTTTCTGTCTGTTCCATCAGAATAATTCTCCCGTCAATTTATTTATGTCAAAGCTGTGAAAGATATTTCAGTCCTCTTTCTTTCAGCTTATTAAGTTCGTTATTCATACTGCAATCAAGTGTAAGTAAATTTTCTTTGCAGTCGGATATTATCCCACATTCTTTAAGAAGATCATAACTTCTTGTATTGAATCCTCTCGGATTATTAAGTTCCAATACAAGTTTTTTATTATTTATAAGTGCAAAGGCTGTTCCGTGAAATGAATTTGTAACTATACATTCGGCATGACAAAAAAGTCCGAGTATTTCTTCAACAGAAGAAGTATTAAGAGATATATTCCCCGAATGATGAAGGCTTTTTGATACCGTTACAGATATAAGACCTTCTTTTTTTGCAATATCCGAGCAATGATCGGCAAGACTTTTCTGGAAAGGTACCATATAACATAAAATGTACGGCTTTTTGAATTTGTGTTTTACAGCTATGGATCTGTAATCTTCCATATCAAGAAGTAAAGTAGGGTCGGGATGCACCTGTGATACTATGCCGAATTTTTTATACAATATATCTTTCGAGCTTTTTTCCCGTACAGAAATGCTTTTATACTGTTTCAGAAATGATGCGATTTTTTCATCGGGTTCATAATTTCCGAAGCTTGCTGCATATGAGATCTTTTTATTATTATCATTATGGAAATCCTGAAAATATACATTATCATTTCCATTCCATTTCGGATTCCATATCTGATCACTGCCTGTTATTATAATATCATATTTTTTGCTTAAAAATGAAAGTTCTTCCTTGTCCTTGACTATGGGGGAGATATTCATTTTTTGTCTGCAAAAACTATCTATTTTTCTTATTCTTTTTTCTGATTGCGGATAATGCAAAACAGCACTTATAAAACCTTGATTTTTAATTTGCTTTAAAAGTGAACGCTGACGTTTTATACCCTCACATGAATAATTTATAACTTCTGTATCAGACTCGGGATAAAGCTTTGAAAGTGTTTTCTGGAGTGCATAAGTCTGCAATACAGCTCCATAATTATTCGCATTATGAAAGGTAAGTATACCTATACTTCTATACGTCACTTCACTCACCTCTGATTTTTTAATATTCCATCATATATTTCACAAAGCTGTTTTGTCGTAACCTTTTCATCATATCCGTATTTTTTGGCAAGCCCACTGCCATCTGTTCTGGGGAGCTTTGAACCCCTTATCAGTTCTTTTGCCCATACATCAGTACCGGCACTCAGTGGAAGCCTTATAAGCTTTCCTGATATGTCTGCTTCGTCAGGTATGCTATCAGATACAACACATCCAAGCCCGGAGGTTTGTGCCTCTATATTGACTATCCCTAAGCCTTCATAAAGTGACGGGAGAAAAAATACATCGAATGCCTGATATAATTCTTCAATATTCTTTTGTACTCCGGCAAAAATAACATTTTTATCAAGACCACGTTTTTTTACTATATTTTTTATGGTATCTTCATCTTCTCCCTCACCCACAAGATAAAGTACTGCATCATTTTTATATTTAAGCAAAGTTTCAAATACATCTATCATAAACGGATGATTTTTCTGTTTTGTAAAACGTGCTATATTTCCTACAACAAGTCTGTCACCAAAATGAAGTTTTTCTCTTACAGATGTTCTTACAGCTTCACGATAAGCAAATCTGTCTGTATCTATACCGTTTCTTATAAGCTTTACATCAGCATTATTCGGAAACATGAATTCTGCTGCCTGCTTTGAACAGGCACATAAAACTTCTCCCATTGCTGCAAGCTTTTTTCTGTTTTGTTTTATGATAAAATTTTTGATTTTTGACTGTGCCGCTGCACTATTATGCGAATGAATTATAATATGTTTCACTCCGGCTTTTTTTGCGGCAGATGCGGCATAAATATTAAAAAAGAAATTTCCCGAATTGATATGCACTACAGGGTATTTATTTTTAAGCAAAAAGTCATAAAGCCTTTTTTTGAGCAGAAATTTTCTTTTGAAAACTCCTCCCTTTATACCGAGTTCATATATAAATGCACCTCTGCTTTCAAGGTCTTTGCGATACAAACTGTATGTAGTAAAGGAAGGTGAAAGAAAATCGAACTGATATTTTGATGTATCGATATTCTGATATACATGATATAAAAAAGACGAAACTCCTCCGAAATTTTTGTTTCCGGCATTTATCTGAAGTATCCGTGTAACAGGCTTTTCCAAAAAAACACCTCTATTCGTCTACACGCTTATGTTCCTTTTCTGCGAGTTCGGTAGAACATATTCCATCTGTATACGGCAGAAATATCACATCAACACCAAGCAATGACAATTCTTCTTTAGTTTTTTCCCATCTGTCATTACCTTTCCAGTCACTTCCGATAAAAACAGCATCAAATCCGAAATTCTGGAGTTGAACCGTTTTATCAAGTGTTTCAACGATAACGGCTTTATCAACAGCTTTTATATTTTCAACTATAAGCCTTCTTTGCTCCTGTGGTATGACAGGAGTTTTTGATTTATATTGCTTTACAAGTTCGTCTGAATTAACTCCGACAATAAGTATTTCGCATTGTGCTTTTGCATTATTCAGGAGATTAAGATGTCCTACATGGAACATATCAAATACTCCCTGAGTATATCCGACTTTATACTTTTTCATTATCCTTCACTCTCCGTTTTCAAGAGTTGTTCTATCAGGTCACATACCCTGCCTGTAGAATTACCGTCTTCATAGCTTCCCATAGCTTTATGATGTTCGGTCATTTTTTCTTTGAATTTATTTTCATCATAAAGTTTTATTTCTTTTGCCAATTCCTCAAAATTTTTGCATATCGGAAAATTCCAATCTTCTATCGGTACATCAAAATTTTCTTTTTTATAATATTCATCAAGATCATAACAATACAAAAAACATGGACGATATAAAAATGAATAATCCCATATGCATGATGAATAATCAGATATAAGAACATCTGATGTATAGAGAAGTTCTCTCATATCGGGATAATCACTTGCATCAACTGCGATATTTTTATCAAGCAGAGGTCTGTTTCTGATGTTAGGATGCATACGCACCATTACTATCCATTCTCCGCCGAATTTTTCTGATAAGATATTTACGAGTTTTTCGTAATCAAGATGATATGCCTCACTTGTCCTGTTTCTTCTCCATGTAGGTGCATACATTACTATTTTCTTATTATCTGCTATACTAAGTGCATTTCGTACATTACCTTCTGCCTGAGGATTATCCTGACGGATAAGCATATCCATTCTCGGTGTCCCCTTTATCACAGTACCCTCGAATCCCATAGAGTGACGCACCCGTCTTTTTGTCATACTTTCCGAACCGCTTATAACATAGGAATTATCCCTGTGACCAAGTGTATATACTTTTCTGTGCAGACCTTGATATTCTCCTGCTCTTTTATATCCGTTACCTGCATGCCATGTCTGTATAAATATCTGTTTTTTTCTTCTTGCCACTTCTCCGTAACCCGAAACATTTATTATAACTATTTTTGATGTTTTGGCAAGATAATAATATTTAAGACTGCGGTATTTTACTGATTTTATCCTGTCGGGAACGATACCCTCAAATTTTTTTGGGTCTTTGAATGCCCAGCATATTTCAAGTGAGGAATTTTTATCCCTTTTCAGCAATTCTTCGGTTATACAGCGAGGGTTGCATGAATACTGTTTTCCGTTGAAGCTGTAAAACATAAGTCTGTTGTTTTTTATCGGAAACAAGTTAAAAATATTCAGAACGGTTCTTAAAAAAATCAAAGCAGCATACTGAAAAAAATACTTCATATACTTTCCCCTTGACAAAAGCAAAAATCTTAATAACATCTGCTTTAATTATAGCGAATCATATTACACTACGTCAACACAAAAATTCTGTTTTTCTTAAAAGTTGCCAGTGTACAATAAATTGCACGCTGGCGAAATTTTGATTATTGAAAAACTTAATATACGGTAATATAATCAGCATAGACAAAGAACAAAAAAGAAAGGAAATTGATAGAGTATGGTTTTGATCAATATTACAGAAGAAATGATGTCCGAAGCAAAAAAGATGGCAGTTGACATGGTAAATAATGGACTGTATAACAGGTTTGGCGGTGATTTCGACTATCAGGTTGAAAAAGCTAAGATAGGTTGTATCGGTGAAATAGCGTTCGAGGAGTATTTAGCTAATAGTAATATTCCTTTTGCCACAGACAGAACGGGACACGGAGAACGTCATTCTGATGATTTTGATGTCAAAATAAACAATAAAACAATTGATATAAAAACAGCAAAGACAGAACGTATCCCGATACCCAAATGGACATACGGCTATCCTAAACAGCAAATGGGTATGTCAAAAAATTACATTGTTATATGCTATTATAGTCCTTCAAGAAATACAGTCGGGATTTACGGATGGATGGAATTTTCCAGACTGACAGAATTTCCTGTGACATATAAAAATAATTTTGCAAATTTCAGTTACAAAACGCCGAATCATGAATTCCCGATCAGTGAACTGAACACAGACATCGGCTTATTGATAAACGAAGTTACCCGATGAAACATTATATGATTTATCCTGCCAGAATACTATATTAAAAAAATATTTTCAAATAAACTGCCGCAAAAGATGGATTTTTACGGCAGTTTGTTTTTTATTTGTATTAAATTTTATAGGTCAGATGAATCAGAATTTAGCGGCGAGCCGCCGCTCCCGATTTAACATCCATAAGTTTTTAACACAAATCAGAATTCAGGTTGATATAGTTGCTTTGTATCTCTATCATAAACATAATCGGGAGGTTCTTTG
>OMZF01000115.1 GCA_900315465.1 uncultured Eubacteriales bacterium | reverse complement strand
CCCATGCCGAACACAGAAGTTAAGCCCGATAGTGCCGAACATACTTGGATGGTAACGTCCCGGAAAAATAGGAAGATGCCAACATAAATGATCCCGCATAGTTCAGTCGGTAGAACGGCGGACTGTTAATCCGTATGTCGCTGGTTCGAGTCCAGCTGTGGGAGCCAGATTGACCGTCGATAGTTTTCGGCGGTCAATATCATATGGACCAATAGCTCAGTTGGTTAGAGCAACCGGCTCATAACCGGTTGGTCCGGGGTTCGAGTCCCTGTTGGTCCATTTGTATCTGAGAAGTCTGATTTGTTCAGGCTTCTTTTTTTATTATATAAATATACTATTTGTATAATATTATTTAATATTTCTTAATGTATATAAAATAAGAGGAATGTAGTAAGTATGAATAGCTTAATATGCAAAATATGCTGATATTTGAGCAAAAAAAATATAAATTACCTATTGTAATTGTATAACTTATGTTATATAATTGGTTATAGTGGTTAAAAAAACAGGTTGCTGTAAACAAGTTTTATAATATAATTACAAAGGAGGATTTTTAATCAATGAAACAGTACAATGCAAAGAACATTCTGAATATTGCGATCGCAGGCCACAGCGGATCGGGTAAAACATCCCTTGCAGAAGCAATGCTTTATCTGTGCGGAGGTTCCGACAGGCTTGGTAAGGTGAGCGACGGAAATACCGTTTGCGATTTTGATGCAGAGGAGATCAAACGTAAAACATCTGTACAGATGTGTGTTGCTCCTATGGAATGGAAAAATAAGAAGATCAATCTTCTCGATGCCCCCGGTCTTTTCGATTTCGAGGGAGGTTTATGTGAAGCTACCCGTGCAGCTGATACTTTGCTGATAACTGTATCAGGTAAGAGCGGAGTTGCAGTAGGTACAGAAAAGGCAGTAAAGGCTGCTGATAAACGCGGACTTACAAAAGTATTTTTTGTTAATGGTCTTTGCGATGAAAGTGCAAGATTTTATCGTGTATTTGAAAGCCTTAAGTCTTCATTCGGGCCTTCGGTTTGTCCGGTTGTTGTACCGTATATCGTTGACGGTCAGGCAGACTGCTATGTAAACCTTCTTGAATATAAGGCTTATAAGTATGTTGACGGCAAAATAACAAATGTTCCTCTTCCGGATATGGGAGATCGTCTTGAGGGTCTGCGTACAGCTATATGTGAAGCTGTTGCTGAAACAAGCGAGGAAATGTTTGAAAAATATTTCTCGGGTGAAGAATTCACTCCTGAAGAAATTATAGTAGGCGTAAGTCAGGGTGTAAAGAACGGAAGTATCAGTCCTGTATTTTGTGGTGATGCATTGCTTACCTATGGTGTTGAGCAGCTCCTTAACGGTCTTGTATGGCTTGCTCCGAGTGCTGCTGATAAAGCCGGTGAAATGGGTGTAGATCTTGATGGTGAGCCTGTTGAACTTAGTGTAAACGAAGACGCAGCAGCTGCTGCTGTAGTATTTAAGACAGTTGCCGATCCATTTGTAGGAAAGCTTTCATACTTTAAAGTTATATCCGGTAAGATCGGCCCTGATACTCAGCTTGTAAATATGAGAACAGGTTCGGCTGAAAAAATTTCAAAAGTTATGACCGCTAAAGGCAAAAAACTTGAGGATGCTGCTTATATCGGTGCAGGCGATATAGGTGCTGTTGCAAAAGTTGCATCTGCTAATACAGGAGATACACTTTGTGCACCGGTAAGAAAGGTAACACTTGATGGTGTAGAATATCCTGAGCCGTCACTTTCAATGGCTGTGTCACCGAAGAATAAGGGTGAAGAAGATAAGGTTGCTCAGGGTATTTCAAAACTCAGTGAAGAAGATCCCACAATTAAATTTGAAACAAATAATGAAACCCATCAGATGATAATAAGCGGTATGGGTGAGCAGCATCTTGATGTTGTTGTATCAAAGCTTAAAGCTAAATTCGGTGTTGATGTTGTACTTTCAAAGCCGAAGGTTGCATACAGAGAAACTATCCGCAAGAGCGTTAAAGTTCAGGGCAGATATAAAAAGCAGACAGGTGGTCATGGACAGTTCGGTGATGTATGGATCGAATTCTCACCGTGTGAAAGTGAGAGCATGGAATTTGAAGAAAAGGTTGTCGGCGGTGCTGTACCTAAGGGATTCTTCCCGGCAGTAGAAAAAGGTCTTCGTGACAGTATTTCAAAAGGCCCTCTTGCAGGTTATCCGGTTGTAGGACTTAAAGCAACACTTGTTGACGGTTCATATCACCCTGTAGATTCATCAGAAATGTCCTTTAAAACAGCCGCTTCTCTTGCATATAAGGACGGTATGCCAAAAGCATCACCTGTACTTCTTGAACCTGTAGGAACTCTCAAAGCAGTTGTTCCGAATGATAACATGGGCGATATAATGGGAGAGATAACAAAACGCAGAGGTCGTGTACTTGGCATGAATCCCGCAGAGGATAATATGCAGGAGATCGAGGCAGAAGCTCCGCAGGCTGAAATGAGTGATTTTTCTACCTTTATCCGTCAGGCTACTCAGGGCAGAGGTTACTTCACATTTAAGTTTGAGCGTTATGAAGAAGCACCTCAGAACGTAGCACAAAAGGTTATAGAAGAAGCAAAAGCTGAATAACAAATTGTAATTGTTGTTTTTGGGTTGTGTTTGCTTTTCTTACCTTTACATGAAATTTAATATGCATAATGATGACTGTCACAGCTAAAAACTGCGGCAGTCATTTTTTTGTTTGCTTTTTTCTGTAAGGTTTGTTATACTGTATATTATCAAAAAGAATGGAGTGATATGAGATTGGATACACCCCTTGCAGACCGCATAAGACCTCACAGCATCGATGATATAGTGGGACAGCATCATCTTCTTGATAAGGGCAGACCTCTCAGAAATATTATCGAATCGGGGCATATACCGAATATGGTTTTCTATGGCCCGTCAGGTGTGGGAAAGACTACACTTGCCTCTTATATAGCAGAAAAGACAAACAGAAGCCTCAGAAAACTTAACGGAACAACGGCATCAACGTCTGATATTAAAGCAATATTTGAGGAGCTTAACGGATTTTCGGGAATGAACGGTATACTCCTGTATCTTGATGAAATACAGTATTTTAATAAAAAACAACAGCAGACTCTTCTTGAATACATAGAAAACGGAAGTATAACCCTTATAGCCTCAACTACCGAAAACCCGTATTTTTATGTTTACGGTGCAATACTCAGCCGCTCAACTGTATTTGAATTCAAGCCTGTAGAAAAGGATGATGTATTAAAAGCTGTAAAAAGAGCATATCTGACAATATCAGATGAAATGAACATAAAAATAAATGTACCCGATGAAGCGGCAAATTATATTGCGTCAGCCTGCGGAGGAGATGTACGCAAGGCTATGAATGCAGTAGAACTTTCTGTTATAGCGGCAAAAAAGGAAAATGACACTATAAATATAACACTTGATACGGTATCTCAGCTTACTCAGAAAAGTTCTGCACGTTATGACAGGGAAGGTGATGAACATTATGACCTTCTCTCTGCCTTTCAGAAGTCAATGCGAGGCTCAGACCCTGATGCCGCTGTACTTTATCTTGCAAGAATACTTGAGGCAGGAGATCTGCCCTCAGCCTGTCGCAGACTTATGGTATGTGCGTGTGAGGATGTAGGACTTGCATATCCTCAGATAATACCGATAGTAAAAGCGGCTGTAGATGCCGCACTTATGGTCGGTCTGCCCGAAGCAAGAATACCCCTTGCCGATGCGGTGATACTTGTTGCACAGTCCCCGAAGTCAAATTCCGCCTATAATGCTATAGCAAAGGCAAGTGCAGATGTACAGGCGGGAAAGGCATACGGTTTTCCGAGACAGCTGCAAAATAAACATTATGACGGTGCTGATGTAAAAGTTAAAGGACAGTTCTATTTATATCCCCATGATTATCCGGATCATTGGGTAAATCAGCAATATCTGCCTGACGGAGTAAAGGATGCTGTATATTACGTTCCGGGAGAGAATAAGAACGAACAGGCATTCAAAGGATATTGGGATAATATAAAGAAAAAGAAATGATTGGAAAGAGAGATAAGATGAAAATAGGAAATGTAGAAATTACAGGTTATGCTGCACTTGCACCCATGGCAGGAGTAGCAGACAGAGCGTTCAGGGAGCTTTGTGTTGATTTCGGGGCAGGGTATGTTATAGGTGAAATGGTAAGTGCAAAAGGGATAACATATAACAGTGAGAAATCATTTGAACTTCTGGAATTGTCACAAAAAGAGCGTCCGGCGGCAGTACAGCTTTTCGGATATGAACCCGATGTAATGGCGAGGGCAGCGGTTTTAGCGATGAAATACAGTCCTGATATAATTGATATAAATATGGGTTGTCCTGCACCTAAAATAGCCGGAAACGGCTCGGGAAGTGCATTAATGAAATCTCCTCAGCTTTGCGGAGAGATAGTAAAAGCAGTATCTGAGGCTGTAGATGTACCTGTAACGGTGAAAATGCGTAAAGGCTGGGACAGTAACAGTGTAAATGCTGTTGAAGTAGCGAAGATATGCGAACAGGCAGGAGCAAAAGCCGTTACAATACATGGCAGAACAAGAGCCCAGCAATATAATCCTCCGGCTGACCGGAATATTATTCGTGAAGTAAAAAAAGCCGTAAATATCCCCGTTATAGGCAACGGAGATATAAATACGGCACAGGATGCGGCTGATATGTATGAACAGACAGGCTGTGATTTTGTAATGGTGGGGAGAGGTGCTTTGGGGAATCCATGGATATTCAGAGAGATAAACAGTCTTTTAGGCTTTGACAGACCCTCTCTTCCTGTATCTTCAGCAGAAAGGATAAGTATACTTATAAGACATATTCAGACGTTATGTGAATACAGGGGAGAATCAACAGGAATGCGTGAAGCAAGAAAACACGCTGCATGGTATTTCAAAGGAATGCGTGATGCCGCCTCTCTCAGAAGAAAAGCAGGTACGCTCGAAAAATTTGATGATCTTATAGAACTTTGCAAGCTTATCGAGATATAAAACATATAAAAAACAGTCTGTATTGAAACGGACTGTTTTTTCGTTTTATTCTGTTTCTTTTTGTTTTGAGCCTATGGATTCGTTTATCACAGTATCTATTGCTTCTAAAAGCTCACGATATTTTTTCAGCAGATAGTCAAGGTATAATTTTCCTTCTTCCGTTATTGCATAATAATTCCTTGTTCTGTGGCTTTCGGTTATCTCCTGAGAGTATTCTTCCACATAACCCTGCTGCTGAAGCTTATAAAGCACCGGATAAAGAAAATTCATTTTGTAGGTGCTGTTACTTCGTTTTTCAAGTTCTTGGGAAAGATTGTAAACATACATCGGTTTCTCGTTCAGAAGCAGAAGTGTCATCATCGGGCTTGTTGCCCTTTTGAAGTAATCCTCAAATGAATGTCCGCTATCTCTTTTGTTTTCTTTTTCCATTATCTCACAGCCTTTCAAGGTTACAACTATACAATTTATTTTTTGCTGTAAAAAATTAATTTGTTCAGCAAGAAACATCATCCATCATTATAATAGCAAATTTATTCCTTTAAATCAATATTAATTGGAATATTTTTTGCAAAAATATGATTAAAAATGTATAACAGAAGCCTATAGACTTTAAAAGCGACTAATAAAAACTTAGTGTTAATCGGGTTTAACCGTTGATTTAAGGATGCTTTTTATTTTCTGCACTATATGCAAAAATATTGCGTTTTCTGTATATTTATAAAACGGTAATATTTTTGAATATTTATATTTACAGTATGAATTATACGGTATTAGTTTTAAGCTGTACTCTTTATCCTTCGATTTGTTCTATAAGCTTTTTTGATCGATAGTAGCACAAAAGATAACTTATGCTGTTGAGTACCATAAGTAATACAAACACGATTATTATGATAAACAATGCACCGATATTGGTGTACTTGAAGAGGAAATAAGAACCTGCACATAGTATACCCTCAGTTACAATAGCCAAAGCCATATTAAAGAAAATATTATAATTTCCTCTGAGTGCATTGAGTTCGTCATCCCATATAAGTTTAGGATTTATACAATCCATATATACACCGAGATATGTTGCAAAGGTGACGGACAAAAGACTCAGCAGACAGCAGAAAAGTGTGAACTTTATGCCTGTATTGAGCTGTATGCAGGCTAAAACAACACTGAGTATCATACCCGTGCCGCTGAAAAGTATGCTCACAAGGGCTTTTACGTTAAGCTGCGTCATATAGGGAACGGGAATATATTTTATGAATGAAAAATGTTTACCCTCTCTTGTGAGTGCGGATGAAGCAATACAGTTTACGGCTGTTACAAGTACAGAAACGGCGGTTATTCCAAGCATAAATAAAAGCACGGTTTCTTCGTTTCCGCTTTTTATTCCGTAGATAAATGAATCAAGGAAATTTGTCTGCTTATGGATCAAAAATGCAAGGTAAACAAAGACAGGAAACATGAAGTTTATCATTACACAGTTTGTAAAATATGCAGGTGTGCGTACAAGAAGCCTGAATTCCTTTTTGAAGTATGTGAAAGAGGGAGAATGCTGTTTCATTTTGGAAATTATTTCCTCGGCAGAGCGGCGTTCTTTTGCAGCTCCCTGACCTATTCCCACTACACTCGGCAGATACAGTACCTGTGCCAAAAGCATGAAAACAGCTATTGCAGCGGCATTTATAACGAGATACAAAAGGAATTCCAGAATACTTCCTGTTCCCATAGAACGTATAAGCAGAGGAACTGTCGGGAAGATGCAATTCATTACATTAAGAACAGGATTATCGTGCTGAGAAAGAGTTTCGATAAGTTTTTCGGTATTGAAACCGCTGAGGGATGCAAGATATACTATACCCGCTATTACTGCAAAGGTAAAAATTCCGGTTATTTTGTTTACTGTATCCTTGTTTTTGATGAAACGGGTGAAATACATTACCACCATGCATATTATTCCGCAATAGATAAGCGGCAGTATCGGCATAGTTATTGTACCTAAAAGAACTATTATCCACGCGTAAAATGGCATATTACCGCCTACTGTATATCCTATGAGGGCTGCAAGCAGAACTAACCATTCCATAATGCTTTCACTTATAAGTGCAGCGGTAAATTTTGCACCTATTATCTGATACGGTCTCAAGGGCAGGGGAAGAAGATTTTCTATATCTCCCGAAAAATAAAATACCGAAAATATAACATTAAGTCCGAATATAAAGGAAAATGAAGCTATCAGGTGAAGAAAAAGTTCTGCTCCGTTTTCCTGTGTTCCGAATGGCAGAAGGGCTGATGTCATGGAATAAAGTATAACGCCCACAAAAAAAGTCATAGGCAGCATTATTCCGAAGCCTGCTATTATTGTCATAACTATATAGAATATCTTATTTCTCTTTTTTTCTTTATCGCTCGGCTCAACACCCTGTATAAGAGCCGATACAAGACGTAAATACATTTTCATTTTTCAGTCAGCTCCAGGAATATATTTTCAAGTGAATCGCTTTTATTCTGTTTTTCAAGTTCTTCAAGTTCGCCGTCATAAAGTATATGACCGTTTTTGATTATGATAACCCTGTCACAGAGCTTTTCTGCGACCTCAAGTATGTGGGTAGAGAAGAATACAGCATTTCCCTCTTTTGTATGCTCACGCATAAGCTGTTTGAGTTCAAAGGCTGATTTAGGGTCAAGTCCGACCATAGGCTCGTCAAGTATCCATACGGGTGGTTTATGCAAAAGTGCGGCTATTACCATAATTTTTTGCCGCATACCGTGGGAATAGCTCATCATGGGGGATGATAATGCACCTGTCAGACCGAATTTCTCGGCAAGTGAACTTATCCTCTTGCGGCGGTCTTCTGTGGATACTTTATAAATGTCACCGATAAGCTCAAGAAATTCTGTTCCTTTAAGTCTAAGGAACATATCCGGATTATCAGCGATATAGCCTATAGATTCTTTTACTTTTATTGGGTCTTCACGGATGTTGAATCCGTTTACGGTGATCTTGCCCGAATCAGGACGGATTATACCTGTAAGAAGTTTCATTGTTGTAGTTTTTCCCGAACCGTTCGGGCCTATAAAACCGACAATCTCTCCACCCTTTACATTAAAGGTTATGTCATCCAAGGCTCTTACGGATCTGTTGTAGGTTTTTGTTACGTTTTCAAATTTTATCATTTGCTGCACCTCCGTTTATGATTTCAAAACAATTTTAACATAATACACATAATTTTACAATAGAAGTATCATATTTTATTCTATAAAAACAAAATGCACCGCTCCTTATTTGAAAGGAACGGTGCTGTTTTTATATTGTCAGGTTATGACTATAAGTTTATTTTACAACAGTTACCTTACAGGTTCCGACTTTGCCGTTATAAAGTGTTACCGATACCCATGCAACACCGGGTTTAACAGCTTTGAATGTGCCTACCCAGTCTGTTCTTGTCATCTGAACAACAGATGAATTGCTGGAACGATATGTTCTTTTTGCAGCACTTGAGCCTGAAGGAATGATCGCATTGACTGTAGCAGTCTGACCTACTTTAAGAGTCATTGCGGTTTTGTTAAGTTTTACGGATGAAGGAGCAGCATTTACATAGATAGTACAGGTTGCTGTTTTGCCGTTATAAAGTTTGACTGTAACCTTTGCTGTGCCCTTCTTAAGAGCCTTAAATGTACCTACCCAGTCTGTTCTTGTCATCTGAACTACAGAAGGATTGCTGGAAGAATATGTTCTTACAGCAGCTGCTGTATTTGCAGGAAGGATGGCTGAAAGTGTAAATGTTTCGCCAACACCCATAGACATTGAAGTCTTGTTGAGTGATACGCGTGAAGGAGCATTTCTTACAACTACTGTACATTTAGCAGTCTTACCGTTATAAAGTTTTACTGTTACAGTTGCTGTGCCTGCCTTAACACCTACGAATTCGCCGATCCAGCTTGTTCTTGTCATTCTTACGATAGAAGAATTGCTGGAAGAATAGGTTCTTGTAACAGCTGCTGTATTTGCAGGAATTATTGAGCTGATGGAGAATTTCTCACCAACGCCGATGGAAACAGCTGTCTTGCTGAGCGATACGCTTGTGGGAGCAGCCTTTACAGTTACTGCACAGGCAGCTCTTACTTTTCCTGATGTAGCAGTAATTGTAGCTGTGCCTGCTTTTTTACCTGTTATCTTGCCGTTTGTAACTGTAACAACGGAAGCGTTTGATGTTGTCCATGTAACAGTAGAATTTGCGGGAGTGGTAGTAGCTTTGAGTGTTATTGTTTCGCCAACGCCAAGACCTGTAGCTGTCTTATCAAGTTTGATAGCTGTAGCAGCGGCTGTTATTGTATAGGACTTTGAAACGGTATCTTTGTATCCGTCTTTACCTACGATCTTAACAGTATAAGTTCCTGCTGTTTTACTGTTCTTGTTGGAGTAAGAAAGTGTGTAATCCTTATTCTCTGAAAGAGTCTTGCCGCCGTATTTAACAGTTACCTTAGGATACTGAGCACTGCCGTTAGCTGTGAAATTAGTCTGGCTGAGAGTGATAGTACAGCTCTTTACAGAAACTCTCTTTAGAGCAGGTACTTTGTCACGCTGTTCTGTTGTGCCGCATACGGAGCATTTGTAAATTGTATATCCGTCAGCATCGTATGTAGGAGCAACAACTGTACCTTTTACAAAGTTATGATCTGTTACAGGTGTTACAACTTCTTCTTTGTTGCCGCATATAGAGCAGGTAACAACATTTATACCTGTTGCTTTACAGGTAGCTTTTGTTTTTACTGAGGATGTTGTTGTACCGTGGTTACAATAAATTTCAAATGTTGTATTAATTGTGCCTGAATAATTGCCCTTAGCTGTAACTTTAGCAGTCGCAGCACCGGCTTTTTTGTTGTTGGAATAAGCTACAGTATAATCTGTACCCTCAACAAGCTGATAGCCGTTATGTGTGATGTCAAGTGCAGGTTTCACACCGTTTGCTTTGTCATTGATAGTCATTTCTACAGAACCTATAGGAGCAAATGTCACTTCTTTATCATTTATAGGTCTTGCGTTTATTTTGAATGTTTTCTTTACAGACTGTGCGAAATCACCCATTCCTGTAATGACAACAGTACCTGACTGACCTACAGTAGTATTGTTGGAATATTCAAGCGTATAATCCTCGCCCTCTGCAAGAGTTATATCAGGGAGAGGCATACCGAGAATATCTGTTCCGCCGGGAACTATAAGTTCTACCTTAGGCTTGTATTCCGTTACAAAAGGAGAATACATTGCATCGGCTATATTGATTTTGGCATTTCCTATTGTGTAGTTTACCTGTACAAGACACTGATCAGTCTTGCTGCCTGATTTTACGGTAACGACTGTATCACCGAGATTGTGTGCGGTGAGAAGACCTTTTTCGTCGATAGTAGCTACACGTTCATCAGAAGATGACCATGAAAGTGCAACATCAGAGACAGTTGTATCTTTTTCATTTTTTACTGTAGCAGACATCTGTTTTGTTGCAATCATATCCTTGTTTACTGTAAGGCTCATAGAAGCCATTGAACCAGGGTTAGCTGTAACGTTTTTAATGGTTACGCTTGATGTAGTGAAGCCTGTGATCTTTACTGAACCTGTGTAACCGGATTCAGTTATGAATCTTACTGTTGAACTGCCGTTACCCACTACTTTCAGGAAACCTGTGTTGTCGATGGTAACACATTTTTCATTGCTTGATTCCCATTTTGCAACTAAGTCATCGTGATCGTAGGGCTGGTTTGTTTCGATAATAAGATCTGCACTAAGGGAAAGTGTAGAACCTACATTAAGGTTTTTGTTGAATTTACCGTCTTCTGTAGCATTGTTAATGATAGTGCCTTTTGTAGCTTTTTTGAGGATCTGCAGATAGAAAGTTTTGTTAAGAGAAGGATTATTTTTGGAGCTTGCTCTTACTCTTACTGTACCTCTTGCAAAACCTGTGAGCTGTATGGAAGAACCGTTCTGAGAATCAACAGTAACATAGTCGCTGTTGTTTGCACCGTTATCAAGTACAGTCCATACAAGTGTATCATCAGGAGATGTTCCGTCAGCAGCTACGAGTGAACCGTTGATAGTAATCTGCTTCTGGTCATATACTCTTACGGTAGTGCCTTCGTAGATATTGGAGATAGTTGTGCCGTTCTGAGATGTAAGAACGATCTCTGTAGCATTGATCTTATCAAGAACGCTGCAGGTGATGGTCTTCTGTACACCGGAACTTTTTGCTGTTGCTGTAATCTTTACAGTACCCTTTTTGATACCTGTAACTACAGCGGACTGTTCATTTGAGAAAGCACCTTCCGTTATGGATCTTACAGTAGCTATAGTATTATCGGAGGAACTCCATACGATCTCTTCATCAGCTGTTGCAGGACTCATTATAGCTGTTACGGGAGTTTCAACACCGATTCTTGTAGACATTGTCTGTTTATCGAATGTGATAGAGGTTGCTTTTGTGAGAACTTTGAGGTCTATTTCTGCACGGACATTTTCATTTTCACCGAAAACAGTGATCTTTGTATCGCCTTTGCCTACTGCTGTTACAAGACCCTTACTGTCAACGGTGGCAATTTTGGGGTTACTGGATGTCCATGTGAATACGTCAGTAGCACCTGTTTCATAGCCTGAGCCTGAATATGTAGCAGTTGCTTCGTATCCGAGCTGGAAAGTATCTCCTACTTCAAGTGCATTGCCTGAAGGAGCAGATGTTATTTTAAGATTTTTAGCGGGGTTTTCTTTTACGATAGTAACATGAATGTATTTAGGCACATTCTGTACATCATGTAGCGTTTCGCCGTCTACTTTTTTGTCACCGAGAGCGTATTCTCTTTTTGATGTTTCGGTTGCCATATATTTAGCAATAATGGTAACAGAGCCATTACGCTTGGGAGTGAACAGACCGTTGGCTGTGATCTCGGCTTTGTTTGTAGCAGCAGGACTGCCTTTTCCCTCGAATGTTCCGCCATCAACTACACTCCATTCAAACTTATCCGTGGAATTTGTCGGAACTTTTTCGCCTGTGAACTGATACTGATGGTTAGCTATTACCATTATGTTGCAGGCATTTCTGGGATTGTCGTCATTAAGATCAAGTTTTGTTTTGCCCGAACCCCAATATACTCTCATATCTGTGGCAGGCTGATAAACAACAACGGTAATAGTACGGTAAACTTCACCGCTGGCTGTTGTGAAATGGAGGTGTGTTGTACCGGATTTATTGGCACCTTCCCATGTCATACCTTTGTCGGTTTGCTTGTAAGTACCCGTGCTGACTGTTGCGGTAAGTGTTTCCTTGCCGGAAACTGCTCCTCCGTTGCTGAGGTCGAGGACGTCTTCTGCACCGCTGTCATAGAAACAGAGTATTTCATCGTCTACCGATACACCGCTGTTATTGCTTGCAACAGCTTGAATCGTTCTGCTTGTGATACCGCCTGCAGCAGGTGAGCTGTCCAGATAGATGATAGGATCATCGCCCAGTTCATTGCCGTTCTCGTCAAGCAGTTTCAGCTGAGTAGCAACATTTTCAGCTGCTGAAACCTTTATCGAAGTGTCGGCAAAATTGGTAACAAATCCTGTTGCACCGCAGGAAAGCAGCAGAGCAGCCGCTGAAAATACAGCAAGTGCTTTGCGGGCATTATGTTTTGCATTACCCATTTTGATCAATCTCCTTTTTAGTTATTTGTTTACGGAAGGATATGCGTTTTTTGAAAAAACAAGCTCCCTTCATTGCATACATAAGCATATACAAAAAATGTATTTTCAAAAAGTGCAAAAAACCCCTACTATAAACATTATACTATCATTCTACCATTATGATTTGTTTAAGTCAACAGTTGTTTTTGCATTTGATTACATTTTTTTGTCTGTTCTATAAGAATAAACGAGGTTATGTTGCACAAGCGTAGAAAAGAAATGAGGTGCGGCAGTTATTTTATTGTGATGCAAAATTTCGCTGTATTTTTCTTTGTAAGATTGACTTTGATGAAAGTATAGGTTAAAATATAAACTGTGGTATAGTCTTCAAAAAATAAAATGACAAGAGGCGTATTATATATGACTGCTTTTCTTAGAAGAACATGGGCGGAAGTAGATTCCGATGCCATAAAACATAATTTCAGGACAATTCGTGAAGCGGCAGGCAATACAGACATAATGTGTGTTATAAAGGCTGACGGTTACGGACACGGTGCTGTTTTTCTTGCACAGCTTTATGAAAAGATAGGTGCGGCAAGATTCGCCGTATCAAATATAGAAGAAGCTTTGCAGCTTCGTGAAAACGGAATAACACTTCCTATACTTATTCTCGGCTATACTCCGGCTGAAATGGCGGCTGAACTTTCAAGAAACAAAATAGCACAGGCTGTTTTTTCAGAGGATTATGCGTGTGAACTTTCACAGTGTGCCGTAAAGGCAGGTGTACAGGTCGATATACATATAAAGCTTGATACAGGTATGAGCCGTATCGGATTTATGTATCAGAACCCCGAAAGAGATAAAGATTCTGTCGAACAGATAAAAAGATGCTGTTCATTGCCCGGACTTGTGACTGACGGTATATTTACCCACTTTGCCGTATCTGATGAAGGTGATGAGGGAAAAAAAGAGACCGAACATCAGCTTTATTGTTTTTCTGATGCTGTTGATAAACTTAAATCGGCAGGAATTACATTCAATATTGTACATTGTTCAAACAGCGGAGCGATAATCGATTATAAAAAAGCACGTTTTGATTGTGTCCGTGCGGGAATAATACTTTATGGGCTTTCTCCTTCGGGTAAGCTGAGCGGAAAATTGGATTTAAAGCCTGCTATGCAGATAAAAAGTGTTATTGCTCAGATAAAGACAGTCTCTTCCGATACAGCTGTAAGCTATGGAGGAACATTTGTGACATCACATCCGACAGTAGTTGCTACTGTTCCGATAGGTTATGCGGACGGCTATACACGCAGTCTATCAAACAGGGCATATATGACAGTAAACGGCAAAAAAGCTAATGTTATAGGCAGAGTATGTATGGATCAGGTGATGATAGATATAACAGATATTGAGGGAGTAAAAACCGGTGACGAGGTAATAGTCATTGGTGACGGAAATAATAATACTCTTTCATTTGACGATGTTGCCGAAATGACAGGAACTATAAATTATGAAGTGGTCTGTCTTGTGGGCAAGCGTGTGCCGAGGGTATATCTCAAACATGGTGAAAATGTGGGTATAATGGATTGTATAAGGAACAATCCCTGAAATAATGTGAAGGAGAGGTTTTATGCGGCTTTTAGTGCTTGATGGTAACAGTATCCTGAACCGTGCGTATTATGGAATAAAGCTGCTTACTACTAAAGACGGACAGTATACAAATGCAATATACGGCTTTATGACTACATTCAGAAGACTTCTGGATGAAAGCAGTCCTGATGCTGTGGCTGTAGCCTTTGACCTGAAAGCTCCTACATTCAGGCATAAGGCATATGACGGCTATAAATCAAACCGAAAGGGTATGCCTGACGAGCTTGCACAGCAGATGGCTCCGCTCAAAGAGCTTATTTCATCACTCGGATATAAAATAGTTACCTGTGAGGGTTTTGAGGCGGATGACATTTTAGGAACTCTTGCAAATGTCTGTACTGAAAACGGGGATGAATGTATCATAGCAACCGGTGACAGAGACAGCCTGCAGCTTGTTTCACCTACGGTATCAGTAAGGATAGCTGCAACAAAATTCGGCAAACCTGATGTAACTGTCTATGATGAAGCTAAAATAATGGAAGTATACGGTGTAAGTCCCAAGCAGCTTATTGACATAAAGGCTATACAGGGTGATACATCAGACTGTATTCCCGGTGTGCCCGGAATAGGTGAAAAGGGTGCAGGGGATCTGATAAGACGTTTCAATGATCTGGATAATATATATGAAAATCTGGAGACAATAGATGTAAAGCCCGGAATACGCAAAAAACTTGCTGAAGGCAAGGAAAGTGCATATCTGAGCCGTATGCTCGGTACTATCAGGACTGATGCGGATATTCCGAAAGAGATAAATGATTATGTTCCGTCGGAATGTGATAAAAGTGCGGCTGCCACTATTATGGCAAAGCTTGAATTTTTCTCACTTCTTGATAAATGGGGGCTTAGTGCAGGTGATATAAGTCATATATCCGTAAAGGAGACCGAAAAAGATGACCGCTCACTTAAATGCATAAAAGAATTTTCCGCTATGCAGCTTTATGAATCACTGAAAGGCAAAAGCGTTGATTTTATAGCATCATGTGACAGCAGTGATATTACGGAACTGAAACTTTGCAGCGGCGAAGAAGTTTATATTCTTGACAATTTTACGGCTGATTTCAGGGAATTCGTTGAAAAATTCCTTTCTGACTCTACTATCTCAAAACGCACACATAATATAAAACCTGTATTTGCCATTGCTGACAGATATGATTTCGGCTGTGAGGGTGTAACATTTGATACGATGCTGGCAGCATATCTGCTTAATCCTAATGCGTCCGGCTATAAAGAGGATATGCTTGCAGGAGAATATGGTGTTGTACCTCTTGAATGTGATGAAAAAACGGGATTTGAGATATTTGTTCCGCTTGCTGATATATTGACAGAAGAAATAAAAGCTAAGGAACAGCAGAAACTTTTGGTTGAAATAGAGATACCTCTTGCAAGGGTTCTTGCATCAATGGAAAATATAGGCTTTGCTGTTGATAAACAGGGAATTTATGAATACGGCGAAAGCATGAATGATGACATAGAAAGACTGAGGGCGAGTATATGTTCTCAGGTGGGATATGATTTCAATATAAATTCTCCGAAGCAGCTCGGTTCGGCATTGTTTGAAAAACTTATGCTGCCGAAGGGCAAAAAAACAAAAAGCGGTTATTCAACAAGTGCTGAGGTACTTGAAGAGCTGAGGGACATTCACCCCGTAATAGATGAAATACTCGAATACCGTACACTTACAAAGCTCAAATCGACATATTGTGACGGTCTGCTCAAAGCTGTAGGTGAGGATGGAAGAATACATTCAAGCTTTAATCAGACCGAAACAAGAACAGGCAGAATAAGCTCAACAGAACCGAATTTGCAGAATATACCTGTCAGAACAGAAAGAGGCAGGGAGTTCAGAAAGTTTTTTAAAGCGGCTGACGGATGTCTGCTTGCAGATGCCGATTATTCACAGATAGAGCTCAGAGTTCTTGCATCTATTGCAGATGATAAGAATATGATAGAGGCTTTTGCGAATGATTCTGATATTCATACTTCAACTGCAGCAAAGGTTTTCGGATTGCCTGAAAATATGGTAACTTCTCAGCTGAGAAGCCGTGCGAAGGCTGTCAATTTCGGTATAGTTTACGGAATAGGTGCTTTTTCTCTTTCAAAAGACATAGGAGTGTCAAGAAAGGAAGCAGACCGCTATATAAAGGATTATCTGAAACTGTACAGCGGTATAGATAAATATATGCAGCAGGTCGTTGAGGATGCAAAGAATAAAGGTTATGTGACAACGATCTTCGGAAGAAGAAGATACTTGCCCGAACTTGCATCTTCAAATCATAATATTCGTGCTTTTGGTGAAAGGGTAGCAAGAAATATGCCTATACAGGGAACTGCTGCCGATATAATCAAAATCGCCATGATAAAGGTATATGAAAGGCTTAAAAAGGAAAATATGCGTTCACGCCTGATACTTCAGGTACATGATGAACTTATAGTTGAGGCTCCCGAGGACGAAGCAGAAAAGGCTGCACGTCTTATAAGTGAGGAGATGCAGAGTGCAGCAGAACTTGCTGTGCCTCTGACTGCCGATGCAGGAGTGGGAAAGACCTGGTACGAAGCAAAAACATGATTTTTTATAGGGGGAATTATTGGTGCTTCATATACTTTTCATATGTACAGGGAATACTTGCAGAAGTCCTATGGCAAAAGCGGTCTTTCAGAAAAAGTCGGAAAAATTGGGTATGAATATTGCGTTCAGCAGTGCCGCACTCGGCTTTCTGAGCAACAGCGGAGTTTCTCAGAACGCAGTTAAAGTCTGTAATGAAGTAGGACTTGATATAAGTGAGCACAGACCGAGGTTTCTTCGTGAGCATGATATAGATGTAACGGATGTATATGTCGTAATGACGGCGGCACACGCTCAGACACTGATGACTGTAGGAGTATGCAGGGAGAAAATATATATTCTCGGCGGGGGTATTCCGGATCCTTATGGTTCGGATATGGTGACATACAGAAAATGTCTGAAATCTATAGAAGAGGCAATTGATGATTTTTGTGTTATGCTTATTGAAAAATATCCGCAGTATAAAAGGGAACAGGTAAATGAACAGTGAAGATATAAATATCGTACCTATGGAAGAAAAACATATTGCAGCTCTTGTTGAGCTTGAAAATATATGTTTTTCGCAGCCATGGACGTATCAGCAGCTTGCTGAGGAACTTGATAATCATACGGCACATTTTATTGTAGCCGAGATCGGAGATAATGTTGTGGGATATATGGGTATATTTGTTGTGTGTGAAAGCAGCTATGTATCCAATATTGCAGTATTTCCGGAGTACAGAAGGCATGGAATAGGAAGAAAACTTTTGTGTGAGGCAGTGAAAATGGCTGTTCAGATGGGAGCAGAATCACTTTCACTGGAGGTAAGACCGTCAAATACTCCTGCTGTAGAGCTTTATTCTTCTTTAGGGTTTGAAGAGGTGGGACTGAGAAAGAATTTTTACAGAAATCCTGTCGAAGACGGACTTATTATGACCAAGACATTGTAGAAAGAGAAGGGTGTAAATGAAAATTTTGTCTATTGAAAGCTCATGTGATGAAACCGCAGCGGCAGTTATAGAGGACGGAAGAAAAATTATTTCTTCTGTTGTCGCCACTCAGGTCGAGGAGCATAAGCTTTACGGAGGGGTTGTTCCCGAAATTGCTTCGCGAAGACATTGTGAAGCTATAAACGGAGTGATAAGAGAAACACTTGAAAGGGCTGATATGACACTTTCCGATATTGATGCTCTTGCTGTAACAGCAGCCCCCGGACTTATCGGAGCATTGCTCGTGGGGGTCAATTTTGCAAAGGGCCTTTCACTGGCAACAGGTCTGCCGCTTATACCCGTACATCATTTAAGGTCACATATTGCAGCAAATTATCTTGAACATCAGGAGCTTAAACCTCCTTTTCTTTGTCTTGTTGTTTCTGGAGGTCACAGCCATATAGTAGAAGTAAAGGATTATACCGAAATGAAGATCATAGGCAGAACCCGTGATGATGCGGCAGGAGAGGCTTTTGACAAGGCGGCACGCACAATGGGTATGCCGTACCCCGGAGGAATACATCTTGATAAAGCGGCAGAAAACGGTGATCCGCTAAAATATAAATTTACACGACCAAAGATAAGCGGTTCGGAATATGATTTCAGTTTTTCGGGATTTAAAACCGCTGTTATAAATCTGATACATAATGCACAGCAAAGAGGAGAAACTATTCCTGTAAGTGACCTTTCTGCTTCATTCCGCAAAGCTATTGTCGATAATCTGACTGATAATTTTATCAGGGCGGCAGGGAATCTCGGATATAAAAAACTTGTACTTGCCGGAGGTGTTTCAGCTAATTCACTTCTCAGAAAACGTATGACTGAGGAATGTGAAAAGCGTGGCTGGAAGTGCTATTATCCACCCCTTTCACTTTGCGGTGACAACGGTGCTATGGTAGGAGCTCAGGCATATTATGAATATCTTGCGGGGCATACCGCAGGAATGGGACTTAATGCGGCTGCTACAATGAGTATTGAAAAAGAATTTGTCTGCTGACAAACAAAAGGGACATCCGTTTTTTTGTGACGGATGTCCCTTTTATCAGTCTGTCGGGCATGATTTTATGTAAGCAGTTATTATTTCAATAGCTTTTTCAGCGGCAGATTGTACGAATACCGAATACTCTACGTGAGCACCCTCATCGCCGCTGTTATCATCCGATATGGAACGCAGAATACAGAACGGTATTTTATTTATATAACATACCTGTCCGATACTGCCTCCCTCCATTTCGCAGGCAACAGCATTGAAACGTGAATTAAGAAGCTTTCTGTCCTCAGTTGTTGCGATGAAACGATCTCCTGTTGCAACAGTTCCCACGGTATAATCTATATCTGCAAGAGCTGAGCAGGTGTTTTCGAGTTCTTTGCAAAGTTTTTCGCAGCAGAGGAGATATTTTATGTTTTCGTCAGATAAGAAAAGTGTGCCTATTTCGTCTCCAAGTGCAGTTGTATCAAAATCGTGCTGCACGACTTTATCCGCTATAACTACACTTCCGATATGTGTCTTATCGGATGTTGCACCGCCTACACCTGTATTAATTATTCTGTCGGGTTTATAAGTAAGTATCATAGTTTGTGTGCATACAGCGGCATTTACTTTTCCTATGCCGCATTTTGCAACAACACATTCTGTTCCCGAAATAGTTCCTTTTGTAAAGGTTATATTGCTGATGGTTCTTTTTTCGGGATTTTCCATTTTCTCTATTATGCCGTTTACCTCGACATCCATAGCTCCTATTATTCCTAACATAAAAAATTCTCCTTCTTATTCTAAATTTCCTGTGTGAAACATTATTGCACTCAGAGCCGCAAGAGGTGCTGTTTCTGCACGAAGTATTCTTTTTCCTAATGTGGCAACTGCTGCTCCGCTGTTTCTGAGCATTTCTGCTTCCTGCTGTTCAAATCCGCCCTCAGGCCCTATGAAAATTGCGATTTTTTTATCCTGAGGAAGAATTATATTTCTTAGCACTTCGCCTCCACCCTCGTAAAAAAGTATTGCTTTATCAAAATTTCCAATATCTTTTGCGGCCTGTACAAGCTCTGTGAGTTCTCCTACTTCGGGGATGATGCCTCTTCTTGACTGCATAGCCGCCTGTAGTGCTATTTTCTGATAGCGTGTTATTTTTTTATCCATGCTTTTCTTATCGGGTCTGGAAATGCATCTTTCTGTCATCATTGGTATTATTTTATGCACACCAAGTTCAACAGATTTTTGTATTACTGTTTCAGGTTTATCCCCTTTGGTCAGTGCGAAGAAAAGAGTTACTTTTATATCAGGCTCGTGAGTACATTCATAGCTGTCTGAAACTTTTACCTGAACACCATCGGAAGAAATATGCTCAATTATACATGGATATTCGGATTTATCATTTCCGCAAAGTGTAATGACTTCCCCCACAGACATACGCAAGGATTTAGTAATATGTACTGCATCCTCGCCTGTTATATTATAGATGTCCCCCTTTCTGAGCGGCGTATCAGTAAAAAACCAATCCATAAAATTATCCCCCCTGAGCTGCATTTGCAGCTTTTTTCATTTTAAGCTGTTCTTTTCGTATTATTGTTTTTCGGAGTTTTTGCAGACGGAAACGGTTATATCTCTGTATTATGGCAAAAGGCAGGTTTCCGAGGAACAAAAGAAGCGACAATACAAGTCCCATAATAAGATTATTTATTATAACAAGTATTATTGAAAGCATACAGTTCATCGTATGGTTCCATTCGCCCCTACAGGTCTCCATGATGAATTCATCGAGGTATTCCACCGAAACATCATCAAGATGATCTTTTGAAAAACCATCTTTTCCTATATGCTGTGGAAGCAGATCTTTCCAGCGGTTTATTTTGAGTACATCGCTGTAGAATTTGCCGTCACGCTCCCATTTTTTCGGATGATACATTTTCTTTTCAGGGTCAAAAAATGATGTATTCACCGATACACATATTATGAATGTGGCAAAATGCCAGACAGCCGCCAACAGTATATTTATTATCATGGCGTTAAGAAAGGACTGATCTCTCAGCAATATGCATCACTCCTTAGGAATTTTTTGATTTATGCAATGATATAAAAAATTATATCCGTTTTTTCAACATAAATTGTTAACAAATTATGAACAAAACGACTTGTTTTTGCTATGACTATCTTTTTACTAAAAAATAATTATTTTTTATAGAAAAAATGTTGATTTTTTATAATTAAAATGGTAGAATGAACATATATGCATTAAAATTACAGTGAAGCAGGGAGGATGATAGTACGAAATCTGACATTTTACTATGTGAGCAGCTTGTACATCTTCTGAAGGAAAAGGGGCTGAAAGTATCAACAGCCGAAAGTCTTACAGGAGGTATGGTTTCCCAGTTTATAACTCAGGTATCGGGAGCGTCAGAGGTAATAGAATGTGGAATTTGTTCGTATTCAAACCGTATAAAGCATGAGCTTCTTGGAGTAAGTAATGATACACTTGAAACTTTTACCGAATACAGTATTCAGACCGCCTGTGAAATGGCAGACGGAGTGCGTAAACTGTCGGGTTCGGATATAGGAGTTTCAACCACAGGGATAGCAGGCCCGGGAGGGGGAACAGATGAAAAACCTGTGGGTACAGTGTATATAGGTATCAGCAGTAAAAATGGTTGTACGGCAAATATGTTTCACTTTGACGGCAGCAGGGAAGATGTAAGGATACAGGCTGCACAAAAAGCTCTTTCGTTTGTTGTGGAAGAAGCCGGAAGGCTTTGAAACATTGTATGCGGAAAATTGATTTATAATGCCGTATATGCCGCTTATCCTCTTTATTTTGTTAAAGGGTGAAACATTATTCGTATTAATGTATCAAAAAATTGTGCAAAACTATTGATTATAAATCAAAATCGTGATAAAATATATTACGAATGTAAAAACTTTTGCATATTTTAAAAGTGCCGATAGAAAAAAGTCGGTAAATATACTATAATAGAACGGAGATGATTTATCTATGCCAAGAAGTGCAGGCATTCTTATGCCGATTACTTCACTGCCTTCTCCTTACGGAATAGGCACAATGGGCAAAGCAGCCTATGATTTTGTAGATTTTCTTAAAGCTGCGGGTCAGAAATACTGGCAGCTTCTGCCGGTAGGTCCCACAAGCTACGGTGATTCACCGTATCAGTCCTTCTCTACCTATGCAGGCAACCCCTACATGATAGATCTGGATATGCTTTGTGATGAAGATCTGTTGATCAGGGAGGATCTTAAAAATATCGATTGGGGTTCAAATGAACAGTATATCGATTATGAAAGAATGTATAACATTCGTTTCGATGTCCTCAGAAAAGCTTATGAAAATTTCAAACAGAAAGATCAGCAGGAATTCTGGGATTTCATGCGTGACGAGAACAGCTGGCTCACAGACTATGCTCTGTATATGGCAGTTAAAAAGTTCTTTGATGATAAACCGTGGACGGATTGGCCCGACCATCTTATCAAATACCGCAATCCCGATACGATAGATTACTATCTCAGACTGCTTTATGAAGATGTAATGTTCTGGAAATGGACACAGTTCATGTTCTATAAGCAGTGGGCAGAGCTGAAAGAGTATGCTAACGGCAACGGTGTCAAACTCTTCGGTGATATGCCTATATATGTTGCGATGGATAGTGCAGATACATGGGCTAATCCCGATGTGTTCTGGCTTGATGATGAACGCAGACCTGTTTGCGTTGCAGGCTGTCCGCCGGATTATTTCTCAGAAACAGGTCAGCTTTGGGGCAACCCGCTTTATGACTGGATCTACCTTGAAGAAACAAATTACGATTGGTGGATCAGACGTGTTGCAGGTGCTGCAAGAATGTTCGATGTAACCAGAATTGACCACTTCAGAGCTTTTGATCAGTTCTATGCTATCCCCTTCGGTGCGAAGGATGCAGTTGTCGGTGAGTGGCTTGATGGTCCTAAGATGCGTTTCTTCGAGAAGATGAAACAGCGTCTTGGAGATATTCCGATCATAGCTGAAGATCTCGGTTTCCAGACTCCCGGCGTTAAGCAGCTTCTTAAGGATTCAGGCTATCCGGGTATGAAAATACTTGAATTTGCTTTCGATTCAAAAGAGGACAGCGACTATCTGCCGCATAACTATACAACTAACAGTGTGTGCTATACAGGTACACATGATAACGATACTATCATGGGATGGCTCAGCAGTGCAAAGGAAAAAGATATTGCTTTTGCTGAACAGTATTGCCATCTTGATAAGACCGAAGGTTATAACTGGGGATTCATTCGCACTGCATACGCAAGTGTCAGTGATTATGCAATAGTTCAGATGCAGGATATTCTCGGACTCGGAGCAGAGGCAAGAATAAACACTCCGTCAACTCTTGGAGGCAACTGGACATGGAGAATGAAAAAAGGAGCTGCAACTCCTAAAATTGCAAAGAAACTTTATAATTTGTCAAAAATTTACAGAAGGCTGGAGGATGACAAAAAGATGAAGAAAAATGCCATTATCGACAACCTCGTACTT
>OMZF01000043.1 GCA_900315465.1 uncultured Eubacteriales bacterium | reverse complement strand
TGTTTACAAGCTGCATATATAACAACTCCTTTTTTACCAAATACTGTTTATTACTTATATAATAGCTTAATTTTATATAAATTTCAAGTGCTTTTGTACTATTTTTTATGAAAAATTGTTAATATAATATAAATATTTTTCTGACTTTATTTTTTTAGCACAACAGAAATGATTATAACACATTTTCTGTGTCGAAATCTACCAATATATACCAGAAAAATATAAAAATAATGCACAAAAAAAGAGGAGACCTTTTAAGTCTCCTCTGAAATCACTGATCAGAATTTTCTTTTGTAAGATGAAGAAATATCAACTGTTGTATTCGCTTTTCTCTTTTTAAGCTCAACCATGAACACAACTGCAAGGAAGATAGTGAACAGAACGACTGAACCGAGAATAACGAATGTTCTTACCATATCGCTCTCGCTCTGGTTTGTAATAACTATCTCACCCGGAGCCTGTACCTTGGTTTCTGCAAGCTTTGCAAGAGCATTGTCCGAAACGGTTGTAGTTTTGATAACCAATTCTTCCCCTACTTTTGCACTTTCAAGCTGTGCCTGATTTTTGATAAGCTCCTGAGTAGCGGCATCAGCAACACCGTTAGCTTCAATATTGTTATCCTGCTGGAACTTTGTAACAGCAGCCTCTACATCCTCTGTAAATTCACCCGAAAGCTTACCGTCATAATATTTGATCATAGCGAGCTTTGACTGGAGCTGTTTTACATCATCACCCTGATAACCAAGCTGGAGATTATCATAATCGGGAGACTTAGGTGCATCTTCAGAATTAAGAAGTGCTATCTGCTCTGCTGTCATTTTTTCATCGGGTTCAAAGCCTGCTGTTGTCTGGAAGAGGTTTACAGCACCGAGGATTGCCTTTGTAAATTCCTCACCTACCACACCGGGCAGATACCTGAGAGAAGCGAGTTTCTTCTGCATCTCAACTACCATTGCACCGCTGTCACCAAGAGCAACACTGCCTTCGTCGGGGTTTGTAACCGTATCGTTATCGAACAGTACCTTTTGTGTTTCGGCATCAGCGATACCTGTTACTTTAAGAGAATTGTTTTTCTGGAACTTCTTTACAGCATTTTCTGTAAGTCCGCCATAGAAACCTGTTATATCATCATAGTAATATTTGAGGTCTGTAAGTCTTGTCTGGAGGTATGTAACCTGAAGATTTTCACCATCATCATATGAATCAAGTTCAAGTGTAATGAAGTTTGTAACTGCCTTATCTTCATTAAGCTTTGCTACTGTAACTTCATCAGCAATACCAGTTACCTCAAGTTTGTTCTTATCCTGAAACAGCATTATAGCATCCACAGTTGCTGCTCCGAAGTAACCTGAAGCATCATCACCGAGATAACCAAGTTCATAAAGCCTTGTCTGAATCTTTTTAACTGTATCTTTACCTTCTTCATCCTCGTCACCGTAAGAAGCTATAGTCTTTACTTCCTTTACAGGTGTTTCAGGCTCTTCGGGTTTACTTTCTTCTGCCTTCTTTTCTTCTTCCTGTGAGCTTTCCTGAACTACAGGCTCGGGTTCGGGTTCAGGCTCAGGCTCAGGCTCAGGCTCGGGCTCCGGCTCAGGTTCAGGAATCGGCTCTGGCTCAGGTTCCGGCTCGGGCTCAGGTTCTGGTTCGGGAATCGGTTCCGGCTCAGGCTCGGGCTCAGGTTCCGGCTCAGGCTGAGGTGCCGGTGTCGCCATTGAATAAGAATAATCTGTTGCCTGATATGCACTTGAAGGAGGTGCCATATTTGACACACCTGCACTGTTGAAGCTGTATGTAATACCATCAAGAGTTCTTGTGGTATCTGTGATATACTGACCATTTTCATAATAGAATGAATCACCGTCAAAGAGTACCCAACCGTTCCACGGATAAGATACGCCTGAGATCTTGAACCATTCCACCCATGTTCTGCTGTATACATTATGGTATACAACACCTGAATATTCGTCTCTTGCATCTACTGCCATACCTGAACCGATGTATACACCTACATGACCCGGAGTATGAAGTCCGAGACCGTGGATGTTCGGAATACCATTGCTTACATAGCCCCAGTCAGGAGAGCATGAAAGCAAATCTACTCTGTTTCCTCCTACACCGTTATATGTCCATATAAGACCGGAGCAGTCAACAGCTCCGTATGAGGTACCGCCCCATACATAAGACCAGCCCTCACGATAAGCTTTCAGAGCGTGAGCTGAAAGACCTACTCCTGTGCTGGATTCAGCTTTAGCGGTCATAGCACCGGACAGGATCATTGTTGTTGCGATACTTGCTGATAAAGCACCCGCTATAACCTTTCTCATTATTTTTGCCATAAAGTGAATTGACTCCCTTCGTAACTTTTGCACTAAAATTAACTTTTTGTTACATTTTTTTAATAAATTTTCTTAGTTGTTGTCTTAACTTTCTTTCAAATGTTTCAAACTTGTAACAAAATCCGTTACTATAATATCATGCCTTATCAGAAAAATCAAGAGTTTTTCATATATATAAAAAAAATATCCCGAATTTTAGCAATTTGCACAAAAGCGTTTAAAAAGTCTATTTAAGTTCTACCTTATAAAAGGCATATTAATTATAAATAAGAATTGCACGAAATAAGAATATATGTTAATATTAAAGTTATAACGGTATAAATATATTAATGTATAGCTTTCAAGTGAAAAAGGAGTGTTTCAGGTGCAGAAAAAACGCATAGCCGTTCTTTTTGGCGGCAAATCATCAGAACATGAAGTTTCGAGAGTGTCTGCTTCATATGTCATAAGTCAGATACCCACGGATAAATATGAAGTGGTCACAATAGGCATAACCAAAGAAGGCAGATGGCTTCTTTACAGCGGTGATCTCAAAAATATCAGCGACGGATCATGGGAAAACGACCCTGCAAATAAGCTTGCATTTATTGCACCTGCTCCGAGAGTAGGAGGAATTGTTGTTCTGGGTGATGAAGGTTATGAGATCATAAAAATAGATGCTGTTTTCCCTGTACTTCACGGCAAAAACGGTGAAGACGGTACTGTTCAGGGACTTCTGGAGCTTGCTGAAATACCGTATGTCGGCTGCGGTGTACTTGCGTCTGCTGCCTGTATGGATAAGATAGTAACGAACATCATGTTTGAACACGCCGGTATCGAACAAGCCGCTTTCACATGGTTCAATACAGACGATTACAAAAAGAATCCCGATAAATGCATAGTAAAGGTAGAATCTGCCCTTGATTATCCTATATTCGTAAAACCTGCAAATGCAGGTTCTTCAGTCGGTGTAAGCAAGGCGTGTGACAGGGGGCAGCTTATAAAAGCCATTGAAATTGCCGCAAAGGAAGACAGACGTATTCTTTTTGAAGAAACGGTAACCGGCAAAGAAGTAGAATGTGCGGTAATGGGAAACCATGAATTTTTCGCATCCGTTCCGGGAGAAATAAAGCCTGCTGCCGAATTTTATGATTATGACGCAAAATATAATAATGCATCATCCGAATTGTTCATTCCTGCTCATATCAATCAGGAACTCAAGGAAATCGTAAAACGAGTTGCAGTAAGAGCATATAAAGCACTTGATTGTACAGGACTTTCCCGTGTAGACTTTTTTGTTACGGAAGAAGGCAGGGTATTGCTTAACGAAATAAACACAATGCCCGGCTTCACATCCATAAGTATGTATCCGAAACTTATGGCTGCCTGCGATATTAATGGCAGCACACTTATAGAAAAACTTATAGAACTTGCATTTGAGAGGGCTGAAAAAAATGTCTGAACAGGCTATCGGAGTTTTTGATTCGGGGCTTGGCGGACTTACAGCCGTAAAAGAGCTTATCAAAGTTCTTCCCCAGGAGAATATAATATATTTCGGTGACACCGCAAGAGTACCTTACGGAAGCCGAAGCGATGAAACAATTAAAAAATACGCCCGTCAGGATGCCGGTTTTCTGCTTTCCAAAAATGTAAAAATTATAATAGCAGCCTGCGGAACTGTAAGTTCTGTAGCAACCGAACTTCCCGACGAACTGCCTGTTCCGTTCACAGGTGTAGTGATACCTACAGCGACAGCCGCTGTAAATTCCACACACAACGGCAAGATCGGTATAATAGGCACATCCGCAACCGTGAAAAGCTGTTCATATAAAAATGAAATCCTTCGTCAGAATGATAAGCTTACAGTATTTCAGCAGGATTGTCCCCTTTTTGTAAATTTAGTGGAAAACGGATTCATTTCTGAGGATGACTGTATCGTACAAATGGTTGTAGAGAGATATTTGTCGCAGATGAAACGTGACGGAATAGATACGCTTATTCTGGGCTGTACACATTTTCCGATAATCGCAAAGGCAATCTCAAACTATCTCGGAAACCATGTTACGCTGATAGATTCGGGCAAAGAGACCGCACTTTATGCAGCACATCTTTTAAGCCGCCATGATCTTCTCAATCAGAGCAATCAAAACGGAAAATGCTCATACTACGTAAGCGATACGGTAGAAAGCTTTATGCATACTGCCGAAATATTCCTCGGTCAGAGTGTAGAAAAGGTAAAACACATAAATATCGAACAGGTCGCACTTCAGTAAGGAAAGGGATATAAAAATGGAAGAAAATTTCAATCTTTCGGTCTGCGGAAAGCAGACGGTATCGGGAAGCTCGGAAAAGATAGAGCTTGAAACTTCCGCTTCGTATGTAACGAAAAACGGAAGCCGATACATAACATATAAGGAATACAGCCCTGATCATCCCGAACAGCATTACCGCACCACAATAAAAATTGACGGAAATAATGTAGTTACGGTTATGAAAGGCGGAGAAGAAAATCATCACCTCATACTCGAACAGGGTGAACGCCATAAATGTGAATATAATACGCCTTTCGGAAGTCTTACTCTCGGAGTATACACCGAGTATGTAGGAATAGATCTTGACGATCACGGAGGGAATCTTACAGTACGCTATTCAATAGATATAGAATCTGAGCTCGCAAGCTCAAACGAACTTACTTTGAAGATAAAGGAGACAAATAAAAATGTCAACAGCAACAAAGACAATAGATAAGCTGGGCGATGCTATCAAAAATGCATTCAAAACAGCCATAAGCGAAGGACTTCTTCCCGAAGCTGAAATACCGTCATTTCATATAGAAATACCCGCAGATCTCAGTCATGGTGATCTGGCAACCAATGCGGCAATGGTATCTGCAAAGGCATTCCGCAATGCACCAAGAAAAATTGCTGATATAATCACATCAAAGCTTGATCTTTCCGGAACAAATGTTTCACGCTTTGAAATTGCAGGCCCTGGATTTATAAATTTCTTTTATGACAGTTCTTATTACGGAGAGGTCATTGAAGAAATAAATACAAAGGGCAAGGATTATGGCCGTTCAGATTACGGTCAGGGCAAAAGAATTCTTGTTGAATTTGTATCAGCCAACCCAACCGGCCCTATGCATATAGGAAATGCAAGAGGCGGTGCAATAGGAGATTCTCTTTCAAGTGTACTTGATGCCGCCGGTTACAATGTATCAAGGGAATTCTATGTAAATGATGCCGGAAATCAGATCGAAAAATTTGGTCTTTCACTTGACATCAGATATATGCAGCTTTATAAAGAGGGCTATGAACTTCCCGAAGATTCATATCACGGTCAGGATATAATCGATCACGCCAAAGCATTTGCCGAGGTTTACGGTGATAAATATACAGAAGCTTCCACTGAAGAAAGGCGTAAGGCACTTGTGGCTTTTGCCCTTCCGAAGAATATCGAAGGACTTGAAAGAGATCTTCTCAAATACCGCATAAAATATGACCGCTGGTTCAGGGAAAGTACCCTGCATGAAAGCGGTGCGGTAAAACATATAGTAGATCTTCTTACAGAAAAAGGACATACCTATGAACAGGATGGTGCAATATGGTTCAAGGCTGCACAGTTCGGTGCAGATAAGGATTTTGTGCTTGTTCGTTCAAACGGCATTCCAACATATGTTGTTCCCGATATAGCATATCATTATGACAAGCTGGTAACAAGAAATTTTGACAAGGCTATAGATATTCTTGGTGCAGATCATCATGGATATGTACCGAGACTTAAAGCCGCTCTTACAGCTCTTGATGTAGATGCTGAAAGACTTGATGTAGTTCTTATGCAGATGGTAAGACTGCTCAGGAACGGTGAAGTATATAAAATATCAAAAAGAAGCGGCAAGGCTATCACTCTTGTAACACTTCTTGATGAAATACCGATAGATGCCGCACGTTTCTTCTTTAACCTCAGAGAAGCAAACAGTCATTTTGATTTTGATATTGATCTTGCTATTGAAGAATCTTCAAAGAATCCTGTATACTATGTACAGTATGCCCATGCAAGAATATGCAATATAATCAAGAATCTTTCAGATGAAGGAATCCAGAAAAGAGAATGTACACCCGATGACTACAAAAAGCTTACAGCTCCCGAAGAACTTGAGCTTATAAGCAAGCTTTCATCATATGAAACCGAGATCATCGGAGCTGCAAAGGAATATGATCCGTCAAGGGTAACACGTTACGTATATGACACAGCAACTTTGTTCCATAAATTCTATAATGCCTGCCGTGTAAAATGCGATGATGAATCTCTTATGCAGGCACGTCTTGCACTTTGTATCGCAGCAAAAACAGTAATTGCAAATGTTCTGAATATGTTCAAGATAACCGCCCCCGAATCAATGTAATAACAGAGGAGAAAAACAAATGAATCTGTCATTAAGCCTTCCGCTGATAGGTGAATCGGTATCAGCCGACCCTGACGGTGAGGAGCTTGCAGAAAAATATAAAAAGAGTCTTGAAGCAGGAGAAAACCTGCTTCTTGCACCTACTGAAGGAATAACGCATAAACGTCTTGATGAAATAAGCCGTGATGATGAATTCTCCCGACTTTGCAGAGAAGCAATGAAAAAAACCGAAAAAGCAGCCGGAAAATATGCTGCTGTATGCGGACTTATTGCTCCGTCGGGTATAGAAGAATATAACAGCGGTATTTTTGAATCACTTTATTTTGACTATCTTGAAAAAATAACAGTTCTGAAAGATGCAGGTGCAAAACTTATTCTGCTTAAAAATGCTGGAAGTTTAGGAGAAATGCGGGCTGCCGTCTTTGCGTCAGAAACAGCGGATATTCCTATCTGTATCATAATGGATGTTGACGAGGACGGAAAAAACCAAAACGGTACCGATTATATAGCATCACTTATAACATTACAGGCTCTTGGAGCTGCTGCATTCGGTATAAGCTGCATTGACGGCATATATACACTTACAGAGCTTTTAGGAAAGGCTTTTCCTCATGCCGAAATACCCCTTATTGCATCGGGAAATTTTTCAAAGCTTAATGAAAAAGAAATTTCCGGACTGATAGAAAGCGGAGCATCTGTATTTCTGAATAGCGGTGATGTAATGGACAAAGAAACCATTTCACTTATAAAACATTCAGGCTCAAAATTTGAAATCAGTACGGAAAAGGACAGCAATGCCGCTGCAATAGACCGTGAAGCATTCTTTTTATTTGATGATCTGGTTCTCTCCGAACCGATAGACTGCAGTTATGGTCTTGCAGAGGATATAATTGATCTGGATGACGAAACTGTAAACTCGGTATGCATAGAACTTTTTACAGCTGATGATGCCGCATTGCTTGCGGATAATGCATCTATGACAAAACTCCCTGTTACAGTCCGTACAAATGATCCGGTGACGCTGGAAGCAGCACTCAGGTATTTTCAGGGGCGGCTTATAATAGATACCAGCTGTGAAATTGATTATGATATTTTGAAACAGCTTGCCGAAAAATACGGTGCAATTTTGTATTAAAGAAGGAATTTTATGTTGAAAGGAAAACCGCTTATCATTACCGCTATAGTTTTCGGAGCTATAGGATTAGTGCTGCTTATTTTCGGGGGAGTATTATTTATTGACGGCGGAACAGATATTCTTGATTTCATAGGCTCTGTTTTAGGACTTGAAAAAGGGAGAGTAGGAGTTGCTACCGTATGTCAGTTTGCCGTAGTTTTTGAAGTTATGGCACTTATAATAGGATTTCGTGCAATAACAGACGAAGCATTCTGAAAACCGAAAAATAACGACCTGTCATTTTACTGACAGGTCGCTTTTTTATGCCTTTTTCTTTTTGTTATATACAGCACCGAGTGCAGCTGCTGCAATTATTGTAATGAATGATGAAACTGTAAGAAGAACTATTACAGGCATTACAGGTTTTTCTGTAATGCTTTGTTTATCATAGCTGTATATTACATATATCGGAGCAGATGTGAAAGTACCTTCAACATTATCAGTGCTGCCTGTAAGAGACATGCCCTCATACACCAGCTGTTCCGTTTTATATACCGTTCCTGCTTTTCCGCTGAGCATTGCCGAATCCATTACAGTACCGTCTGCATTTACATATATTACTGTAACCTCTCCTTTAGGAGTAACAACACCGTTTTCTATCCAGATTTCACCCTTTATATCATGGTCAAAACTGTCTGTTATTTCTCCCTTTGTATCGCTTATTTTAAGTTTAAGACCTTCAAGTGCTCCCCTGTCCTTAAGACTGAGGATATACCAGCCTTCTCCAAGTTCGGTATCAGCCTTCATTTCTGTTCCGGGAGTATCATCTGTATACACATCTTCGCCTTCATCTGTTTTAGCATATACATAGGCATATACCTTATCTCTTTTCTTAGTATCGAAATAATGTATAACAAGGTCTTTTACACCCTCATTTTCATAATAGAATGTAACTTCTATATCCTGACCTGATACCTTGCCTGTGGCATTTGAGGGAAAAAGTTCCGTTTTCACACGCATACCGTCTATTGTTCGTATCGGAGCATTATATTCCGCACCGTCTCTTACCCTTTCGGTTATGCTTTCAGCAACTTCACTTTCATTTGTACCTATAAGGGCATCTCCCTCTTTAAGATATTTTACAGTGAGACTGCATATTTTGCCGTTAAACTTTTTGTAAAGATAGGTAACAGTCTGATCAGCTTTTGTAAATTTGCCTTTTTCAGTCCCTTCAACACTTTCAAAATCATAATCAATGTCAAGTGACTGATCCTTTGTTACAGTATAGCCTTCTCCCTCACTGCCTTTCAATACCTGCTTTTTAATAACTTCACCGCTGTCTGCATCTTTATATTCTACATTTACAACACATTTATCTGATTTAAGTGACAGTTTGTCAAAGCTTTCTTTATCGGCAAGTATAAGTGCACTGTGAGGCTGTACGGTTATTGTACTGCCCTTTACTTCTCCCAGACCATTAAGACCTGCCTGTGTACCGTCTGCTATGATTTCCCATGAAGACGGCAGAGCAGTATCAGCACTTTGTTTGAGTGTAACGCTTGCGGCTTCATCAGATGCATTGAATGCAACAGCAACATATGACCATTCTTTACCCTTTGTAACAGAATTTTCAAGAGTATAGGCAACCACACCCTTTCCTGTATCGGAGAAAGAAATTTTCTTTGCACTATTTCCTGTTGCATCACGGAAAGGCTTGTAATTTTTTCTTATCTCTATCAGACCCTGATAATATGAATCAAGATCAGCGAATGTAATAAGATTTTCCCAGTTGAGCTGATTTATCTTATCGGGTGAAATGAAGCTATTTTCATCACCAAATTTTGTTCTTGCGAATTCCTCTCCTGCCTGCATAAAATTAATACCCTGAGATGTCAGCATTATTGCTGCAGCAAGTTTATTCATATCAACAAGCTTATCATCTCTTTCATCAAAGCTTTCATCATTCTTTACCGAAAGTACGAGTTTATCATAAAGTGTATAATTATCATGTGCAGACATATATGTAACAGACTGTGAGGGCTGTTTGAGCCATCCTGTTGTTTCTGTGCAGTTAGCTGCAATACAGGGTTTAAGTACATCTGCACCGCTTCCTGTCTGAACAAAACCTGCCTCCTTCGCATTGAACACATGACCCTTTACGGCATCTCTGAAATTATCATTGAACGCACCTATTCTTTCATTGAGGAGCTTAATATTTTCTTTTGTGCAGGTTTTTGCATTTGTAGAGATCGCACCGCCCGTCCAGGGCTCACCGTACATTATGATCTTATTTCCGTCTTTGATTTTTTCATCAAGTGCTTTTCTTATAAGGTTCATCGTTTCCACATCATGCACACCCATAAGGTCAAAACGGAAACCGTCTATATGATATTCGCTTGCCCAGTATACTACAGAATCGATCATATATTTTCTGTACATAAGGTGATCGCTTGCTGTTTCATTTCCGCAGCCTGAACCGTCGGAAAGCTCTCCGTCGGGAGTAAGTCTGTAGTAGTAGCCGGGCACGGTATTTTCAAAACAGCTGCCCTTTGCGGTAAATGTATGGTTATATACTACATCCATTATAACACCGATACCTGCATCATGCAGAGCCTTGATCATCTGTTTGAATTCTGTGATACGGACATTTCCGTCATAAGGGTTTGTTGAATACGAACCCTCCGGAACATTATAGTTTTTAGGATCATATCCCCAGTTATATTCATCAGGATTTTCCTTTGTTTCGTCAACTGTTGCATAATCATATACAGGAAGAAGCTGTACATGGGTAACACCCAGTTTTTTCAGGTAATCTATACAGGTAGACACCTCACCCTTTCCTCCTACCGTAGTACCGTTTTCGGTAAAAGCAAGATATTTACCCTTATGCTTAAGTGATACGCCCGATATTTCACTCTTTGAAAAATCTCTTACATGAACCTCCCATACTATAGCATCGGTAGGGTCATCATAAAGAACATGCTGATCCTTGTCCCAGCCTTCAGGGTCGGTAGATTTAAGGTCAACCACCATACTTCTGTTACCGTTTACACCCACAGCCTTTGAATAAACATCGGCAGTTTCCGTTGTAACACCGTTTATTGTAATAAGGTATGTGTAATAAAGATTTTTCTTGTCACCACTCAGAATAACACTCCATACACCCTTATCACCCTTTGTCATAGAAGTGGTTGAAATATCCTGAGCACCCTCTTCTGCGGAGCTTCCGGTAGCATAGAGTTTCAAAGTAACTCTTTCAGCGGTAGGAGCCCATACTTTAAAGGTAGTAGCCTTTTTGGTATATACAGCACCCAGATCTCCGCCGTAATAAGCTTGTTTATCAAGCTCGTGTGCATAATTTTTTTCGTTTACAGCCATAGCAGACATTGCACTTCCTCCCATTATTGCAGTAACAGCAAGTATACAGCTGAATATCCTTTTGAGTTTCAGCATAATATTCCTCCGTCTATGTTTTATAAAATTTCAATTTTGTTTCCGACACAAAATATTCCGCCATACAGAATAACTGTCTACTCTACATTTTAACATATCCACACCCTTTATTACAATAGTTTTTATAATATTTTACTGAAAAAAAAGAAATATCGGTCTGATTCTGTTAATAACCTGACCGATATTTTTAGTTTGTTATTTACTTTTCTTTGCGGGCATTTTTTTTGATTTAATAAGAACCTTAATTTTTCCTATCATACCCGTACCTTTTGCTGCCTTATGCAGACGAGGTTTTGGTTTGTCCTCAATAATATCGAATTTTGCATGAGGTATCTTCTTTTTTCTGAGCATTGTAAATACATAGCGTCTTGTAAGAGTATATATCACAGATGTAACCGGACAGCTTATTATAAGACCGATAAACCCGAAGAAATTGCCGAAAAGTACGATAGCCGAGATCATAAGTATTGGAGGAAGTCCCATATTGCTGCCCACAACACGGGGGAATATGAAATTTCCCTCTATCTGCTGCAGGCATACCATAAATACAAGAAACCATATAGCCTGAATAGGATTATTTGTAAGTACGAACAAAGTACCCACGCCTGCACCTATCCACACGCCGAACATTGGTATCCACGAAAGGATAGCGACCATAACACCCACAAGTGCAGCATACGGGAATCCGAAAATAGTCATTCCGAGAGCTGTAAGACCTCCGAGGATAACACATTCCATCATCTGACCGGTAATACTGTTATAGAAGGACTTATTTGTAAGATGTCCGAGTTCAACTATAAAATCAGCACCCTTTACAGGCAATGCAGCATAAATAAGTTTTTTTACATTAGCAGCTATTTTTTCCTTTCTCATAAGGGTATAAATTGAAATTACAAGCCCGAGGAAAATATTGAGTGCCATGCTTACAACAGAAGAAAGCATATTAACCGTATAGCTTACCAGTCCGCCTGCATTATCTGTAAGCATATTAGTTATGTATGACGATACGGCAGCGGTATCAATAACCTCTTCATTAATGACTTTTTCCCCGTTGACCACCATTTCTGTACCATAATCGGAATTGAACAGCTTAATAACACTTGCAATATAATCGTTATCCCTTGCAAGCTGTTTGATATTTTCATTAAGGGATTTAAGTGCATCGGGCATAGCGTGGGCAATATCATTTATACTGCTCAGTATCTCAGGAATAATTACTATCAGAAAAGCTCCTATTATCAGCAAAAACAAAGCTATTGAAAGAATTATCGAAACAGGTCTTCTGATTTTTTCCAGAATAGGTTTTACAGGTTTATCACCATTAGGCTGAAACAGCCTTTTTTCTATTGCCTTGAGCGGCACACTCAGAAAGAACGTACAGCATACTGCAATAATAAACGGTGTGAGAACCCCAAGAACCCATACAAAAAACTCTACAACGATATTCATATTTTGTAAGCCCAGATAGATAAGTATAAGAGCTGTACCTATGAATAACAATTTTTCTATATTTCTTCTGTTTAAATTCATGATAACCTCCGGACTTCCAATAATCAAGCTGATACCCGTGAAAATTCAGCTATAAAAATTATACTACATTTCACAAATTTATACAATGCATAATTAATTATTTTTTGCCATAGCATCCACGACCACCGCCGAGAACTATATCACCGTCATAGCACACAACAGCCTGACCGGGTGTAACAGCTCTCTGAGGCTCGTCAAATACTATCTTCGCACAATTATTTTCAAGAGGATAAAGAGTAGCAGGCTGTTCCTTTTTGTTGTATCTTATGCGGGCTTTCAATCGTACAGGTGATGACGGCATCTCACCGGATATCCAGTTCATTTCCTCCGCATAAGCGGTATCCGTGAATAAATCATCATTACTCCCAAGAACAACACGATTATTTTCAATATCCTTTTCAATAACATAAGCAGGAACGCCCAAAGCGATTCCCAGACCTTTTCTCTGACCTATAGTATATCTTATAATTCCGCTGTGTCTGCCGAGGATATTACCGCTTATATCAGTAAAATCACCCTCCTGAGATTTTTTACCTGTATATTCTTCTATAAAACGTGCATAATCTCCGTCTGGAACGAAACAAATATCCTGACTGTCAGGTTTTGAAGCAACAAAAGGACATTTTTCTTTGGCAAGCTCTCTTGTCTGCTGTTTGGTATACTCACCCATAGGAAAAAGAGTTTTTGAAAGCTGATACTGTGTCATATTATAAAGCACATAACTCTGATCCTTTGTAGAGTCAATTCCCTTAAGAAGCTGATATTTTCCTGTTTTTTCATCAAACCGCCTGCGTACATAATGACCCGTTGCTATATAGTCATATCCGAGCTGTTCAGCACGAGACAAAAGTGCATCGAATTTGATGAATTTATTGCAGTCTATACAAGGATTGGGTGTAAGACCCTTAAAATATGCACTGTTGAAACGGTCTATAACACATTCTTTGAACCTGTCCCCAAAATCAAAAACATAAAAATCTATACCAAGTCTGAATGCAACTGATCTGGCATCCTCAACATCTTCAAGTGAACAGCAGGTCTTGCCCTCTGAAATATTTATATCGGAATTTTTAAAAAGTCTGAGAGTAACACCCGAAACGTCATAATTTTCAGCAAGGACTGCTGCTGTGACCGAGCTGTCTACACCTCCGCTCATAGCGACAAGGACTTTTTCCTTTTTATCATTCATAAAATTATACCTTCTCAAAAATTTATAATATCATGTGAGGTAAGCATCCCCAGTATTCTTCCGCTTTGATTTCCGCTTTCCGTTATGAATACAGCGGCAAGACGCTTTGCACTTCTTTGTTTTTTTTCAAATTCAGACCTTACATCGTAAATAGTAGATTCACTACCCATAAATCGAAATCGCTCTGTACTGTGTTTATCTATGGGCAGGTAATCCGAAAAATCTCCCACTGTCATATCATCCTGAATTTGCGACATACCGTTTGCGAGTGAATATGTGAATATTGTACTCACACTGAACACGCCCACACATTCTCCTCCTTCGATAACAGGAACATGGGAAAAGCCCTGACGTTCCATTTTTTTCATAACGGTCTGAGCTTTTTGTGAAAGAGTGGTTTTAAGAATATCTGCGTACAGAGTAGCACAGCTGAGGGCAAGAGGAGGTCTCCTCAGATATTCCGTTACCTCCTCAAGAAATCTGATAAGAGAATCAGACGGCTGTATTATCCTTTCACCTTCAAATTCTGAATGGTGGGAAAGAAAATTCCGTATTTCCCTGCAAAGATCCAACTGTTCACGGTAAGCCTTGCTTTCCTTGTCGTTTATAAAACGTACAACAGGACTGCCAAAAGCTTTTTCATCACCGTATTTTTTATTCAGTTCTTCTTCAAGTTCACGGTATCTGTCAAGAAACAGATCCGCCTTATCTCTTTCAGCAAGCATGGCTTACACCTCCGTTTATTTACAAATTACTGTATACTGTATTTTTCGGAAATATATTCATCATAAGTGCGTGTAATATCCTTTATGCCTGTTTTCTCTATTACAATTATTCTGTTTGCAACAGTAGAAATAAATTCATGGTCATGTGAAGTAAACAGTACAACGCCCTTGAAATTTGTAAGACCTTTGTTTACAGCGGTTATTGATTCAAGGTCAAGATGGTTAGTAGGCTGATCGAGTATAAGTACATTTGCTCCGAACATCATCATTCTTGAAAGCATACATCTAACCTTTTCACCGCCCGAAAGAACTTTTACAGGTTTAAACACATCATCACCCGAGAACAACATTCTTCCAAGAAATCCTCGCAGATATGTATCCGTATTGTCATTGCCCCTTACATACTGTCTTATCCAGTCAATAATGGTCATATCATTGCCCTCAAAGAAAGCTGTATTATCCTTAGGAAAATATGACTGTGATGTTGTAGTACCCCATTTGAATTCGCCCTCATCGGCTTCCATATTGCCGACCAGTATTTCAAAAAGAGTGGTAACGGCTATTTCATTATCGCACAAAAACGCTACCTTATCATTTCTTTCTATGCGGAACGATACGTTATCAAGCACCTTTTCACCGTCAACGGTCTTTGAAAGCCCCTCGACCTGTAAAACTTCCTTACCCACTTCCCTGTCCATATTGAAACCTACAAACGGATATTTTCTTGAAGAAGCAGGAAGTTCCTCGACTGTAAGCTTATCAAGAAGTTTTCTTCTTGATGTAGCCTGTTTTGATTTTGATTTATTAGCAGAGAATCTCTGTACAAAAGTCTGGAGTTCTTTAATTTTTTCTTCTGTTTTCTTATTCTGCTGACGTATCATAGCCTGAATAAGCTGACTTGATTCGTACCAGAATTCATAGTTTCCCACATAAAGCTTTATTTTGTTATAATCTATATCTATCATATGTGTGCAGACCGTGTTAAGAAAATGACGATCATGTGACACAACGATTATTGTTCCTTCATAATCAAGTATAAAATCCTCCAGCCATGCAATAGCCTTTATATCAAGGTTGTTTGTAGGCTCGTCGAGGAGTATTATCTGAGGATTTCCGAAAAGTGCCTGTGCAAGAAGAACTTTTACCTTTTCATTACCTGTAAGACTGCTCATCTGAGAATAAAGTATATCCTCTGAGAGACCAAGACCCTGAATAAGCTTTGAAGCATCACTTTCAGCCTCCCAGCCGTTAAGCTCTGCAAATTCAGCCTCAAGTTCGGATGCACGTATACCGTCTTCATCGGAAAAATCCTCTTTCATGTATATAGCATCTTTTTCCTTCATTATATCATAAAGCTTTTTATTTCCGTATATTACCGTATCCAGAACGGTATATTCATCAAATGCAAAATGATCCTGTTTCAGAACAGACATTCTTGTGTTTTCCGGAATTATAACTTCTCCCTTTGTAGGCTCAAGGTCTCCCGAAAGAACTTTCAGAAAAGTAGATTTGCCTGCACCGTTCGCACCAATAATACCATAGCAGTTATTATCGGTAAGTTTGAGGTTAACATCTGAAAACAGCGGTGTTCCGCTGAAATTCACTGACACATTGCTTACTGTTATCATTTTTTCTTTCCCCTTTTATACAAATTTGTCCCACTCATAATTATCCCAGTCAAATTCCTTTAATCTTCCATGATTAACAAGTTCAGGATAATCCCACTGACGAAGCACTTCATACGCTGCTATTGCAGCAGAATTTGAAAGATTAAGGCATCGGGCGTAACTTGTCATCGGTATACGCACACATTTTTCAGGATTATCATGCAGAAGTTTTTCAGGCAGCCCCTTTGTTTCCTTTCCGAAAACAAGGTAACAGGCATCGGGATATTTTACATCCGAATAATTATGAGGTGCTTTTGAGGAAAAATAGAAATAATTTCCCCCTTTTGTTCTTTCAAAAAAATCATTCAGATCATCATAAAATGTCAGATCCATAAGATGCCAGTAGTCAAGTCCTGCCCTTTTGAGATGTTTATTATCATCACTGAAACCCATCGGTCTCACAATATGCAGCCTTGCACCCGTTGCCGCACACGTTCTTACAATATTACCCGTATTCGGCGGTATTTCAGGCTCTACCAGAACAATATTCAATTCCATTTTCTTTAATTCCTTTTCAAGTCAAAAAGGAGAAAACCAGTCAGGCTTTCTCCCCTCATGTATAAAACCGTCATTCAGTATTTTCTGAAACGGTTGTATCTCTTCTGAAGCAAAGTTTCGGTATCCATAGCTTTCAGCCTGTCAAATGTCTGTGCAACAAGATTTTTAAAACTTTCAAACATCATGCTGTCAAGATTTTTCGGCTCTCGTATAATTCTCTCAATAACCCCGAGTTTAAAAAGATCCTGTGAAGTAAGCTTGAGACATTCCGAAGCCTCAGCCGTTTTACTTGAATCCTTCCAGAGTATGCTTGCACATCCTTCGGGAGATATAACGGAATAGATAGCATTTTCAAGCATCCATACTTCATCCGCAACTGCAAGTGCCAATGCACCGCCGCTGCCGCCTTCACCGATAAGGATAGAAAGTATCGGAGTTTTAAGTGTCATCATTTCCATCAGGTTTTCAGCTATTGCCTGACCCTGACCTCTTTCCTCAGCACCGATACCGCAGTAAGCACCCGATGTATCTACAAGGCATATAACAGGACGATGAAATTTTTCAGCCTGTTTCATAAGTCTTAATGCTTTTCTGTAGCCTTCGGGGTGAGCCGAACCGAAATTCCTGTCCATACGTTCCTTGAGATTTCTGCCTTTTTCAAGACCTATAACTGTCACAGGCTTGCCGCATAACTCGGCAATACCGCCTATAACTGCCTTATCATCTGCAAAACGTCTGTCACCATGAAATTCGATAAAACTGTCTCCGAAAATTTTTGTTATATAGTCAACAGCAGTGGGGCGGTCATTTGCTCTTGCTGCTGTAACGCTGTCAAATGCACTCATTTATTTTCGCCCTCCTGTGTAACCTTTTCAGCTCCATGCAGTGCAAGTATATGTGCAAGTTTGTCTTTCATTTCACCTCTCGGCACCACTGCATCTATAAAGCCTTTTTCAAGAAGAAATTCAGCAGACTGAAAATCCTTCGGAAGTTTTTGTCTTATAGTCTGTTCTATTACTCTCGGGCCTGCAAATGCTATAAGTGCTTTCGGTTCAGAAAGGATAATATCACCTTCCATTGCAAAGCTTGCAGTTACTCCCCCTGTTGTGGGGTCTGTAAGTACAGTTATATAAAGCAGACCTTCATCGCTGTGTTTTTTTACTGCACCGCTGGTTTTTGCCATCTGCATAAGGGAAAGTATACCCTCCTGCATCCTTGCACCGCCCGAAACAGTAAATACAACTACGGGCATACGATGCTCTGTAGCATATTCAAAAGCACGTGTGATCTTTTCTCCGGTAACAGTTCCCATAGAGCCCATCATAAACTGAGAGTTCATAACGACAAGAATAACACGGTATCCGCCTATGGCAGCCGAACCTGTAATAACAGATTCATTTTCACCGCTGTTAAGCTTGGCATTTTTAAGTTTCCTCGTATAATCGGGGAAATCAATAATATTTGTTGAGGTAAGCTCAGCATCAAATTCTTTGAAGCTGCCCTCGTCGGCAGTCAGCTCGATACGCTGTCTTGCACCGATGCGAAAATGGTAGCCGCATTTCGGGCATACCTTTTTATTTTCATTCAAATCTGCCGAAAGAACAGGTTTTTTGCACACAGGACATTTTACCCATAACTCGTCAGGGATATATGGGCGGTTTTCGATTTGCTCACCCTGATTTTCAAGCTCGTTTTTCGGCTTTAAAAAATTAAAAATATCTGATGTATTCAAGCTGCACCCGACCTATCTCCGCACAAATTCAGCCGAAGCTGTATGCGGCATAAATTTTGAAGCGGTATCAGTCGCCGCTTTTTTTCTTTTCAAGACGCTGCTGTCTTTCCTCCATGAATCCGGTAGTATACTCGCCCGACACAAAAGCAGGATCGGAGAGAATATCTATATGTAGATCACGGTTATGTTTTATTCCGTTTATAGTCAGTTCGCTGAGTGCCATTTTCATTTTCCTTATGGCAAGTTCTCTTGAGCGAGCCTGAACTATAAGCTTGCCGACCATTGAATCGTAATACGGCGGTACAGAATAATCCTGATATATAGCCGTATCAAAACGAACACAAGGACCGCCCGGCACATGGATGAAGTTTATTTTTCCGCATCCGGGACGATAGTCATTATCAGGGTCTTCCGCATTTATACGGCACTCGATAGCATTGCCGTGCATATACACCTTATCCTGAGTAACAGTAAGCTTTGCACCCGAGGCAATGCGTATCTGCCACTGAACTATATCTATTCCCACAACCATTTCGGTTACAGGATGTTCAACCTGAAGACGTGTATTCATCTCCATGAAATAGAAATTCTTATCCTTGTCAAGCAGGAACTCTACTGTACCGGCATTTTCATAACCTACAGCTTTGGCAGCTTTTGCAGCGGCATCCATCATAGCTGAGCGTATTTCGGGAGTGACAGCCGGAGAAGGACATTCCTCAATAAGCTTCTGATTTTTACGCTGAACGGAACATTCTCTTTCTCCAAGACACACAACATTTCCGTACTTATCGCACAAAAGCTGCATTTCAACGTGTTTTACAGGGAAAAGATATTTTTCCATATAAACAGCACCGTCACCGAAAGCACTTTGTGCCTCTGCCTTTGCAGATAAAAAAGCATTATCGAATTCCTCAATACTGTTCACACGGCGTATACCTCTTCCGCCGCCGCCGGAACGTGCTTTAACGAGAAGAGGGAAACCTATTTCCTTTGCTTTTTCCCGTGCTTCATCTATATCATCTATTATATCACTTCCCGGAGTAACCGGAACACCTGCCTCACGCATAGTACGGCGAGCCTCGTCCTTATCTCCGAGCCTTTCTATCATTTCGGCACTCGGACCTATGAATTCAACATTACATTTCTTACAAAGTGCAGCAAACTTTGCATTTTCAGAAAGCAGACCGTAACCGGGATGTATAGCCTGAGCACCTGACACGACTGCAACCTCAAGTATTGCTGCCATATTAAGGTAGCTGTCTGTTACCTGAGGCCCGCCTATACAATAGCTTTCATCCGCCATTGTAACATGAAGTGCATCTTTATCTGCCTGAGAATAAACTGCCACAGTAGATATACCCATTTCCCTGCAGGCTCTTATTATTCTTACAGCTATTTCGCCTCTGTTGGCGATCAATATTTTTGAAAACAATAGGATCTTCTCCTTTCACCCGACACACCTGTAAAGTCATTCACGGGGTACAAGTGCAAAGGAGAATTCTGCGGAAACACTGAGTTTGCCGTTTACATATCCCTTGCCCGTAACGAAATAGAAATTTCTTTTATGGTCTTTGAGTTCGCATTTTATTTCGAGTGTATCACCCGGCAGAACCTTATTTCTGAACTTTGCCTTTTCTATACCGGTGAAATAAGGGATGCTTGCAGCGGAAACATCAGAGATTATTACCGCACTTGCCTGAGCCATCATTTCGCAGAGAATAACTCCGGGAACAACCGGATTTCCGGGGAAATGACCATCAAGAAACCATTCATCGCCCTTTATATATTTTTTACCCTCGCAGGTATTTTCACCTGTTTTGGTAGCCTCGTCTATAAGAAGCATAGAATTTCTGTGGGGGATTATCTGCATAATTTCTTCTTTATTCATAACCGCACCTGCTTTTTATTTTATCATAAACAACGGCTGACCGTATTCTACGACCTGACCGTTTTCAACGCATACCTGTGTAATAACACCGCTCTTTTCGGCTGTTACCTCATTCATAAGCTTCATAGCCTCTATAAGACACAGCACATCACCCTTATTTACACTGCTGCCAACAGATACATACGGATCGCTGTCGGGTGACGGTGCGGAATAGAATACACCTACCATCGGAGACTCTACAGCTGTACCCTCAGCAGCAGGTGCGATCTGTTCAGCAGGTGCAGCTGTCTCTGCAATAACAGGAGCTGCGGACTGTACACTGACTGTTTCAGGAGCATATTCCTTTATAACAGCGGCAGGTGCAGCTGTTTTCTGACGTATGCTCAGAAATTCATTTTCTCCGAGCTGTATATCCATAGCTGTTGCCTTTGAACCGTCAAAAGCAGCGAGCAGTTCTTTTATTTCCTCAACACTGTACATGGTTTATCACCTCTGTATTAAAAATCAAACTTTTCTAAGCACAATACAAGCATTATGACCGCCAAAGCCGAAGGTTGTGGAAAGTGCCATTTCCACCTGTGCCTCTACAGCCTTGTTGGGAGTATAATCAAGATCACATTCCGGATCGGGAACCTGATAACCTATTGTGGGAGGTATGATACTGTCACGAAGTGCAAGTGTTGCCGCAATAGCCTCAACTGCACCTGTAGCACCGAGCATATGACCTGTCATAGATTTTGTGGAGCTTATATGTGCCTTATATGCTTTTTCACCGAGAACAGCCTTAAACGCCTTTGTTTCGCCTGCATCATTAAGACTTGTCGAAGTACCGTGAGCATTTATATAAAGCTCCTCAGTGCCATGATAGCCTGCTTCTTCCAAAGCTATGCGAACACAATTTGCAGCACCCACTCCCTCTGGATCAGGAGCTGTGATATGATGTGCGTCATTTGTATTACCGTAACCGGCGATCTCAGCATATATTTTTGCACCTCTTGCAACAGCGTGTTCATATTCCTCAAGAATGAGAACACCTGAACCCTCACCCATTACAAAGCCTGATCTTTCCTTATCAAAAGGAATAGATGCTCTTTTCGGGTCTTCTGAAAGTGTAAGAGCCTTACAGCTTGTAAAACCCTTTATAGCAAGGGGGGTGATGGTAGCCTCTGCACCGCCTGCGATGATTGCATCAGCCATACCGTATTTTATTGCATGGAAAGCCTCACCTATGGAATGTGTTGAGGTTGAGCAAGCAGTAACTATCGGCACACACGGGCCTTTTGCATTGAATTTTATTGCAATATTTCCCGATGCGATATTTCCTATCATCATTGGAATAAAGAACGGGGAGATATTTTTGTCTGTATAGAGGTTCACACTCTGCTCGTAAAAAGTAGTAATACCTCCTACTCCTGAGCCCACATATACACCCAGACGTTCCGGAGCAATCTTTCCGTCTATACCGCTGTCATTATAAGCCTGAGTTGCTGCTGCAATGGCATATTGGCAAAACAGATCCATCTTTCTTACTTCTCTTTTGTCTATATAAGCGGTAGGATCGAAATTTTTAACTTCTCCTGCAACTTTAGCCTTTGTGGTGGAGGGATCGAATCTTGTAATAACATCTATTCCGCAGACACCGTTTTTCATTGCTTCCCAAGTGGTATCGACATCGTTACCGAGAGGGGTTACCGCACCGATACCGGTAATAACTACTCTGTTCATTGAAAAAATCCTTTCTGTTCTGTGAAATTTCTTTATTTAATATTGTGAATTACATTGCAAGACCGCCATCCACACGAATGACTTCACCTGTGATGTAGCTTGCTTCATCAGAAGCAAGGAACAAAGCTGTGTTTGCTATATCGTCAACCAGACCTGCACGACCCATAGGAATAGCGGCAAGAGTTGCCTCTCTTGCCTTTTCAGGCATACCGTCTGTCATATCTGTTTTGATAAATCCGGGAGCTATTGCATTGGCTGTAACATTTCTTACACCAAGCTCTTTTGCAACGGATTTTGTAAGACCTATCATACCGGCTTTTGCAGAAGCATAGTTAGCCTGACCTGCATTACCTGTAAGACCCACAATAGAAGAAATATTGATTATTCTTCCCCTGCGTTTTTTCATAAAATGCTGATAAAGGGCTTTTATCATATTGAATGCACCTTTGAGGTTTACACTGATGACTGCATCGAAATCAGCCTCTTTCATTTTAAGGATAAGCATATCCCTTACGATACCCGCATTATTAACGAGGATGTGTACCTCTCCGAAATCAGTGATTATCTGTTCAACCGCTGCCTGAGATGCCTCAAAATCAGCGACATTACATTCATAGCCTTTTGCTTTGATACCGAGTTCATTAAGTTCTTTTTCTGTTGCTGCTGCGTTGTCGGCATCCATATAATGCAGGAAAGCTATATTTGCACCCTGCTTTGCAAACTTGATTGCAATTTCCTTGCCGATACCTCTTGAAGCACCTGTTATAACTGCTGTTTTACCTGTAAGATCCAACATAACTGTCCCCTGATACATCAAAGTGTATCAAGTCCCTCCTTATCCTGAATATTTATTGCTGTAACATCTGAGTTGATTTTTTTGATAAGACCGGTAAGTGTCTTGCCGACACCTACTTCTATAAAACGGTCTGCACCCTCAGCAACAAGATTTTCGACCGTTTTCTGCCATTTTACAGGACTTTTGACCTGAGCTGCCGTAAGAGCCTTATAGTCACCCTCATACGGCTTTGCCGTAACATTTGAATATACCGGCATCTTTGGCTCACTGTAATCCACATTTTCAAGATAATCTGCTAACTTATCAGCCGCAGCACTCATAAACGGTGAATGGAAAGCACCGCTTACAGCAAGCTTTACAGCCTTGCCCTTTTGTGATTTCACAACATCACACAAAGCATCTATTTCATCCTCTGCCGCTGCAACAACAGTCTGAGCAGGGCTGTTATAATTAACGGGATAAGCCTTTTTGAAACCAGAACAAATTTCTTCGACCTTTTCAGGAGTAAGTTTCATAACTGCTGCCATTGCACCCTTTTCGGCATTAGCAGCCTCATCCATATATTCTGCACGTTTGCATACAAGTTTAAACGCTTCCTCATAAGAAAGCATTCCTGAAAAGGCAATAGCTGCGATCTCGCCAAGAGAAAAACCTGCAACATAATCGGGCATTATACCCTTTTCAGCAACTGCTGCTGCAGCCGCAAGATCCGTTACAAATACACATGGCTGTGTGTTTATTGTAACAGCAAGTTCCTCCGCCGTTCCCTCGAAGCACTGAGCTTTTGTACCGGGACGGATCTCCTCTGCCATATCGAATACAGCTTTTGCAGCCTGAGAATTTTCATAAAGTGATTTTCCCATTCCAGAGAACTGTGCTCCCTGTCCCGAGAAAACAAAAACCGTCTTTCCCATAAAATCTCCTCCTGTCAGTCTTTATTCCAGCGGATGATACAGCTTCCTGTTGTAAGACCGCCGCCGAAAGCACACATAGCTATCAGATCTCCTTTTTTGAGCAGACCCGAACGGTTAGCCTCGTCAAGAGCGATAGGAACACTTCCTGATGAAGTATTTCCGTAATGCTGTACATTGCAGAAGAATTTTTCTCTGGGAATATCAAGATTTTTAGCCGCAGTATTTATAATTCTTATATTTGCCTGATGCGGTATAACGCAATCTATATCACTCTGCTGAAGACCTGCATCTTCAACAGCCTTTTTAATACCATTAGCCATAGCAGCAGTGGCAAATTTATAAACATCATTTCCAGCCATATGAAGAACGGCTCTTTCTTCCTCGTGTTCATAAAAAGGAGAGGAATTTGTTCCGTGAGGTATTCTTATAGCATCATCATTGCCTGTTGCTGTCAGATGTATCGAAAGCAGATCATTTCCCTCACCGAGAACGGCAGCTGCACCGCCGTCTCCGAAAAGCACACAGGTAGAGCGGTCTTTCCAGTCGATTATATTTGAAAGGTTATCCATAGAAACGATAAGAACCTTTTTAACTTTTTTTCTTTCAAAAAAGCCTGCTGCAATATCAAGAGCATAAATAAAACCGGAGCAAGCCGCATTCACGTCAAAAGCAGGACAATTTGCTCCTATTTCTTTTTGTATCATACAGCCCTGAGACGGAGTAATATTTTCCCCTCTCATAGTAGAGCAGATTATAAGGTCAAGCTCTTCCGGCTTAACACCTGCATTTTCAAGGGCATTATTAGCAGCTTCAACGCAAAGCTGGGTCAAAGTTTCGCTTTTACATATATGGCGTTCCTCAATACCTGTTCTTGTACGGATCCATTCGTCATTGGTTTCCACCAGTGAAGACAGCTCATCATTAGGCATAACATATTCAGGAACTGCCTTTCCTGTTCCGATGATAGTAAAGCTCATCTCAAAAATACCTCCATCATAAATATTTATTTTTCGGTTCAAAGCTGTATACTGCCAGTTAAAACAAGCCCAAAAGCCCATCAGCAGTGACTTTTTTAATCAACATAACGCACAACTTTCAGACAGTCATCACATTTGATGACCACCAAGTCACAACAGCCTATTCTATCCTTATATTCTATACCAAATTCCACATTTTGTCAAGACAGCGAAAACCTTTGGCGGAAATCAACTTTCCGAATAAGAAATATAAATAACCGGAACAACCACTAATTGTATATTGATAATTTGAAATTCAATCAAGTGCCGAGTATATAAGTTTTCTGTGGTCGTATTTTAGTTTTAGTGAGAAGAACGGACTGTCCTGCTGCATCATTCCGAGGAAAATCTTGTCACCTTCCCATACAGGAAGTTCACTGAGAACTTTTTCCTTTTCAACCCATACAAGATCTCCTTCATTACATTCTATAAGTTCGCCCTCAAAATTTTCCGCACTGTAAAGAAACATATATTCATACCAGTCACCGTCCGAAAACGTGACTATTCCCCTGAGCTTCGGGTCTATTAATTCAAGTCCTGTTTCTTCCTTAACTTCACGAAGTATACATTCCCCCGGACTTTCACCCTGTTCCATATGACCTCCTATTCCAAGCCATAGATCATGGTTAGGGTCGTTTTTCTTTTTAGTACGGTGAAGCATAAGGTACTTTCCGTCCTTTTCGATATAACACATTGTTGTAAGCTCTGCTTCCAAACAAAAACACTCCCTTTCATAATATATGATAATATTATATCAGAATCATCATGCATAATCCACCGAAAAACACAGTAATCACTATAAAATATCAAAAAAATCTATTGATTATTTGTGTATATTGTGGTAGAATGTCTTTATATTCTTAAAAATGGAGGTCATATTTACAATGGATCAACTGATAAATCTTAATAATATGGATAATTATTATGAGCAGATAGTAAAGAAAAGATTTACTACTCTTCAGATGAACACAATTATTCTCGGTCTGATACTTGATATTGTTTCGATAGTTCTTTGTATAGTTTTTTCAGGAATAATTTCAGTTCTTATACCTGTCTCACTTATACTTTTAGGTGTAGGTGTATGGCTTGTTATCTACCTGATAAGGAATACAAAGATCGAATATGAATATACTTTCGTAATGGGCGAAATGAGAATCGAAAAGATCAAAAATCAGTCCAAGCGTAAGAAGATCGCCGCATTTGATGTAAAGGATATTGATGACATAGGAAAGTTTCTGAATCGTGAAACAGGCGAGAAAAATATAAACCTGAAATCTTTTCCCAATGTCTTACACGTTGAAGAAAATGAAACAAAAGATGACACATATTATGTTGTTATCCACGATAAACTCAAGGGCAAACACGCTTTGCTTATCTTTACACCAAATGAAACCACTCTTCAAAAACTTCGTCCATATCTTTCTGTTGAACTGAAAAAGAAATTCCTCAAGATCCAGAAAGAAGAAGAGGAATACAAACAAAAAAATACTTCAGAAGCAGCAGCTTCCAACTAAAAAAACGCAGTCCGTCAAAAAACGGGCTGCGAATTTTTTTAGTTCAGAAAATAATCCGATATTTCATCAATTTTAATTTTATTTATAAAGCATTTTCCGACTTCATTCAGAAAAATAAAACTAAGATGTTTTCCGCTGCTTTTCTTATCCCCTCTTGTAGCGGAAATAATTTCTTCCAGTGAAAATTCTGTGCTTGTGGGCATATCATTCTTTTCAAGAAGTTTTTTTATTCTTTCAGATGTTCCCTTGGCGGTTATACCCTTTTTCTCTGTAATTTCCGTCAGCATAAACGCTCCTATACCTACTGCTTCCCCATGGGTTATATTACTGTAATTATTGAGTTTTTCCAGTGCATGACCGAAAGTATGACCAAAGTTAAGAATTGCCCTTTCACCTGTATCACGTTCGTCATTTTCTACCACATCACGCTTAATGGACACACATTCAAAAATTATTTCATCTATAATATCTCTCGCATTCTGATTTCCCAGTTTTTCAAAAAGCTCAGGGCTTCGTATACAGCCGTATTTGATAACTTCACCCATACCGTCATTAAAGAATTTCTGAGGTAATGTATTAAGCGTATCGGGGTCAATAAGTACCACAGAAGGCTGCCAGAAAGCACCCACAAGATTTTTCCCTGTAGGCAGATCAACACCTGTTTTTCCTCCGACAGATGAATCCACCTGTGAAAGAAGACTTGTAGGTATCTGTACAAAATCAATGCCTCTCAGATAGCTTGCTGCGGCAAAGCCCGCCATATCTCCTGTTACCCCTCCTCCGAGAGCTACAATTATATCTGAACGTGTCATATTATGCTCAAAAAAATGCATATACATCTGTTCTATAGTAGAAAGTCTTTTTCTTTCCTCTCCTGCTTCAAAAACAAACAAAGATGTTTCAAAACCATTTTCTTTCAGTGAATTTTCTACCTTTTGTGCATATATTGGTGCAACATTACTGTCACTGACAATAACAGCTCTTATTGCTTTTGTAACTTCCCTTACATATTTTCCTGCATCGGAAATTATACCATGTTCTATATATATGTTATATGGTCTTCCTGTTTTAACTTCTACCTTTTTCATTCTCCCAGCAACTCCTTAACTTTTCTGCTTTCAGCAAGAATTTCTTCAAGCTCCTGCTGCTTACTGTTTTTAACAGCATCCCTTATTCTTTCTATATTTTTTATAAGTATGTCTATTTCATCACAAAGCGGTTCTTTATTTTCAAGAAATAATTCAGCCCACAGTTTTTCGTTTATGTGTGCAACTCTCGAAACATCACGGTAACTCCCTGCCGAAAAACCTTTATGCGAAGGACATACGGGACTCATAACATACGCACAAGCCACAACATGAGGTATCTGAGAAGTAAATGCTATCATTCTGTCATGCATTTCCGGGTCGGCATATACCACTTTTCCGAAACCGAGTTTTTTCACAAAAGCCTCGACTGCGGCAACACTCTTTTGTTCCGCTCCGCACGGAACTATAATACAGCTTGCTCCACAGAACAGATCAGCCTCAGACGCATCAAAACCGTTCTTCTCCTTGCCTGCCATCGGATGACATCCTACAAACTTAAACCCATACTGTTTTGAAAGCTTTGTAAGTTCGGGGCATATCTGAGATTTGATTCCACAGCTGTCTATAACTATGCATTTTTCAGGTATGAGATAAGCATTATCCTTTACAAACTGTACTGCTGCCGCAGGAAAAGTTCCCAGTATAAGCATATCTGCATCTTTCAGTGACTCTGCACTTCCTATTTCATCAATTGCTCCGCAGGCAAGTGCATCTTCAAGAGGGGGGCTGCTGCGGTTTATTCCGATAACATAATTATCTGTATATTTCTTTACAGCCTTGGCAAAAGAACCTCCGATAATGCCAAGACCTGATATAACTATTTTCATATTACGGTTTCTCCTTTCAAATCATACATATTATACCACTATCATACTATTTTTTCAACTTACTGCATATTGTAATAATCCGCTTTTATGATATAATAGAATCAGAAGTAAATCAATACCTAAACACTTAAACAGAGGTGACTTGTCATGCTGAAAGGAATTGCCGCATCTGATGGAATAGGAATAGGAACTGTGCTTATTGTTAAACAACAAAATCTTAGTTATATCCCACATTCTGTTACCGACACGGAAAAGGAAATCACACGTTTTGATAATGCTGTAAAAGAATATTGCAGTGAAACTTCCGCAAAAGTCGAGGAGCTTCGTAAAGATACGGAAAGTATTGATGCAGATATAATAAGCGGACATATCAGCATGGTACAGGATCCGTATATGTCAGAAGAAGTAAAGAAACTTATACATGAAGGAAAATGTGCCGAAAGTGCTTTTGAAAATGTATGTGATATGTTCATTTCAATTTTTTCTTCGGCTGATGAAGATATAATACGTCAGCGTGCAACAGATATGCGTGATGTGAAATACGGAGTTCTGCGTCATCTTTTAGGCATAAAGGAAATGAAACTTGACAATATACCTGAGGGAACTGTTTTAGTCGCAAAAGAGCTCACTCCATCCATGACAGCAGGTATAAAAAAGGGTAATATTGCTGCTGTTGTAACTGAGACTGGCAGTTCCACATCACATTGTGCAATTCTGGCAAGATTATTTGAAATACCATCGGTAACAAGTGTAAAAGGACTTTTAAAACTTGTTGAAAACGGAGATACTGTGATATGTGACGGTACAAGCGGAAATGTTATAATCCGTCCCGACAATGCACAGCTTGAAAACTATACACGCAAAAAAGAAAAACTAATTCAGATAAAAAAAGAGCTGGAGCCGTTTCGTGGTGTTCCTACAAAATGTAAAAGCGGACGCACTTTCGGTCTTATGTGTAACATAGGAAATCCGGAAGATGCACAAAGAGCTTTGGATTCCGATTGTGAGGGAATAGGGCTTTTCAGAACTGAATTCATGTTTATGAACCGAAATACTCTCCCTACTGAAGAACAACAATTTGAAGAATATAAAAAAACTGCCTTGATAATGCAGAATAAACCTCTTGTTATACGGACTATAGATATAGGCGGAGATAAGGATATACCGTATATGGGACTTGAAAAAGAAGAAAATCCATATATGGGATGCAGGGCAGTTCGCTATTGTCTGAAACATCCTTCTGTATTCAAAGCTCAGATACGTGCCATCCTGAGAGCAGGACATTATGGTAATGTCAGCATGCTTCTGCCGATGATAACCTGTATAGAGGAGCTTCTGGAATGTAAAAAGATCATAGAAACTGCAAAAAAAGAACTTAAAGTCGAAAAAGTACCGTATGATACAGATATGAAGATGGGTGTAATGATAGAAACGGCATCCGCTGCCATACTTGCCGATGTTTTAGCAGAAGAAAGTGATTTTTTCAGCATAGGCTCAAATGATCTCACCGGATATACTATGTGCTGTGACAGAGGAAACAGCAGTGTCGATCACCTTTATTCTCCTTTTCAGCCAAGTGTTCTGCGTATGCTGAAATACACAATAAGCTGTGCAAAGAAGAAAGGTATACCTGTAGAAATGTGCGGTGAAGCTGCCGCCGATCCTATGATGATACCCCTTATGATAGCATTTGGTCTGGATTCGTTCAGTGTATCTCCCCCTTCCGTACTAAAAGTAAGAAAACAGATCGCAGAATGGGACGAGGAAAATGCTAAGGATATTGCAAATGTTGTATCAAATCTTCATTCCAAAACAGAAATATATGAATATCTTAACACCGTTATCTGATCCGAAATACTCTTTTTGAATATGTTCGTGATAACACTTGACAAAATTGTGATTTTACTTTATAATAATTTTTGTGAATGGCATACTGTACATGTCGTTCATATTAGTCACTCCTGAGGTTCCTGTACCGAAGGAGTGATTTTTTACAATCTATACAGTAATTAGACAAAATGCATAATTTTTTTAAAAATTTTTTTTACTCCTCTGTCTTTTTTATACTTGCATTTTTATTTGCTGTATGATATACTATTAAAGTAATTTCCGGGTGTAGCGCAGATTGGTAGCGCGCTTGAATGGGGTTCAAGAGGCCGCAGGTTCGACTCCTGTCA
>OMZF01000104.1 GCA_900315465.1 uncultured Eubacteriales bacterium | reverse complement strand
GTCCGGTGGACACCTCTGCCGAAGGCAGAAGCACCGACCGAACCGACAGGTGAGACCCGGGGGACTTCTTGCCCATTTAGGTTAAAGCATTGATCCTACATAGCCTTATTTTTTACGCCGCAGGTGCAAATGATTCATCTGATGTTGTATCGCCGTAGACAGTTGTAAATTCATTTTTCATTGAAACTGCTTCAATGACGAGCACATCATAGTCTGACTTAGGGCAAGAAAAAGGAGTGCCGAAGCAGTACGAAAAGTCTCTCTTTCCACGATACAGTCTCTTTGCTACACAGATAGTGAAGCCGCCGCAGACATAATAAGCGTTTTCGGAGATTATTTCAGAAGAAATATTGATTCCCTTGCATCTGAAAATCCGATTCTTTTTACCACAGAGAAACAGGCTTGCTGACCGACATTTCTTCTGTTTGGGAAGAAGAAGTGAAATCCTGAGAAGTTTGCAGCTGTGACGATCCGTTATTTTCTCCGGCAGTACATCAACAGAAATGATCATAAGCCATAATTTCAGGATAAAAGCAGTAATAATCAAAGTCCGGCAGACTTTTATTTACACCGACAGTAACTGTTCTTAAGCGGCAGTGCAATTTTTATATATATGTGCGGTTACAATCTTGAATCAAGGCAGGATCTTGCAGGAGAAAACATTGACGAGCTGTTCAAAAGTCTGACACCTGACGGTCAATACGCCGCAAAGATAACAACCATCAAGCCATACAGCACAACAGAATAAACTTTGCCCCCACAGTTCACTTTCTGCGGAGGGCTTTTCCGATGGTTTATTTGCTTTTAATAAAGAACGATTACTCCGATAATTAGTGCAGCAACACATATATAATCAGAATTCTGCACCGAAATTCTCCATAGAATCTATAACTACAACACAATCATGATCAACATGCTGCATCACATAATACATCTGCTCTTCCGGAATGGCTACGCAGCCGCCTGTGCGGGGCTTTCTGTTACCAAAGCAGTGCAGGAATATGGCAGAACCCTTGCCTGCTGTGCCTTCTTCATTATAGCTGATATTCAGGCAGTATTGATATTCATACTGATAGTCCATAATATGCTCGCTGTCATCTTTGTTCAGATCTGGATAATCATTTATGCTAACCATCTGATTATACTTTAAATTGCTGTCACCTGACCAATAGGTATCCTCGCTGACCTTTGTGTATTCCATAGCACAGCCGGGATCATCGGCAATGCCAAAAGCTTTTGTGAAGTGAAACGTCCCAACAGGAGTTTTGGCATCTCCCTCTTTGGTTTTGCCTAAGCCCTCTTTACCGATAAAACCCGGTGTGGTCATGATCATCTTCCATTTGCCGTTTTCGTCCTTTTCGTGCATAGAGATCCAAGCGGTTGACCTCTCATAGCCGGCTACGACAAAAAGCTGTTTTGCATCCTTTGCAGCGTCAAGTTTTGTAACCCACTCAGGTGAATCCTCTGCCTCAAGAGAAAGACGCTCCATCGGGGTTGTGAACAGAGTTGTCTGTGAGGTCGTATCAGATTCAGTCTGTGAAGCTGTTTCGGTCTTTGAAGTTGTGCTTGTCTGTGTGTTTGAGGTACTGCAGCCGGAAAGTGCTGCCACCCCAGCAATAAGCAATACGGCTGAAATTCCGGCTAAAATAATTTTGGCTTTCATATTTACTCTCCTTTTGCTGTTCATGAATTTCTGTTTTATAGAAAAAATGTTTACGATCACTTTTTTACCTTCGATTATTTTTATTATCTTTATGTGTCAAGGTCTCCGCCGAAATGTTCAAGTGAATCAATGGCTATCTTGCATCCGGGTTTTATGTGCTGCATTACAAATTTCATAATGTTTTCGGGAACGCCCACGCATCCTCCTGTATATGTACGATTAATGCGAAAACAGTGAAAGAAAAATGCAAAGCCCTTTTTCTCCTCGTATTCGGAATTATAGCCCATATTCAGAACGTATTGATAAGCATAATCGTAATCAGAAATGTGTTCACAGCTTTCTGTATCCAGTCCCGGAACATCTTTGATATTCACAAGTTCATTAAAGTGCATACCTTCACGGGCATCCCCAGACCAGTAATAATTATCATCAACCTTTGTATATTCCATCTGACATCCGGGATCGTCTGCCAGACCGAACGCCTTGTCGATGGTGAATGTTCCGACAGGTGTGTAGCAATCATTGATGTTTGCATCTCCGAGTCCGTCCAATCCGATAAAGCCGGGAGTAGCTATTATCTGCTCCCACTGTCCGTCAGCATTTTTTTCGTGCATCGTAACATATGCTGTCGTTTTGTCAATGCCTGCAACAACTATAAGCTGTTCGGCATCCTTTGCCGCACTGAGTTTTGTCACCCATTCGGGAGATTTGCGTATTTCCTGCTGCGTAAAATACAGATCGGATTCAAAAGTTGAATCCTTCTCCGCATTTGTATCCGTATTTTCCGTGGAAACTGAGAGCTCGGTTTTCTTCTCAGTTTTGCTCTCTGTATCCGATGCAGGGCTTGTACAGCCTGCAAATATACTTGCTGTAATGGCTGATGCAGCAAGTATTGCAATAGGTTTTATCATTTTCCTTTTCATAGTCATACACCTCAAAGAGTATATTTTCCTTTCAGGAGTTCAATATCTCCATCTGGAATATTCAGATTACTAAGGATTTCCATGATTTCTTCGCCGACATTTATAACCTTCATCGAACCCTGTTTATTCATTGTTTTCTGTGCAGACAGAAGCACACGAAGTCCGGCAGAGGAAATGTACTCCGGATTTGCCAGATCAAAAACAAGCTCGGTCACACCGTCGGATGATTCTTTCAAAGTCTCTTCAAGCTTCGGTACTGCCACAGTGTCAAGTCTGCCTGTGATAGTGATTGTAAGTTTACTGTTGTCCTTCTTGTTTTCGATTGTCATAATGATTTTCTTTCATATTACGTTGCCGGTGCAGCAGATTCTTCCTCTGTTGATTTCTGTGAAGTCTGTGTTTCCTCCGATTTTTCTACACCCTTGTATGTAACGCTATCGCCATAAATAGTCGTCCAGTCGTCTTTCATAGAAATAGCGGTATAGCCGTTTTCCTCGCAGGTCTTACGCATTTTGTCTGCCTTTTCGACATTGCCGTTTTCACGCTCTGTATCGTCACAACAGAGCATATAGGCTGCACTCTTGTACTTGTTATTGTTAATAGTAAAGTTTGCCATAGCAGAGTCGCCGCCGCTGTTGCCGAATGCAAGAACAGGCTGAACGCCGATCTCCTGCTCGATGACCGTTACCTTATTCGTTTTCAGGTTCTTTATCATAAATTCGCCGCCGGTAACGACCTTATCATCCTTGCCAAAGGTGTAATCCAGACCGTCAGTATCGCCCTGACCCGTAGCAACAAGTCTTTCATCCGAACCGATCATCTGACTGAGGGGGATGTTTACTGTACCCTCGGCAAGTCCTCTTGTAATAAGTCGGTCTGTACCGCTGACTATATATACCTTGAAGTCATTTTCTATCAGATAATCAACGACCTGAAGCATCGGCTTATAGAATGCCTGACCGTTTGTCATGCCCTCGTAGCTCTCCATAGGCTGATCTCTGTACGCCTTGACATAAGCGTCAAATTCATCAATAGTCATACCTTTGAAAGCGGTAGCAACGGCTGTGCCGTGCTTTACGTCAAGACCGCTGGGATATTCGCCTGTTTCAAAATAAGTCTTGATGATAGCCGCAGTTTCTTTTTCTTCCTTGCTTGCCTTATCTTTATAATCTGGATCCTCCATTACACGATGGTAAAGAAGCTTGTGGTCGAAATAACCGGGATCAGTTTCACAGCAGAGTGTACCGTCCATATCAAATACGGCAATACGGTTCTCCACAGGGATGAAATCTGCACTGTTTTCATCCGTAACAGTCTTAATATAATCGGTAAGCTGAGATTTGAGGGGGGCGGAATCCGTCCAAAGTGAAAGTGCACTTGCAGATGTATCGGTACTTGTCTTTTCGCCTGTCTGTGCTTCCGTTTCTACTTTCTTGATAGCGTCGTTTACATCCTTTGCAAGCTCCATGCCCTGGAAGTCGCCGTTATCGGAAAGGGTCATATCAAAACTCGGTGTGATATCCAGCTCAGCCTTTGCCTCCTTGAAGTTAAGCTCCAGAATATGACCGCCTTTTGTCCTGTCGTCGGAAATAAAATGGAAATGCCAGCCTGCTGCATTCAGTCCGCCCATATAGTCGGGGCAGTAAAGACCTACTACCGTACCTGCGATATTTTCATAATTGAATTCACGCTGGTCGGTTTCAAGAGCCTTATCAAGGGATTTGTAGGGCTTTTCCTGCTTTATTTC
>OMZF01000127.1 GCA_900315465.1 uncultured Eubacteriales bacterium | reverse complement strand
TCTTCAAGTAAGAGCAGTAGCTTCCGGAAGTAAATTTTTAGATATTTTGATTGTTGCACGAAGAAATACTCGGACATCTGATGTCTGAAATAATAGTAATATGCAAGAATGATTCTCTACTGCTACTCGGAATATCAACTCTGTTTTATAACTCCATCAAGCATAATACTATCACAAGCATTTCAATGACGGGAGTTTGATTTTACTCCTTTTAATGTTACAGCTTGAATTACGCACAGGTGGTGATAGTTTCATAAGTTGGATCTATTTCAAAAGGTAGACTTTTTGAAATACCGAAAAACAGGTCAAAAATATGTGTCAAAAGGTTGCCGGCAGGAGTTTTGAAATATGTCAGAATCCGATGAACCTTTTGAAACATAAGAACGGAGTTGAATGCAGATGAGCAGAATAGTCGGTTATGCCCGTGTCAGTTCCAAAGAGCAGAACCTTTCGCGGCAAATCGAAGCACTGAAAAACTATGGTGTGCAGGAGGAGAACATCCTGACAGACAAAGCAAGCGGCAAAGACCTGAACCGACCGGCATACACAAGCCTGAAGGTCGGTTTCGGAAAACTTGTCAAAGGTGATACTCTTGTGATCAAATCGCTGGACAGACTCAGCAGGAACAAAAACGATATACAGGATGAGCTGCGATATTTTCAGCAGAACGGCATTCGTGTCGTAGTGCTTGATCTTCCCACGACTATGATAAGCATTGATGAGAAAAACAGTTGGGTGCTGGATATGATCTCAAACATATTGATCGAAGTTATTTCGTCTATTGCCGAACAGGAGCGCCTGACGATCAAAGCCCGACAGGCTGAGGGTATCGCTGTTATGCCTGTAAGAAATGGCAAAAGATACAGCAGAAAAACAGGTCGCTATACAGGCAGACCGAGAACAAAGTACCCCGATGATTGGGACGAGATTTATTTCAAATGGCAGTCAAAGGTAATATCTGCAACGAAGGCAATGGAATTGCTCGGACTCAAGCCGAACACTTTTTACAGATTGGCATCACATTACAAATCGAAGGAGTAAAATGATCCCGGATCCTTTTGTGGGTTCGGGATTTTACTTTTAAAAATGGAGCAGTTAAAGATGGAATGTGCAACTAAACACCATAGTTTCCGAATAACCACTCTCGGTAAACTATGGCTGAAGAACTGTAAGTAACAGATCAAGGGAGATAAAGTACCTTTTCTTTTGAAAACATCAGAAATCCTTAGCTTTCACCCTTGAAATGTTAGTATCTTTCAATTTTTATTGTGAAGGAAGTAGCTTCCGGAAGTTACCGTTTTATTTAATTGATGTCGGAAGTAGTTCGTAGGTATAATGGAACAAAACTCGGCGTGACGTTATGGAAAACCGAGCATTAAATATCCTCCTAAAATTGACTTCAATTTGCAAAAAATCAAGCATAATAATAGTAGAGGAACTTTCTGGGAGGTGCTATAAATGGATATCAAAGATGTTCCGAGAGCTCCACCGCGTTACTAAGGGCAATGGAGATAAAGAGAAGATCAATTAATTTTGGAGAGACATATCGCTATGTCAGTTACCTTATTTAAAATATGCCCTTTTTGATGAATCGAAGCAATTTTTCAGAAAGGAATAGTACTATGAAAATCAACAAAGGCAAAATCAGACGAGCTGTCGAGATCCTTAAACCCGAGGGTGAGCTTTTCGAGGTGAGGATAATATCGACCGTCAGCAAGGATACATACAGCGGGTATTTTACAAATGCCGATACGCTCATCAGCGAGCTTGAAAAGCTGAACTGTGCGGATGCAAATGTGTTTTTCACGCTCAACTTTGTAAAGTCGGGCTGTTATTCCCGCATCCAGCATGACCGTTTTATAAAATACTGCAAGAATACAACGTCGGACAAGGATATTGAGGCTTATCAATATCTGCTTATCGACCTTGATCCGATCAGACCCGCAGGGATATCCTCCAGCAAAACTGAGCTTATGTTCGCAAAGGAAAAGGCTAAAGAGGTGTATGAATATCTGAAAGAGCAGGGTTTCAAAGAGCCTGTCAAAGCTCTTTCAGGCAACGGGGTGCATCTTTTGTACCGCATTTATCTGAATAACACTCCCGAAAACACAGATCTGGTCAAGTCTGTTTTAGAGAGTCTTGCCCGTTCATTCAATGATGTGAATGTCAACATTGACACTACGGTTTATAATCCGTCACGGATATGCAAGCTTTACGGGACGCTTGCCGTCAAGGGTGCGGACACTCCCGACCGTCCCCACAGATTTGCCTCGATCACCAATCCCGAAAACAAACCTGTACTCAATGATGCATATTTGCTTAAAGACCTTTTACACGAAGAGAATGCATACATACACAATGCAGTAGTTCCCTCAGGAACCAAAAACGAAAAAAGTACATCAGGCAAGGGCTTTGACCTTGAATCGTGGCTTGATAAATACGGCATTGCATATTCTGAAAAGTCGGAGAGCAAGGACGGCACAAAGTACATTCTGGAGCATTGTCCATTTGACCCCTCCCACGCTGGAAAAGATGCCTGTGTGTTTCTCAATACCAACGGTTCGATCGGATTCAAATGCCTGCATAATTCCTGCTCGGATAAGAAATGGAAGGATATGCGGTTGCTTTTTGAGCCAGACGCTTATACAAAGCAGAAAGCCCAGACACAAAATGTTGTGAAGACCAATGTGGATGTGCCCGAATGGATAGAGGTCACGGGGACAAAGAAAAAGGTCACTTATTCCGTCAACAAGGGACTGTTGGCGAAGTTCATGATCGAAAACGATAATTTTGTGCTTGCCTCGTCAAAGGCATCGGAGACAATAATGGTCTTCTGGTATGAAAACGGGTGCTACAAGGAGCTGACCGGGTACGGCTTTGACGCAAAGATCGCGGAGCATATCTCATCCTTTGACATCAGCATTCTGAGCAACCACGCGATACGCGAAACATCGGAGCTTAT
>OMZF01000078.1 GCA_900315465.1 uncultured Eubacteriales bacterium | reverse complement strand
GATCTTTTGAATGAATTAGTTTTGTATAAAGATTCTTCGCTTCGCTCAGAATGACAGGTACGCTAAGTTTCTCAGAATGACGAGTTGACTGTCATCCCGAACGAAGTGAGGGATCTTTTGAATGAATTAGTTTTGTATAAAGATTATTCGCTTCGTTCAGAATGACAGTTCACTCCACTTTCCTCACTCCAAACTCCACATTCCAAACTGTATCGGGGGTATTGTTATACAAAAAGTTCTTTTTATAAAAAACGGGATACTTATGACCGCATTTTCTCTGCTGATAAGAAGTATCGGCATGGCGATGCGTGTATGGCTTGCAGGAGGACTCGGTGAACAGGGGCTCGGTATTTATCAGCTTATACTGAGTGTGTATGCACTGTTTGCACTTGTGGCTGTATCGGGACTCGGCATAGTTTCAACTCGTCTTATCAGCGAACAGCTTGCAACAGGTAATGACGGTGAGGCTTTGTATATTTGCCGTAATCTGCTGATATTCTCACTTTTATTCGGTTCGGTGCTTAGTGCGGTGCTTTTTGTATCTGCTGATTTTATCGGTTTTGTTTTTCTCAAAAATGCCGAAACTATTCTTCCTCTTAAAATACTTGCCCCATCTCTGCCGTTCATGGCTTTTTCATCTGTGGTGAGGGGATACTTCTCCGCAAAAAGAAAACAACTGCAAAATGTCCTTGAACAGCTTATCGAACAGCTTTCCGAAACGTGTATATGCTATATCGTATTCATGTTTTATCCGTCATGCGTTTCTGTTGTTATCGGCACAACCTCTGCTGAGATAATTTCTTTTGTATATGCCCTTATACTGTTTTTATATGACCGTTTCCATGTAAAAGCTCCGGTTCGTAAGGTGAAAGGACTGCTTAAGTCTGCCCTGCCTATCGCTATACCATGCACCGCAAATTCTGCTTTGAGAACAGGACTTTCAGCCCTTGAAAATATGCTGATACCTGTTGGTCTTATGAAATACGGTGCAGACAGCAGTCAGGCTCTCTCCGAATACGGTCTTATCAGTGGTATGGCTATGCCGCTGATAGTTTTTCCATCTGTTTTCATAATACCCTTTGCGTCGCTTATAATACCCGAAATGTCTCAGGCGGCAATACAAAAAAAGACTAACGGTATTCGTCATATGTCTGAACGTATGCTCACCGCCGCATTACAGTTTTCAATCCCTGTCATGATACTTCTTATGTTTTTTTCGGGGGCAATAAGCCATGCAGTATACGGGTCAGACAAAACAGCTTTTTACCTTGCTGTGCTTGCTCCCGTTGTGCCGTTTATGTACCTTGACTCCGTCATTGACGGTATGCTTAAAGGTCTTAACGAACAAACCAGCTATTTTATTACTAATACTATCGATTCCGTTATCCGTGTTCTACTCACATTTACTCTGCTCCCACTTTTCGGCTCAAAGGCTGTTATCGCAATAATAATTTTCAGCGAAATACTCAACACCTTCCTCAGTCTTTTCCGTCTGCAAAAAGTAACAGGGCTGAAAATCAGCATTCCAAAGGCTCTTATTCTGCCTTTTACTGCCGCTTTCATACCCTGTCTGACGTTAAGTATAATACCTGTTTACAACGGAGAACCTGCCGTTCTTCGTCCTGTGATCTGTGCTGTGGTATATATTATATTACTTGGCTCTCTCAGCAATGATGTTCGCCATTTCTCCGACATTTTTCATTGAAGAAATTTCCTTCATTGTGAATTTGACTTTGAATTCCTTCTGTACAGCATTCATAAGAGTGATATGCTCAAGGCTGTCCCAGTCCTCAATGTCATTTGCTGTTGTTTTGGGTGTTACAGAAATGCTGTTGTCATCAAATACATCTCTGAATACCTTGTTAAGTCTTGCGTAAACTGTTTTAATGTCCATAGTTATTTCTCCTTTGATTTTTAATTATTTATGATAGAGGAATTATCCTCGACCCTTATAAACCTGTTTTTCGGCTCGTATCCGTCAAGTGAAAGCTCCCAAACGGAATTTCCTTCATCATCCTCACTTACTTTTGTAAAACCGAATGTACCGTAGAGGTCTTTTACCATTTTGTTTTTAGCGGTGGGATAATAATAGCCTTTTATCGTCTTTATGCCTGCCGCTTTACTTCTTTCGGCAAGTCTGTCAAGCATTGCAAACTCCATATCCCTTTTAAGCACACGGCAGCTCATTATCCACAAATCCATATCAAGAACTTCTCCGCTTTTATGCCCGATAACAACGGATACAACTCCGTTATCACCGAATTTATCGATAAGCTTTCCGTAAAGTCTGATATATTCTCCGCTTTCTGCTACCTCCTCCATTTCGGTGGGGGTATATCTTTTTGTCGTGACATTGAACTGATTGCTCTTGTTTGTCAGCTGGGTTATCCTCTGTAAATATACGGGAATGAAATCATCTATCACCGCTGTCATTTCAAGGCTTTTCAGATATTCACCGTAATCGGCAAATGATGCCTGCTGTGCCATTCTTTCGGCATTGGCTTTGTACATTTCATTTCTCTTCAGGTCATCCGCACTGAAATTCGTTACTTCAAAATAACCTCCCCTGTCAAGGTTGATTATATAATTCTCCACACTGTCCATTTCAGGAACGGCTACTCCGCTGACCTGTGCCCTTACAATTTCCCTTTCGGCAGGGTTATCATCCGCAAATACAATAGCGTCAGGCATAATATTGAGTTCCCTTGCCGTTTCTAAAATATTTCTGTCCTTATTCTCCCAGTTTGCCTTTATTATGATAAAATCATCGGGTTTTAATGCACCTTCGGGATGATTAAGTCCGGCAATAGCGTTTTCATGGTCATTTTTTGAGCATACAGTAAGGATAACTCCAAGGGATTTAAGGGATTTTACATAGTTCTGAAATTCGTAATATGACTGTGAAACCCCTGTTTCCTGACCTATCTGTATTCCGTCAACTCCGTCATCACCTACTACTCCGCCCCAGAGGGTATTGTCAAGGTCAAGGGCAAGAGCTTTTTTATTTTTGCCGTAAACGGATTTGATTATATTTGCAAGGTTAAAGGAAAATTCGGGTATTGCATCCACACACATGGCATATTTATACATATTCCAGTATGACGGGTCACTCCACTGTCTTAGTCCGAATGATGCGGAAATATAATTTATATCATTGATATAAAAGCCTTCGTTATTTTCCGCATATTTATAGAATTCTTCATTCAGTCTCGTGAGATAGTTAAGTCTGCCTCTGTAATCGGAACAATCTTTATTTCCCATAAGACGATAAAAAGGCATTTCAAAATTGTTCTGTATTATCGGACAATGATATGTTTCCTTAATTTTCTCCCACATCTGACGGAATTTATCCATTTCTGCCTCAAGCATTTTATCCACCTGTTCACGGCTGTCCGCTGTTGTGGGATAATTGAGTATATTTCTGTTTGTGGTATGGATAAACACCATGTCGGGTGCAAAATTCAGAAGCTCTTCACTCGGGAACATTGCATCCTGCCAGTATTGTGCATATTCCGACTGATAAAACTCCGCCTCTATTCCCTGATCAAGCAGAAACAAATCAAGATATACCACAATATCATTAGTGGTTGAGCCGCCGAAAACAGCTATCTTTTTCTTCAGTCTTTTACTGCCGTCGGCAAGCAGCTGACGTTTGAGTGATTTTCTCTTTTTTATAATATATTCGCTGTCAAAAGGGTATTCCAGTTCTTTCATTCTTTCACCTCGTCCAAAGCTCTTATAGCGTCATATACACGCTTACAGCTTTTTGCATCAAAATATTCATAGAAATCTTCTATTCTTTTTTCATACTGTTCTGTTATCTTGCAATCGTTTCCTAAAGCTTCGATGATGGAATCTATTGTTGTCTGAAGATCATAATTAACAGGCCCGAAACCGTTTTCCTCGTAACTGAAATAGCCCTGACTGTAGGAATGTTCTTTAAAAAATTCCTCTTTGTCGAACTGACAGTATACTATCGGCTTTTTTAGGAAACCAAAATCGAAGAATACGCTCGAATAGTCTGTGACAAGCACTGCCGATGACGCAAATTCATTCTGATAATCAACATATCCGTGATTTATTCTGAAAACGTCATTCCCCTCAAAATCCACCCATTGCTTACTGTGTATCGGGTGCATACAAAGTACACCTTTATAGCCTTTTTCTTTCATATAACTGCAAAGGCGTTCATCATTTATAAGGGAATTATAGAATTTATAATACTCCGTTTCCTTAAACCCGTCAAAATAGATACTTTCTGTAGTAGACGGATCATAGCTTCCCTTTATGCTTTTTCTCCATGTGGGTATGATAAGCACTTTTTTCTCCACAGGCTTTTTCTTTTGCAAACGCAGAAGATTGTCATGTCTCGGGAAACCGCTGAGTACAGGTACTTCGGGCGGATATGAATAATTCGGCTCACAGAAGGATTTTTGTTCAGGTTTACCTGCTGTAACGATAAGCTTCATATCCTTATTGAAACGGTTTATCCAGTCGGAAATATCGTCCTTTGTAACTCCGTGCTGTAAGAATACATAATCGAAATTATAAAGGTCACACATATATTTTCTGTCACCGCCGAAAGCATTTATAACATAATCTCCGCCTGACGATGATATTACCTTATCGGCAAGAAGAAATTCAATACGATACTTAGGCGTATTATACGGCAGAACTTTTCCGATCTGTTTCATTCTGCCGTAGTCCTCGCTGTCCTTTTCGATGACGTAATAAGCGTCAACATCGGCAGGTGCAATATGATTTATATACCTGAACATATGTTCGCCGTTATCATTTGCCTTGTCTGTACGGTCAGAAATAAGCCAGAGCTGTTTATCCTTTCTTCTGCCTTTCAGCATCCTGTATAACATTCTGTGCTTTATCAGATAGCCCTTGTTATTTTTGCGGAGCTGGTCACAGTAAAAGCTTTCAAATTTATTATGCAGCTGTTTACTGTAGGGGTACACCGCAAGGCATTTGCCCGACATACGCAAAAGATAATCGTCCTTTGCATAATATCCACCCCATATCGGAGGGATATGTGCAAATTTTCCGACTGATGTATATATCAGCCTGTCATTTTCCTTAAATCTGAAATAAAAGCGTATTATCTGTTCCTTACCCTTTTTAAGCGGTATTTCCACTCTTAAAGCACGTCCCTCGTCCATTACGCCGTACATTGATTTGGTATCAAAACATGGTGCATGATAATAAGTAGGGATGAATTCCTCTGTACCAACTTTTATTATATAGCTGTATTCATCATTCGGCAGCCAGCAGTTATCCTTGCCCTCAAGAATAAGTGTATCATTTTTAACTTCTGTGAAATACCAGATTATATTTGTTTTGGCATTATTGAGATTAAGTGCTATAAGATTATCGAAAAGCAGACTTCCGTGGTCATATTCAAGTTCTTTTCTTATATCCCTGCCATGCTTTTTTGAAAGACAGAACATTTTCATATTCATAAAAAGTTCTTTCTGTTTGAATATTACACGATCATCTATCTTCTGTAAGATCTCTGTAATAATATTGCAGTATCTTTCATATTGTTCATCATCAAGGTGAGAGCGTACATACTTTTTAAGTCTCCATGATATATCATACATTACGGTATACTGAATGAATGTTTCCACCTTACCGTATTTTTCCTCGGAAAGCTCCATAAGATACTTATGCAGATAAAGAGGAGTGTTGAAATAATAGCTTTCACTTCTGAGTTCATTTTGAAGTGCAGAGCTGTCATCGGGGCGTTTCCTGTAAAGCTGTACTGCCTCCCTGCACACACCTAAACGGCACTTTTCAAGGAGTATCGTATTTACAAAACGTGCATCCTCACCATATTTCAGATCTGTGGAAAAACGTATGTCACCGATAGATTCAGCCTTTATGAATGCACCCGTTACATCCATCTGAATAAATTCATATTCATCCCTGAGATCAACTATTTTGGTGGAGCTGTATTTGTAATCAAGTTTATGATAGCCTGTCATAGCATCGAAAAACTGTTTTCTGCATCCTACAACATCTATCTCGTCATAATTTTCCTCAAAGAAAGGCAGTACCTTTTCAAAAGCATCCTTTTCCCAGCAGTCATCACTGTCAAGGAAATTGACATATTTACCTTTGATATATTCAATACCCACATTTCTTGCGGAGCTTACTCCCCCGTTTTCCTTTTTCAGATATACAATATTCCCGGGGAAACTGTTTTGATATTTAAGACATATTTTTTCGCTTTCGTCCGGACTCCCGTCATTTACAAGTATGATCTGTATATTTTCATCAAATCCTACTGTCTGACCTATTACAGAATCCAATGTTTCCGCAAGATACTTCTCTACATTATAAACAGGTATCACTACAGAAAACTTAAATTGATGATCCATTCTTTTCAACACTCCTCTGTTCAATATAATAGCAATTTGCTTTTCACTCTCTCAGTCGCTTTCGGCGACAGCTCCCTCGGAGAAGAAGTCTTTTGCCTCCCTCTTTGACTGAGGGGGCAAGAAATACTTTTGTGGCAAAGCAATTCATTATACAAATAAACTACGCATAGCGTCAATAGGGTGCAGCGGCTCGCCTGAATGAGTTTGGAGTTTGTAGTGTGGAGTGTTGAGTTATTATGATATAGCCTCAAAAAGCATAACTTCCTATCAACTCCACTCTCCACGTTCCACACTCAATTCAATAAACGATTTTTACTTTGGAGATTTTCTTGTATTTTTCAGCGGCTTTGTCAAAACCATGCTTTTTAAGCAAACAATAAACTTTTTGCTTTTTCCAGAGTTTTTTCTGTTTCAGTATTACTTTGTCGTCTATCTGCCTGATAAGCTCTGTAAGGGTATCGGTGTATTTTTGGTAGTCCTCCTCAGACAAATACTCCCTTACTTCCTTTCCCACTCTCCATGATATATCATACATTACGGTGAATTGTATGAACAATTCCACTTTGCCGTATTTCTCCCTTGAAAGTCTGAATAATTCCTTATGAAAATATTCGGGCGAATCAAAATAATAACTCCTGCTTTTGAGTTCATTCTGCAGTGCAGAGCTTTCATTCTGTCTTTTGCGGTATTTATGCACTGCCTCACGGCATACCCCCAAGGTCATCCTGTCAAGAAGTATACTGCTTACAAATACAGCATCTTCACCGTATTTAAGTTTTGACGAAAAACGCCTTTCCCCTATCGCTTCGGTTTTTATCAATGCACCTGTGACATCAAGCTGTACTGTTTCATATTCTTTTTTAAGGTCGGCTATCCTCGTTTTATAATATTTATAATCTAAATGATGCCAGCCATCCCTGCCGTCAAAGAATTTCTTCCTTGCCGCCACAACATCGGTCATGTCATAGTTTTCGTCAAAAAGTGCTGTCATTTTTTCAAATGCATTGCTTTCCCAGCAGTCATCACTATCAAGGAAATTTACATACTTTCCCTGAATATATTCAATGCCTGCATTTCTTGCGGAGCTTACTCCGCCGTTTTCTTTTTTGATATATATTATATTGTCGGGATATTTTTGCTTATATTCCATACAGATCTTTTCGCTTTCATCGGGACTTCCGTCGTTCACAAAAATTATCTGTATGTTTTCTTCAAAGCCTATCGTCTGATTTATTACAGAATTGGCCGTTTCTCTCAGATAGTCCTCTACTTTATAAACAGGTATCACGACTGAGATCTTATATTTATATTCCATCATACTATACTGTATTTCAGTTTCAGGTCTCTTATTGCTTCATATACACGTCTGCAGCAATGTGCGTCATGGTACGGGTAAAATTCATCTGTCCTTTTGATATATTTTTCCTCACAGACAAACCCCGATCTTATTATATCACATAACTCCTTTACTGCACTGTCTATATTATAGCACACAGGCCCGAAACCGTCACGTTCATAATCAAAATATCCTTTGTTATATGTGTGTTTTTTATAGAAATCCTCTTTGTCAAACTGTGTATATACCACAGGCTTATGAAGATACGCAAAATCAAACGATACACTTGAATAGTCTGTTACAAGCACAGATCCTGAAATGAATTCTTTCTGATAATCTACTGCACCTTCATTTACTTTGAATACGTCATTTCCCTTGAAATCTTTCCATTGTTCAAGGTGCATCGGATGCATACACAAAAGTCCCGTACATCCGTTTTCACGCATTACTTTCAGAAGTCTTTCGTCATTGATAAGGGAATTATAGAATTTATAATATTCTGTTTCTTTGAAATTTTCATAATAAATACTTTTGCTTTCCTTTGGGTCATAGCTTCCTTTGATACTTTGCCTCCATGTCGGCATTATGACAATTTTCTTTTTCCCGTGCGAATGACGGTTCTTTCTATAAAGTGCGTCATATCTCGGCATACCTGTTATGACGGGTATATCCTTTGACATACAGTAATTCCCGTTTACAATCGACAGATATTCGGGTATTGCCGAGGTTATGAACAGACTTATATTTTTATTATATCTGTTCAGCCAGCCCGAAAGGTCATCCTTCGTCAGACCATGCTGTAAAAATACAAACTCGTAATTCAGCAGGTCAACAAGGTATTTCAGGTCATCTCCGAAAGGATTGAACAGATAATCTGAGACTGACGAGGAAATAATTTTATCAGCCATAAGGAATTTAAGTTTATATTCGTCTGTTCCGTAGGGTACTACCTTACCTATGCGGCACATTCTGTCATAATCGGGACAATCGCTGTTTATATTGAAACAGGTTTCTATCCCCTTATGATGCCTTTTATTCATATACCTGAAAAAATGTTCACCGTTATCATTTGCAACATAAGTTCTGTCTGAGATCATCCAGAGGTCTTTTTTCTTGTTTCGTATCGCATCGAAATATTTCTTTCTCCACTCAACTGCCTCTGTCTTGCCCTGTGCTAAAAGCTTGCTGCGGTAATTTTCCTCAAGTTCATCCCTGAGTTCGGTTGTGAAAGGAGTAACGGTTATATGCTTTTCATCAGCCCGTACAATGTAGTTTCCTTTTGCATAATACCCTCCCTCGATTTTTGGCATATGCGAAAAACGTCCGAGAGATGTATATATTTCCCTCGTATTGTCACCCATACGGTAAAAGAAATTTATTGTCGCTTCCTTTTTCGGATTGAGATGTATTTCATAAATCACTGCTCTGCCCTTATTGACATGACCCTCCATCGTAACAAGGTCGAATTTCGGGCAGTCCTGATATGAAGGATAATATACCTCTCCCCCTACTTTTGCATAGTAATTATAATCATTCCCACGCATCCAGCAGTTATCTTTTCCTTCAAGACGTAGTATATTTCCGTGAAGTTCAAAATAATCCCAGATAAGCAGTGTTTTTGCCTGCTCTAAATCTATAGTGACAAAATCCTTGTATATGATCTTTCCGTCATTATATGAAAGCTCTTTTCGTACATCTCTGCCGTATTTCAGTGAAAGACAGTACATTTTCATATTCATATAGATACTTCTCTGATGATATATTACATCGTCCTCAATATCCTGCATTATATCATGCAGAAGTTCTTTATATTTTTCGGCTTTTTCCTTTGGAAGAAGTTCATATACAGGCTTTTTTACTCTCCATGTTATATCATACATGACGGTATACTGTATAAATTTCTTAACTTCTCCATACATTTCTTTTGAAAGGTCAAAAAGATATTTATGATAATACACGGGCGAATCAAAATAATATCCGTCCTTACTGCCCTCGATACTCAGAGCCGATGTGCCGTCTGTACGCATACGGAAACGATGCTCGGCTTCTTTTACTATACCGAGTGTACATTTCTGCAAAAGCACCGAGCAGATAAAAGCACCATCCTCACCGTATCTTAGTTTTTCGGAGAATTTTATATTTTCTGCCGCATCTTTTCTGATAAGTGCAGAAGTGACATCATTCTGTACTATATCTGTACGGGTGTTCAGGTCAATTACTCCTGTGGAGGTGAATTTATAATCAAGTCCGTGCCAGCCTGTCGAACCGTCAAAAAGTTTTCTCCGTGCCACAGCAACATCCGTTTCCGGATTATTTTCCAGAAAATCATAAAGCTTTTCAAGTGCATCTTTTTCCCATATATCATCACTATCAAGGAAATTGACATATTTTCCCTCTGCAGACTTAAAGCCTTCATTTCTTGCAGAACTTGCCCCGCCGTTTGATTTTTTTATATATGCTATATTATCGGGGTATTTTTCGGTGTATGACCTGCATATATCACCGCTTTTATCCGTACTTCCGTCATCAACAAGGATAAGCTGTATATTCTTCTCAAAACCTAAAGACTGACCGATAACACTTTCGATTGACGCTGAAAGATACTTTTCGGAATTATATATCGGCATTACCACCGAAATAAGAAAATTTTTACTCATATGATCTCACACTCACAATTCAAATGATGATTTTTCGGGGAGAAGTGTCTGAAATGCATCAAGCACCTGTTGTTTCTGCCTGTCGAAATCCTTTGTATAGATGGTATCGTTAATGCAGATAAGACGGTATCTGCCTTTTTCAATAGAACTGAGTGCTTCATCCCAGATATTATCCTTTATATGAAAACATCTGCCTATCCCCACGCCACGAGGTATCGGAAGACCTTCCGCCAACTGCCAGAATTTCATAAGCCACTGATTACAGTTTGATTTTGTACGGAATTTATCCATACAGGTAGCGTCAAGTGTTTCACCCTCAAGCTCCCATACTTTTTCAAATGTACTTTTGAGGTAATTTCCGGGCAGATGATTATAATACATTCCAGGAAACCACGGCCACATATTCAGTGCATTTGTTTTTATAACACGCTTGATTCCATTTTTCAAGCTGTACCATTTTCTGAAATCACGCTTCATACATTCATTTTTATCAAAATGAATATTTATCAGCTCAATATCATTACCATTGAAAAATCCTGCACTTTTCTTTCCGAAATAAATACAGTCAAGGGAATATGTATCCATCGGTCTGCCGTCCCTGAAAAAGTCCTCGGGTCTCACGGGGGCTGTGACAAACATATCGTCATTGAAATACACAAACTGATCTGCAAGTCCGTTTATACGGTGAAGATTCAGTTCTATTGTATTTGCGTTGAAGGTCGGAAGATATTTTTCGGGGATATAATCCTTATGATTCACTATATTGAGCTTCGGATGTTCTGTATTGAGCCACGGTGGAAGATGTCCCCATGTAACGAAATGTATTTTGTTTACCCACGGAGCAAATTTCTCGACCCCACGGAAAAAATACTGCAAATTATCCCAGCTTCTGTATCTTACAACGGTATTATCCCCTTTTTCATTGCTTGAATCATAAAGATTTTTTTCTTTCTGCCACTCAGGGTCATTCCCGTCCACCCATATCATTACGAAATCTATTTTTTCCATAGGTCATTTCACTCCCTATTTTTCAAAACTGCATTTATCAGGCAGAAGTATCTCAAAACTCTGCTTTACTGCCTGAGCTGTTTTTTCAAAATCGGCTGTCATAGCCGTATCATTAAGACATATAAGCTTATGCACACCATTTTCCACTGCTGAAAGTGCCTTTGGTATTTCATCATCTTTCAGATGATACACCTTTCCTATTTCCTTTCTTGGAACACTTATTCCCTTGCATAGCTGCCAGTATTTGAAAAGCCACTGGTTAACATTCATTCCGCTGCGAAAACGGCTTCTGCACGTTTCCTCAAGTGCCGGACGGCATTTCTCCCATACTTCTTCATATGTAGAACGCAGCATACAGGTCGGTAAGTGGTCATAATGAAATCCCGGAAACCAATCCCAGCTGCTTAACATGAATGTTTTTATATTATTCCTGAACCCGTTTTTACTGCTGAACCATTTTGAACGATTCGCACGTATAACAGCTTTACTGCTTTTAAAATTATTATTTATCTGTTCAAGGTCTGAACCGTTTATATGCCCCACACTATCCTCAACGAAATATATACAGTTAAGCCCGTATGTATCACACGGATGACCGTTTATGAAAAAGTCTTCAGGCCTCACGGGAGCTGTTACAAACATATCGTCATTGAAATATACAAACTGCTCTGCAAGTCCGTTTATACGGTGAAAATTCACTTCTATCGGATTACAATTGAATGTAGGAAGATATTCATGCGGAATAAAATCCTTATGGTTTACTATATTAAGTTTTGGATGCTCTGTATTGAGCCATTTGGGGAGATGTCCCCATGTAACGAAATGTATTTTGTTTACCCACGGAGCTAATTTCTCGACCCCACGGAAAAAATACTGCAAATTATCCCAGTCACGAAAACGTACTTCACTGTTTCCGCTTGTCGCATTTCCATCATATTTATGTTTTTCCTCTAACCATTCGGGGTCACTTCCGTCCACCCATATCATTACGAAATCTATTTTTTCCAAGAAGTACACCCCTTTTTAATAGAAAAAAGTTCTACCAACAATTACTCAAATCACTCCAGTTGGGATTCATACTAACAACCAGTGCATTTTTCTTTGAACGATTCCACCCTTTTAACTGCTTTTCTCGTGCAATGGCAGAATTAATGTCAGTCGTATGTTCGTAGTAAACCAATTTATTTACATTATACTGTTTTGTAAACCCTTCAACCAATTTAGATTTATGTTCATATAATCTTCTTTGCAAATTATTGGTCACGCCTATATACATTACCTTATTGTTCCAATTTGTCAATATATAAACATAATAGTCATACATAAAAACGCCTTGCTTTCTAAATTTTGTCAAAAGATCCCTCACTACATTCGGGATGACAGCCAACTCGTCATTCTGAGAAACTTAGCGTACCTGTCATTCTGAGCGAAGCGAAGAATCTTTATACAAAACTAAT
>OMZF01000118.1 GCA_900315465.1 uncultured Eubacteriales bacterium | reverse complement strand
TTCTCCCAATTTATTTCAGTATTCGCTAAAGCTTTTTTATTATCCGGATCCTGTTGCACTGCTGAAAGCGTGCGGAATACACTGTCATTAAAAAACAAACCGACTACACTTGCAACAGGTGTTAGTCGGTTTGTTTTAGGCATTTCTACAAAAAAGAGCGTGACCGTAGCCACGCCCTAATGTTAGCATTGAAACGCATCACATAAGATACTATATACCCCATATAGCGATATTCCAATATCTTCATCTTTTGAAAAATACATAGATACAATCCTACACCACTGATTCATACGATTATCAGAGATAGCTTTAACTTGCCAATATTCTGCAAGTGCTGAAGCAGAGGTTGCCAAAATAGTTTCTTCTATACGATCTTTGTTCTTCAAAACACGATATAGTGTAGCCGGTACCCTTATTGTTTTGCCGTTATAACGAATTTCCTTCCTTCCGCCTGCGGAAAATTGATCTCGAATATTTGTATTAAGGACACTACAATTCTTGGCAAGCCACAAAGCATACCTCTGATATTTTGTTGTAGAATTTGGAATCAAAACCTCTGGAAATAGAGCATATCCCTGTACAGTGTAATAATTTTTTTGTTCTACCGAAAGTGAAGTCCAAATCCTAAGTATCGGCGGTGAAGCCTTTTCAAACGAATCTTCTCCCTCACCTGTCGCCCACCATAGAGTTTCCCCTTCTTTAAGCTTGCTTTTGTAGTATTTTGATACAGGAGCAACGGGATTATCCATTTTCCTTAAATCGTCATAGGCAATACCCATCTTATCAAAGATAGTCTCACCTTTTGATAGCTCCATATCAATTTGATAACGTGGATAATGTGTTACCGATATTCCTGATAAACACTGCTCATAGGGACGACTCCTAAAAGCAACAGGCTTGCCAAGTTTACCAAAAGTCAAGTATATACGTTCAACATTCTGATCTCTGGTAGATTCTAATATACTACTACCTATAGATTTCCATTGATTCTTTATAGTGCTTTTTACCTCAACGCCATAATATTTCTTAGCTACAATATCAGGAAAAGAAGCTCCTGATACCAAAATAATGGATCTATCAAATGGAGTCCCTACTGCACTCCTACACAGAGCATCATATACATCTTCTTCAAGAAGAGAACTATTCCTCTTGGAATAATAATCTTGTTTTCCAGCTGCCTCACGATTCAGCAAAGCATCTGTCTTTTTCATTAACATTGCAAATTCACTCAACGAGGGTTTGCTATTATCCGAAATAATCATTTTTATCACCTACAAAATATTTACTCCATAATTCAGCTATTCTCATAGCAATGTTATATGCAAGTACACACGGTACAGCGTTGCCTATAATCTTATAGGCATCACTTGATGATACAGAAACATTATTATCCCTCTTAGCTATTATGAACTGATAGTCGTCCGGAAATGTCTGTATTCTTGCACATTCTCTAACAGACAAGCGTCTTTCTTGAAGACCTGCATTCAGCTCGGCAATGTGTGTTCCACCGTGTTCGCCGCTCAATCTTCTATATTCTATGTTTCCGTGATGTTCCGAACGGATCGTCGGAGCAATGGAATCCAATTTTATTTCCGTCTGTCCCTGACAGTGACGTCCCATATATTTTGCTTTTGAATACTTTTTCTGAGACATATCATCAGATTTCTCTGGCTCTTGCAAACCAACGAACGCTTCTGAACAAGTCACAGGAGTAGGCAAGGCAGGATTTACGAAAGTGAAAGCGTGAGTAGGAGCAGGATATGGGTCAAAATCAGGGGGAATTACATCAAGCGTTAATGCTTTTAGAGCTTTTTCCTTCAGATCAGAACGCTTAAATCCAAAGAATATTACCCTCTCTCTTGATTGAGGAACACCATAATCAGCAGAATGAAGTACTTTTGCAGGAATAACTACATACCCACCATCTGCGGCATTAGCAAAGTCTCTTTCGATAACATCCTTAACATCAGAAAGATTTGTCAAGCCTTTTACATTTTCAGCTATAAACATAGACGGCTTTGTAATGGTTATAACATCACGCATCCACATATAAAGCTGTCCCCGACTCTCGACAGAAGGCTCATCTTCTTCAAGCTTTTGCCCGTTATGACTCTTTTCAGAATTAAATCCTTTACGCTTTCCCGCAATAGAAAAATCTTGGCACGGAAAGCCACCAGTAACAATATCAATATTTGAAGGAAATATTCGTTCACCATTACGGGTTCGCTTTACAAGATCAACTATACTATCAACGTGGTATATCTCGTTGGCATCAGCCTTACTCTTAGAAAAATATGACAACCACGCAGCCTTAGCATCAGGACGAATATCATTGGCAAAGACTGTCTGAAACGGGGTTTTCTTAACTTTGACCCAATTTCCCCTATCTTCAATTATCCAATCAGGGTGCAGTTGCGTATTGATAGAGCGTTTCAGACAAAGAAAATCGCCTTCAAATCCAATGTCCATTCCACCACAACCCGAAAATAATGATAAAACTCTCATATTTTTCCTTTCCTTCCAAATATCCTTGCAAAGAAACCTTGTTCTTGCTTTGACTGCGTCTGATCTTCCGATAAAATATCCCCTTGACCGCTTTGTTCAGCAAGTTGCCGTTGAATCGTCCCAGCGTGTAGAGCCTGTTCTGCCGATAAAGCAGCTGTCGCATCGTGCAGACTATCAGTTAAAGAATTCCTGAACGATTTTAATAGCCTTATCAATGTTTAATACGCATTCGGCTTCCACTTCAATTATTTCACTGCAATTATTTGTGTAAAAAACAGGAACCTGATCAGTATCAAACTCCGGATCGGCATCAGATAAAGCACTAAAACCC
>OMZF01000046.1 GCA_900315465.1 uncultured Eubacteriales bacterium | reverse complement strand
GGCGATATCTTTTTTGTACGCCTTAGATGGCCTGCCCGGAGGGAGTCGAACCCTCGATCTTCAGAGTCGGAGTCTGATGCATTATCCAACTGTGCTACGGACAGACAACGTGTGTATTATATCATATTTTCAGAAACATTACAAGCCAAAAAAACGAACTTTTACCATACATTTCTCCATTAATTAATACATACGAATAATTTCATTTATCTGTAAAACGTTTAAAAACCTGATACGGAAGAAATTCACAGATAATAAACACAATAAATGCTATGAATAACAGAACTATTCCGGCAATGATAAGCTCTACAGTCTGAAGCTGTTCATCAAAGAGTAAATGGTAAAAAAGATTTCCAAGCACTCCCGTTGTAGATAAAGCCTGAAAAATAAAACATTCGGGAGATGAACCCACAAATTCAAATAATACGGCTAAAAGTGAATTACCAACAAGGGCAATACCTATATAAATAAGTGATACTATCTGATCGGAAGTTACAGTCGAAAGGTCGTGGGTAAAAACATATATTAACAAAACAACATTTATCACAACAGAAATAATGTCCGCAGCTGTTCTTCTTGCACGACGGATACGCTTTCCTCTTTCCTCTGCATTTTTCAGACGCAGCTTAATTTCATTTTCTTCTTCTATTTCCTTTAAAAGACGCTGCGATATTTTACTGCTGTAATTTTCCCAGAGTTTTTCATATTCTGTCTTTTCATCTTCCGGTGCAAGACTGAGAGCATTTTCAGCATATTTTCTGCATTCAGCATATTCATCAGCCGTAAGTTCCATATAAGTGAACTCACGGGATATAGTACGCACAACACCCCACCATCCACGATGATCATCTGCTTTTGTTTTTGTAACGGACAAAAAGCTTTCCATAGCTTTGTCGTAGTCTTTAAGTTTTGTAAGGAATGTATCTGCGTTGATAAGCTGTTGCTGTATAAGGCTGCTGTTATCCACAACTACAGTTGCATTTTCAAACGAATAATTATTATTTACGATAAGATCTGATTTTATGAACTCCGTTCCGCAAAATTCGCATATACCCCTTGTCATTTTTTCGTTGAGAGTTATTTTTGCACCGCAATTTTTACATTTTGCTTCGATAAAAGCCATAATATCCTCCCTTTCTTTTCGTTCATTTTCAACAATAAATATTATAAACTTCTTCTCTGCAAAAAGTCAATCCCCCTGACCGCATTTGATAACAATAACAGTCGTGGGGAATATATCATTTAGTTCAAAAAGTCAGGCATACCATAGAATGTCATTGCTGTATTTCCATTAACATCATAGATAATGTTGCCATTTTCTCCTTCATTATTGAAAACTTCGTTAATGAATTCGCAATCCAATTTATAGCTGTAACCGTAATTATCCTTTGCAAGAACGTAACATTCTATATTCTTGTCTTCCTTAACAGTTCCTTTGAAATTGTATGTATAGGAATTACCGTCCTTTTTGACATCTTTTGAATTTATAAGGTCAACATCTTTAAAAAAAACACCACACAGTTTTCATCAGCTTGTGTGGTGTTTATTTTATCTTAAGTGATATTCATTTATCCAATCAGGACGATAGCCGTTAGTATAGATAAATTCTCCGTTTATGATTTCAGCAACCTTGACAAAACCGTTTTCGTTATCATAAAATACGACTTTATCGCATAAAGGAACTATTCTATCAAGTGCTTCAAAACGGTGAGCAAATCTTTTGACAACATCTTCAGGGGAAATATCATGTCCGCCTTTTCTTACACGATTTGCAATACGATAAATGCTTTCATATTTTGTGTTCAGACCAATATAATACATGATGATCTTATAGCCCTGATTTTTAGCTTTTATGATCGTTCTTCTTACCTGATGACCCGACAGCGTTGTTTCCTGTGTGACAGTCTGATTATTTTCAAGACAATTCTGTATTTCTCTTATAGCCTGTTTTCCGGCTGCAATTTCATTAAAACGGTTTTGTTTTGCAATCATATCCGGATCAACGATATGTCCGAGAGGAACTCCCTGTCCTTCTAATACTCCTCTGAAACTTGATTTTCCTGTTCCGTTAACTCCGGCAATCAAAATATACTCTTTCATACATTCCACTCCGTTCAGATACTTGTTATTGTTTCTCTCCTGATTATATCATTTTTATAAAAAACATAAAAGTACATTCGGCATAAAAATTCATAAACTATTCATGGTAAAACAGAGTTGCCGCTGATTGATTATGAATAATTTTTGTAGTATGATAGAAATACAGATAAGGAAAAATAATAATTGCAGATCAAACACGGAGGTTTTTATGAAAAATATACTTTTGGTGCTGACAGGCGGAACTATCGGCAGTGTAAATAATAACGGGATAATCGGTACTCAGAAAACCGGATGCCGTATACTTGAAATGACAGAAAAATATCTTTCGGATTTTCATTTTGATGTAAAACAACCGCTTAATATTTTAAGTGAAAATCTTGATGTAAGGCATTGGGAAAAACTTTTGAATTTCATATATTCTCAGGATATTTCTGAGTATGACGGAATTATCATAACTCACGGAAGTGATACACTTTCTTATTCATCAGCTATGCTTGGAATAATGCTTAACGGACTTAAAATACCTGTTGCAATAACTGCCGCTGATAAAGTACCTGATGATCCGGAAAGTAATGCGGTATTCAATTTTTGTTCATGTGCTTTTCTTTTAGCTCAGAGAAAGGGAGGAGTTTATACCGTATACAAAAACAGCGGAGAAAGTGAAGCGGATATTTATGTGCCTACAAGACTTATTGAGGCTGACAGACTTTTTGACCGTTTCAGTTCATTTGACGGTTCACCTGTTGCAAAAATTGACCGTATGGGAAATATCAATGTTATTAATGAAGAATTGTTTTCATCTATGGAGGACAAAAGTTTTCAAATGAATATAAGCAAAATACATTTCGGTAAAACTGTTATGCTTATTCATCCGTATCCATTAGTAGATTATAGTGCAATTATAAAAAGTATGGGTAGAGACACGGGAGCTGTACTTCATGTAACTTATCACAGTGCAACAGTAAGTGAAAATGCGGCTGTTCTTGCAGATGAATGTAATAAAAGGGGAATACCTCTGTATCTTTGTTCATTCAAAAAAGAAAATGATTCGGTATATGAAAGCAGTGACAATATACTGAAAAAAGGCACTCTGCCGCTGTATAATATCAGCAGCGAAAGTGCCTTTGCAAAATTGCTTACGGGTATAAATCTTTTTCCTGAAAATATTGATGATTTTATGCGTGATGATATTTATTTTGAGAAGTGTATCAGAAAACAGGATAATCCTCTTCTTCATCAAGCGGACTGAGAACTTCGGGATAATGGCGGAATTCATACTTTGAGCCTTTGAAAGCATTCAGGTCAATAAACTGTTCATCACCCGAATACCCCCTCAGTCTGCCTTTGTCGCTGTACTGCCAGAATTTCCATTCTCTTCCGTCAGGAAGCTGTGGTTCCTGAAATACATCTCTTATCCAGATGTCATATTTCTGATATTTGCCCGAAATATATTTTTCATAGGATGCTCTGGTAGCATATATTATGGGTCTTACTCTATAATAAACCTCCAGCTCGTTCAGCAGAATGTTAAGTTCATGTTCTACTTCATCACGACTTGGCGAAATAGCTTCATTACCATTATAAAATTCAATGTCAACGGCAGGAGGAAGCATATTGTCATATTTCGGTACATTCCTGATAAAATTGCTTGCCTGAGTTTCTCCCTTTGATTCAAAGCTGAAAAACATATAGCATCCGACCCTGAGTTTTGTGGATACCGCACCCGAAAGATTTGTTTCAAATTTCGGGTCTACAAGTCCGGAACCTTCTGTTGCTTTTATATATACAAAATCCGTCTGCTCGGAAAGAATATTCCAGTCTATATCACCCTGCCATGATGAAACATCCACACCTCTCACACGACAGTAATTCGGCTCGTTTGGTATAAGCCAACCATTTGAATAAAGTATTATTCCTGTACCGAGTGTAAGTACAAGTGTTATGACCATAACAAAAACTATTCTTAAAAATACTCTGAATCGTCTCACAAAACCCTGTCTCACACCATCACCTCGTTTTAGCTTGTTAATTGCAGTAGTGACATCGTGCCGCTAAATAATTCTACCATTTTTCTTTTGATTTGTAAATATCAGTATGAAAAAGACAGGGAAAATATTTTACGCACTTGTAAAACATGAAAAATAATAGTATAATGATTTTATCCGATTTTTGTTTTTAAGGAGAGAGTTATGTCAAAAGGCAGATTTATTGTTTTTGAAGGACTTGACGGCTCGGGCAAGGGTACACAAATATCATTGCTTGCCGATGAAATGAAAAAAAGAGGCAGAAAAGTATATGTTACAGCAGAACCTACGTCATCCTCAACAGGAGGTATGATAAGAGATGCACTTGGAGGTTTTGTAAAACGTGATGCTTTTGAGCTTTCTGCATTATTTCTTGCGGACAGGATATTCCATAATGTAAATCCTAAAAACGGTATAAAATTCTTTATTGAACAGGGAATAGATGTTATATGCGACAGATACTATTATTCTTCGTTTGCCTATCAGGGAATTGATGCCGATTTGGATTGGGTAATGGACATGAACCTGAATTGCCGTGAGATAATCAGACCCGACCTTTGTATTTTTCTCGATGCGGATATTGATTCCTGTGATGAAAGAATAGAGAAAAACCGTTTTGACAGGGAAATATACGAAAATAAGGAAATGCAAAGAAAAATTCGTAACCGTTTTTTTGAGGTATTTGAAAAACTCGGTGACAGCGAAAATATAAAAATCGTCAATGCTGCAAGGGAGATACCTGAAGTATTGGCTGATATAATAAAAATTTATGACAGCATAAAGGAGAAATGAAAAAATGGAGTACCATATCAACACAAAATGCATTCAGGCAGGATATGATCCGAAAAACGGTGAGCCGAGAGTTATTCCTATCGTACAAAGCACTACATTCAAATATGACAGTGCAGAAACACTCGGAAAACTTTTTGATCTTGAGGAAGACGGATTTTTCTATACCCGTCTTGCAAACCCGACGCTCAGTGCAGTTGCAGCTAAAATTGCAGCTCTTGAGGGAGGCGTGGGTGCGATGCTCACTTCATCCGGTCAGGCTGCAAGCATGATCTCGATAACAAATATTTGTCATGCAGGCGACCATGTTGTATGTGCAGCTGCTATCTACGGAGGCACATTCAACCTCTTTAACAAATCGCTTCGTGAGCTTGGAATTGATTTCACATTTATTCTTCCTGATGCTTCCGAGCAGGAAATAGAGGCAGCATTCAAGGATAATACAAGAGCTGTATTTATCGAAAGCGTATCAAACCCGTCGCTTGATGTGGCAGACATAGAGACCTATGCGAAGCTTGCACATAAACACGGTGTACCGCTTATCGTTGACAATACTTTCCCCACACCTATCAATTTCAGACCTTTTGAGTGGGGTGCTGATATAGTTACACATTCTACCACCAAATATATGGACGGTCATGCTGTAGCTCTTGGCGGAGTTATTGTTGACAGCGGCAATTTTGACTGGACAAACGGTAAATTCCCGATGTTTACCGAGCCTGATGAATCATATCACGGTGTTGTATATTCCGAGAAATTCGGCAAGGCTGCATATATCACAAAGGCACTCACACATATCATGCGTGACTATGGTGCACAGCAGAGTCCTCAGAACGCATTCCTCCTCAATCTCGGTCTTGAAACACTTTTTCTCAGAATGGAAAGACATTGTTCAAATGCTCTTGCTGTTGCAAAATTCCTTGAAAGCAACGACAAGATCGAATGGGTAAACTATCCGGGTCTTGAAAGCAGCAAATATTATGAAAGATGTAAAAAACTTATGCCCAACGGCAGCTGCGGAGTAATTTCCTTCGGTGTAAAGGGAGGAAGAGAAAAGGCTATGCAGTTTATGAATAATCTTGAGATGACAAAGCTGGTAATTCATGTAGCTGATGCCCGTACCTGTGCACTTCATCCGGCAAGTACCACTCACCGTCAGATGAATGACAAGCAGCTTGAGGAATGTGGTGTTAAGCCCAATCTTATCAGAATGTCCGTTGGTCTGGAGTACATTGATGATATAATCAATGATATAAAACAGGCTCTTGATAAAATTTAACCTGAATGGGCAAGAAGCCCCCACCTCTATAGGTGGGGGAGTATGTCACAAACTGCACAAATTTCAGAAGTATAATGATGGCGAATGGAAGATGTAGGTATTGTGGTGGAATTTTCAGAGTTTTTTTGATTCCAAAATGTATCAATCCAAGATGCGGAAAACCAAAAGACTACTGATTATAAAAAAACCGGACAACCACTTAAAAATCGGTTGTCCGGTCAGTTTTTTTATTTAACGAAATCTTCAAGCTGTGCGGCATTTTGCAGACCTACAGACTGATTTGCCATTTTACCGTCTTTGAAAACTGCAAGCATCGGTATACTCATAACATTGAACTGCATAGCAAGTTCCATTTCTTCATCGACATTCACCTTGCCGACCTTGATTTCAGGATGTGCCTCAGCGAACTGTTCGAGTATGGGACCCTGCATACGACACGGGCCGCACCATGGAGCCCAGAAATCGAGAAGTACGGGTTTATCGGACTGAATTACCTCTGCATTGAAATTATCCTTTGTAATTTTAAGCTCACTCATTTTGATACGCTTCCTTTCTGATATTTATTATGTGCTTATTATAACAGAAATAATCCCTCTTTTCTGTAACTACATCACAAAAGTACAGAGGTGACATACTCCCACCGCCTACGCTATCGCTTAGAGGCGGGGGCTTCTTGCCCATTTGGGTTAAAAATCGAACCGTTAATAATTGCACATTGCACATTGCTAATTGCTAATTGCATAGAGGTAGTATTTGCTTACTGAGTTGCCGTAGGGGAATTCACATTCGTCAATACATTCGTAAAGAGGGAAAACAGGTTTTTCATCTTTTGTTATGATGAAATCGACCATTCCCGAGTCAACATATCTTTTCTGTACATTGCCTATTTCATCATAGGGGAGATTAAGTCCGCAGAAAAAGCGGCAGTTCGGTACAATTCCGCTTACAGTATAAAATCCGCCATCAAGGAAATTGTAATTCAGTAATGTTGCATTTTCCTTTTTTGAAATATGTTCATTGAATCTGAACTGAGGATAATCACTTTTTTGTTTTCCGAGTCTTGAAAAATTCGGACAGAATATTATCCCCGCACATATCACAAGAATATATGTCAGATATGCAAAGATCTTTTTTTGTTTCGGTTTTAATGTGATAAGTCCTATCTCTCCCACAGGTATGAATAGACTTATGATAAGGGAATAATATGCATAATATCTGCCGCCTGCATAAGTAAAAATAAAGGCAGCAGCTAAGATGATCATGTATACAAGACTAAGCTGCTTGTTTTTCATTTTTATGATATGAATTATTCCGGAAACCGCAAAAATCAAGGCAAACGGATGATTCTGAAATAATGCTCCCACTCCGATGAAAAGATTGATCATATTGCTGATAAAAGGTATTCCTCCTCCCGTACCATACAGGAAAAGGTTATCATAAAAATATACTTCATACATTGAGTCGAAGCTGTTTGTTACCGCACAATATATTATCACAGGAGCAGAACATATAATAAGCCCTGTTATCATGTATAAAGCGGTGAGAAAAATGTCCTTTATCTGCTTTTTTTGTATGTATAATATTATGAACGCCAGCACAAAGCCTATGAAAATTCCCATAAGGGTGAATTTTATCCATAGAGCCATGCCTATCGAAAAACCTATAACAAGTGATTCTGTAAATTTCAGTTTACGATTTTCCGTTACTGCCGAAAGTGCGGTATAAATGCAGTACGCACCAAAGGGGAGAATGAATTCCTCCGCACTGTCACCGCCCTGAAAGGCATATGAACCGAATACGGCAGCCGCTGTTAGCGGTATACAAAGCACCGCTCTTTCCCTGCAGAAAAGACTGACCGTTTTATATGAAAATAAAAGGAATACCGCTGCTGAAATAAGCTCAAGAAAATATACTCCCAAAAAGCTTTTTTCTGATATAAGGTAGGCAAAGGAATGAATAAAATATAATATCGGGCCTTTCTGCTCGAAAATATCACGGTAAAGCACCATGTCATGCACAACAGCTTTACCGACTGTGAAAAAACAATTGGGGTCATCCCAGTCATTCAGTGCATAAAGCGGTGAACATTTTGAACAAAGAGTAATTACAATAACTGCCGACAGTATAACTGCAGTCCATACTATCGGCAGGATATATTTTTGTTTTACATTTTTCATGGCAGTATCGAACCGAAAAAGCCTGTGTTTATCTGTCTCTGACCATGTGCGACGGGATGAACGGTATAAATATTTTCGTATTTGTCGCTCAGTTCATTACAGCAGTCCTTAGCTTTATCTTCATCGTCAAATATTCCGAATACAACACTTCCGCTGCCTGTCATAATTGCTCCGGATGCACCGTTTTTCTTCATTTCCTGTTTTATTGCATCAATTTCAGGCTCGTTTATGACTTCCTCGAATTTGTTGTAAAGTTCTTCTCCTATTTCCCCGACATTCGCACTGCATACAGCGTCAACAAGTCTTGATGGACTTTTAAGACGTTCATAGCCGAGTGCATCGGACTTTTCATAAGCCTCACGTGTGGAAACCTTAAAATCCGGCTTCACAGCTACTATGAAGCAATCAGGCATATCAGGCAGGGGAGTAAATATTGTGCCTATACCTGTGGCAGTCATTGTGCCCCCGTATATGCAAAAAGGCACATCCGCACCGATTTTTTCTCCTATTTCAGCCATTTCATCCGTATCAAGACCTGCATCGGTGAGTTCATTAAGTGCATATATAACTGCTGCCGCATCTGTGCTGCCGCCAGCCATACCTGCACCGGAGGGAATACGTTTTTTTATACGGATATTTACCCCCGTTCTTTTTATACCTGTATGTGAGAAAAATTCTTCTGCTGCCTTATATGCGGTATTGCTGCTGTTACAAGGAATCTCGGCGTCGGTGCAGCTGAGAGTTATACTGTTCTCTTCATCATCAAGTGCGACTGTTACATCATCATAAAGCGAAACTGTCTGCATGACTGTATTTATAAGATGATAGCCGTCATTTCTCTTGCCTGTTATCTCAAGAAAGAGATTTATCTTAGCAGGTGCCGCTACTGTCATACGCATATTTTTTGCAACTCCAGTCATTTATTTTTTTCGTTAAGGAATATTTCGATACGTTCGAGAGCCTGTTTTATGTGGTTAAGTGAATATGAATATGACACTCTTGCAAAGCCTTCTCCGCATTCACCGAAAGCAGTACCCGGAACTATTGCAACGTGCTGTGAATATATAAGCTTTTCACAGAATTCCTCGGATGTCATGCCGGAAATTTTTATGCTCGGGAATACATAAAATGCTCCTTCAGGTTCAAAACACTGAAGTCCCATCCTGCAAAAGCCGTCTACAATAAGTCTTCTTCTTGTATCATATTCCTCACGCATACGTTCAATATCGCTGTCACCGTGTTTAAGTGCTTCAATTGCGGCATACTGTGCGGTGGTGGGGGCACTCATTATTGCATACTGGTGCAGTTTTGTCATCTGGGATATAACAGGCTCAGGGCCTAAAGCATAGCCGAGTCTCCAGCCGGTCATGGCATATGATTTTGAAAAGCCGTTTACTACTATTGTTCTGTCACGCATACCCTTTATTGATGCAAATGAAACGTGTCTTTCCTTACCATATGTAAGTTCTCCGTATATTTCATCCGAAAGAACAAGTATGTTATGCTTTTCGATGACCTTTGCAATTTCCTCAAGATGTTCTTTTCGCATCACCGCACCTGTGGGGTTATTAGGGAAGGGAAGGATAAGAAGCTTTGTACGGGGAGTGATAGCTTCTTCAAGCTCCTGTGCGGTAAGTCTGAATTCATTTTCCGAGCGTGTACGGATTATTACAGGTTTACCTCCTGCCATAACTGTCATCGGCTCGTAACAGACAAATGACGGCTGAGGTATAAGCACTTCGTCACCATCGTCAACAATGGCTCTTATACAGAGATCGATAGCCTCTGAACCGCCGACTGTCACAAGTATTTCTGTGTCGGGGTCATATTCCACATCAAAGCGTCTTGCAAAATAATTGCTTATCTGGCTTCTGAGTTCGGCAAATCCCCTGTTCGGAGAATACCATGTTTTACCTCTTCTGAGAGATTCAATACCCTCCTGACGCACGTGCCACGGTGTTGTGAAATCAGGTTCACCGATACTAAGTGAGATCACATGATCCATTTCGTTAGCTATATCAAAAAAACGTCTTATACCCGAAGGCTTAAGGGTTTGTATTTTCTGATTAAGCAGTAAAGAATAATCCATTATAAAATCAAACTCCTTTGCTCGTCTTCCTCGTTTCCGTCAAGATATGATACTCCGCCCTGTTTATATGTTGTCAGAACAAAGCTTGTAGCTGTACCGATAACAGCATCAAGAGTGGAAAGTCTTCTTGACACGAATTCCGCTATTTCTTGAATGGTATTACCCTTTACCATGGCGATAAGGTCATAGCGTGAAGAAGCGGCAAGGTATACATCCTCTACATTATCATATGACATAACTATCTTAGCTATGTCATCAAAGCCTGTTTCCGGCTTAGGAGTAACTTTAAGCTCGATAATAGCTCTTACTCCTGCTTCGGGGATTTTATCCCAGTCAACGAGGAGTTTTTTACCCTTTATGATTCCCTGTGCTTTATAATCCTCTATTTTATCCGCAACTGCCTGTTCATTTTCTCCGAGCATGGCAGCAAGCTGTGATACCGTAAAATCAGGATTTTCACTAAGCAGTTCAAGTAATTTATTCATTTTGATCTCTCCTTATGGAAATTTATGTATATAAGCGTATTATATATTATTTTCCTCAATATGTCAATGTGCAGCGAGCCGCCGGAGTGCCTCCGGTGTCGATTACCGCTACACAAAGTTTATTTTTACAATGAATTTGCTTTGCTGCAAAAGTATGTCTTAACCCCTCCGTCATTTCGTCATCAAAGTGACAAAATGCCACCCCCTAAAGGGGAGGCTTTCGAGTTTGCAGATTTAATCAGCTTTTTGAGGCTATATCATATTTGTTATATTGCTGTTGTTTTACAATAAGGTGATGTAGTGTCAATCAGCTTTTTAAGGCTATATTATATTTATCGTATTGTTGTTATTTCGCAATAAAGCAATATAGCGTCACACAATCTGACAGGAGGAGGGGAGCGAAAAACCACTGATACCATACAAACTAAAATAGCAGAGTAAAGCAGAACAGCCGCACAACTCCACACTCCACACTCCACACTAAAAATCGGCTGATGCAGTTACAAGAAACTACAACAGCCGTTTTTTAAATTTAGTGTATAAGCTCTGAATCCGTACTAATTGCTGACCGAATCATCGTCTGTGGTCTCAGTGAGGAAAGTATCAAAATATGAACCGTCATCAATTTTTTCGTTATCCGTCATGCCGTTTGAGGCAAAGAAAAGATAATCGCCGCTTGAATAATCATCATTGGTATGACAGTCAGATTTTGCCGCACTCGGCATAAGCAGGGATTTTTCCTTTTGTTTCTTTGATTTTTTCATGCTAATATCACCCCAAGGGTAGTATTCCCATGAATTATAATTATTATGTCAGCCTTTGAAACTTTTAATATCCTCAATTTTGTACGGTGTCTGCTGATATACGAAATAATTCAGCCAGTTTGAATAAAGTATTGAGGCATAACTTCTCCATGTGAGTGCCGGCAATGCACGAGGGTCATTTCCGGGGAAATAATTATATGGCAGTTCGGGATTTATTCCTTTATTCCTGTCACGGAAATATTCGTTTGCAAGGGTATTCCTGTCATATTCCGCATGACCCATTACAAAAAATTGTCTGCCGTTTTTATTTGCCACTATCGCTACACCTGCAATATTTGAGGATGCAAGTATTTCAAGTTCTTCATGCTTGCGTATTTCAGAACGGTGTATTCCCGTATACCTTGAGTGCGGGATAAGTATTTTGTCGTCAAAATTACGCATAAGGGGGTGGAATGTGTTCATTACACGATGAACATATATTCCGGAAAGCTTTTCATCAAGTTTATATTTCGGTATTCCGTAATGATAGTAAAGTGCCGCCTGTGAACCCCAGCAGATATGGAAGGTACTGTATACATTTCTGGTTGACCATTCCATTATCTGACAAAGCTCGTCCCAGTAGTCAACCTCTTCAAACTCTATAAGCTCCACAGGTGCTCCTGTGATTATCATACCGTCATAATGACGATCTTTTATCTCGTCAAAGGTTTTATAGAATGTTGTGAGGTGGTCGAGAGGAGCATTTTTCGATACATGGGTAGCGGCCCGCAGAAGTTCAACATCTACCTGCAAGGGAGTATTTCCCAAAAGTCTGAGCAGTTGGGTTTCTGTTTCAAGCTTTGTGGGCATAAGATTCAGGATAAGTATTTTAAGAGGTCTTATATCCTGAGAATCAGCTCTTTCATCCGTCATTACGAATATGTTTTCCGCCTCAAGCTGTTTAATGGCGGGCAGGGAATTCTGTATTCTTATTGGCATTCCTTTTTACACTTCTTTCATGACTTAAAATAACATCAGATTTTTTTCATTGTTTCAACAAGGCTTTTAAGTTTTTCTAAAGCATCGTCAACAGGACATTTTTCAGAAAAGCTTTTATCTCGTGCCGTAATTTCCACACAGCCTTCCTTGAGATTGCGGGGGCTTACCACTACTCTTACAGGTACACCGATAAGGTCTGCATCCGAGAACATGAAGCCTGCACTTACTTTTCTGTCATCATAAAGCACTTCCACTCCGGCACTCTGAAGTTCATCATAAAGTTTATCAGCAGCCGCCCTGACTTCTTCATTATCTGCTCTTACCGCACAGATATGAACCTCCCACGGTGCAATTGACATAGGCCATATCGGACCGTAATCATCGTGATGTGCTTCACATACAGATGCCGCAAGTCTGCCTACACCTATACCGTAGCAGCCCATTATAGGAGTTTTTGATTTTCCGTCGCTGTCGAGGTAGGTCATATTCATAGCCTTTGTATATTTTGTACCGAGCTGGAAAATATTTCCCACTTCGATACCTCTTGATACCGTTATGCTGTGTTTGCCGCATACAGGACAAATGCCTCCGTCCTTGATTTTGGCAAAATCATTAAACTGTGCATCCGGAATATCTCTTTCCACTGAAAATCCTTTGCAGTGGAAATCAGTTTCATTTGCACCGCATACCATATTGTTGCAGCCTTTGAGTGAATTATCATAAAGTACGGTACATTTGTCAGTGATACCTACAGGCCCGATAAATCCGGCAACAATACCGCTTTCCTCTGTGATAACAGCAGGATGAATTTCCTCACCAAGAAAATTACGCAGTTTTGTTTCGTTAACCTCAATATCACCCCTGAGGAATACAACAACATATGAATCGTCCATATTTTTCTGATAAACCACAGCCTTGCATGATTTTTCCACAGGCACATTAAGGAAACTGCACACATCTTCTATTGTATGCATATCGGGTGTAGCGATTTTTTCCATAGGGAGAGCTGTTTCATCAGGAGTATTGACAATCACGCTTTCGGCAGCCTCCATATTCGCACTGAAGCCGCAGTCGCTGCAAATTGCGATAGAATCCTCGCCGACAGGAGTAAGGAGCATGAATTCATGGGAAACACTTCCTCCCATCATACCGGAATCGGATTTTACGGACACTACCTCAGGCACACCTGCACGGGCAAATATACGTTCATAAGCCTTATGGCATTTTTCATAATACTGTTCAAGGTCTTCCTGAGATGTATGGAAAGAATAGGCATCCTTCATTGTAAATTCACGCACACGGATAAGTCCTCCTCTCGGACGGGCTTCATCGCGGAATTTAGTCTGTATCTGATATATCATAAAGGGATATTTTGTATAGCTTGATGCATATTCACGCACAAGATGAACCGCTGCTTCTTCGTGGGTCATGCCAAGAACCATTTTAGCACCGTTTCTGTCTGTGAAACGAAGAAGCTCGCTTCCGATAGTTTCATAACGACCCGATTCCTCCCAGATTGATGCCGGCATTACGACAGGGAACATTACCTCCTGACCGTCAATTTTATCCATTTCTTCACGTATGATATTTTCAATTTTTTTAGTCACTCTTTTAAGCGGCATATAAAGAGAAAATATGCCATTGGCAACCTGTTTGATATAACCTCCCTTCATCATCAGGGCATGGCTGTCTATCTGACAATCAGCAGGACGCTCTTTGAATCTTTCACCGACTAATTTTTCCAGTTTCATTTGTTTCTCCTTATCCACGGCAAACAGCCGTATTTTTTATTTTTACGGAAACAGGAAAATCTTCCGGTTTTCCGTATCTTTAAAGATATACAGACGTATTATAGCACATAAAAACAAGATTTGCAATATTGCTAATTGCCGATAGGTTTGATATAATGTATTAATGATAAATTTTCAAGGGAGGATTTTCATGGATGTACTGAAAGTAGAGAATATTGTAAAAACATTTGCACTTAGTACGGCACAGCAAAAATCACTCGGCACAAACGAAAAAAGAAAAACTGCTGTGGGCGGTATATCATTCACGGCAAAATCGGGTGAAGTGTTCGGACTTTTAGGCCCTAACGGTGCCGGAAAAACTACCACGATGCGAGTGCTTGCCACACTTATCAAACCTGACAGCGGAGATGCATTTTTCAATGATATAAGTGCGGTAAAAAATCCCGAAAAGGTGAGGGCTTCACTTGCATTTCTGACAAGCGACCTTAAACTTGATATGAAATCAACACCAAATCAGATGTTTCATTTTTTTTCTGAGCTTTACCATATACCAAAAAATGATGCAGAAAAAAGACGTGAGTATCTTTTTGACCGTTTCGGAGTAAATAAGTTCGCTGATACCAAAATCGCAAAGCTTTCACAGGGACAAAGACAAAAGGTATCACTTGTAATATCTGTAATACATGACCCGTCATTCATAATATTTGATGAACCGACAAACGGACTTGATATTCTTGCTGCAAGAGATGTAAGAGAATTTATAATTAATATGAAAGACGAAGGTAAATGTGTCATAATTTCCACCCACCTTTTTGACCTTGTGGAAAAGGTATGTGACAGGGCAGCAATGATCATTGACGGAAAAATAGTCATTGATGATACCCTTGAAAATCTTATGCAGGGCAAACCGCTTGAAGATGCATTTTACGATTATTATGTAAAATATTCGGGGAAGGAGGGAGAATGATGAATTTTCGTGATATATGGACAGTAGCAAAAAAGGAACTCCGCTCGTGTTTTACAGATAAGGTAATACTTATGCAGATGCTTTTGCTGCCTTTTGCCATAGTATTCGGATATGGTATGCTTATGGGCGTGATGGCAGATTCTCAGACTCCCGAAGAAGGCAAGGCAAACGCCTGTGTTATCAATGCTCCCGATTATATGAAGGAAGCATTTGACAAATTGGGTATAGATCCCGCCGATAAATCAAAAGCAGATAAACTCAAAGAAGATATAAAAAACAAAAAGCTTGATGCACTGATGATATTCCCCGAAGATTTCACAATGACAGCCGCTTCTCCCGAAACAATGTCGGATGTGGAAATATGGTATAATTCCGAAAGTCAGTCTTCACTCACAATGTACAATACAGTCCAGACACTGCTGAGTGCCTTTCAGCCAAAAGCATTTACTGTCAATGCCGATACCTCCGTACAATATGACATGGGTGACGAAAATGCTCCGTTCAGGAGAGTTATCGCAATGGTATTCCCGCTTATGATATTCATGGCGACCATAATGATATGTAATAATCTTGCTGCTGAATCCATTGCCGGAGATAAGGAAAGAGGTTTTCTCAACACAATGCTTATAACTCCTGTAAAAAGAAGTTCTATAGCTGCCGGAAAATCACTTTGTATTTTTACGGTTGTCATAGTAGCAAGCATATCGGCATTTGTGGGAATGGTAGCTTCCCTTCCCACACTTATAGAAAAAATGAAGATGACAGACCATATTTCATTTGGTGCATTGGAATATATGCAGCTGTTTTTCATAAGTCTTACTGCCGCATTTGTGCTTGCTTCCATAACTCTTACTATATCCGCTCTTGCCAAAGATGTAAAACAGGCAACAACTATAGCACCGCTTGTTATGATGGTACTTATGATAGGCGGAATGCTCACGATGAATGACGGATTCAGCGAAATAATAGAAAATCTTGATACAGTTAATTACTTCATTCCTGCATGGAATTCAATGCTGCTTATGCAGGATATAATCCAGCTTAAATATGACAGTATGTCTGTTATAATAACCTGCTGTACAAACATTGTTATAACTTTCCTTTTCATATTCATAATAGGCAGATTGTTTGAACACGAAAAAATCATCAACAATTAATTATAATAAAAAGCTGTTGTGCCGAAAAACACAACAGCTTTTATTTTTTACTTTATTGTACAATTATTTTACAGGTATCTTCAATGCCGGTCTGAGTGCGGACTTTGACATATGTCGTACCTTTTGCAACAGCTTTGAAAGTACCTGTCCAGTATGTGTTTGTCATCTGGATGATATTACTGTTGCCTGAAATGTATGTTCTGTTAGCAGCGGCACTTCCGGCATTTACAACAGATGAAAGTGTTGCTGTTTCGCCAACTTTCATTGTAAGATTATTCTTGCTCAGTTTTATTGAAGTGGGAGCAGGCTTTATAATTATCTTGCATTTATCCGTCATACCGTTGTATGTGGTGACTTTGACATATGCACTGCCTTCTCTTATTGCCTTGAATTCACCTGTCCAGTCTGTTCTTGTCATACGCACATACTTTGAATTGGATGAATTATAGGTTCTTTGTGCCGAAGCTTCTCCCGCAAGAAGTGTGCTGCCGAGTTTCATAGTTTCTCCCACACCCATTGTTATCTCGTTTTTCGGGAGATATACAGCCCTTGGCGGTGAAAGTACATTTACCTTGCAAACAGCAGTAAGACCGTTATAAAGCTTGACTTTTATTTCTGTAAGTCCCACAGCCACTCCTGTAAAAGTACAATTCCAGTTTGTGGGAGTTATAGATACAATATTAGAGTTTGCAGAGGTATATACTCTGTTGGTACAAGCAGAACCTGCGTCTGTAACACTGCCTATTGTGGCGGTTTCTCCCACGCCTATCGTTATCCATGTTTTTGTCATTGAAACACTTTTCGGTGCGTCTTTTACAGTTACCTTACAGCTTGCCGTGAGTCCGTTATATGTTTTTACGGTAATTACTGCCGTTCCCTTTTTCTTTGCGGTAAAGCAGCAGTTCCATTTTGTTTTGTCTATCGATACTATAGATTCGTCTGACGAGGTATATACTCTTGCAGTTGCTGCCGCACCGCTGTCAAGCGTACTTCCTATTGTTAGTATTTCGCCTATACCCACATTTACAGCGGATTTTGTCATTGCCACACTCTTGGGTGCATTTTTTACGGTAACCTTACAATATGCTTTTACACCCTTTGAATTTGCGGCAGAAATGGTAACAGTGCCTGCCTTTTTAGCAGTAAGTTTTCCATTGGTAACGGATACCACTGAAGTGTCGGAGGATTTCCATGTAACATTACTGTTTATTACATCAGGCATTACCGTTGCTTTAAGATTATATGTTTCACCTACACCGAGGTTAAGTGTTGAAGAATTGAGAGTGACAGATGAAGTCATATATATTATGCTCACGCTGTCATCCTTTGCAGCACTCTCCGCTGCCGAATCTTTGAAGCATACTACTGCACGTGATTCATCACCGTTATAAAAAGCACTTTTACCTATTGTTTTTACTTTTTCCGAAACAGTTATATCATAAACATTCTTATTGAACATGAATGCGTATGACTCTATCTTCTCAACATCCTTTGGAACAGTATATTTTGTGTCCTTATATTTTGAGGGCATAGCGATAAGGGTTTTCATATCCTTGCTGAAAAGTATCCCGTCAGATACGGTAAAAGACGGATTTTCGGGATCCGCAGTGAAAGTTTCGGTATTATTTCTCGGATAAAGCGAATCTGCCTCGAGGGTGGTAAGACTTTTCGGAATTGATATGCTAACAGTATTTGAATTTTGCAGAGCAAGAGGTGATACCGACACAGTACCCTCTTTTATTACAAGATTTTCGTAATTATCTGAGGAAGAGCTGTTTTTATATCCATAAAGAATTTTATCCGCTATATAAACAAATCCGTCAGGCTGTTCATTATACCATTTTGTGTTTTCAAAAGCACAATACCCTACTTTATTAAGTGACCGGGGTATATTGAATTCACTGAGTGAAATACAGCTTTCAAAAGCATACATCGGTATTTCTTTTATACCCTCGGATATTGCCACTTTTTCAAGAGAAGTACAGCCCGAAAAAGCTCTTTCGCCAATATCTTTGAGTGATGAAGGAAGTGTGAGAGCTTTTATACCCGAACAATCAGTGAATGCACCTGTATCAATGATCTCAACATTTTTCAGGTTAATACCTGTAAGATTTGGTGAGCTTGAAAAGGAATGACTTTTTATTTTTTTAACGGTGTCAGGCAGGGTATAAGAGCCTGTTCTTCTTTTCGGGTAAGCAAAAAGTGTTGTACGGTCTTTGTCAAAAAGTACACCGTTAAGCACACTGAATGATGTATTCCCTTGAGCAACACCGAAATTCTGTATATTCGGACATTCACTCAGAATATCGGCAGGAAAATCAGTCATACTTTTTCCGATAACCAGCCGTGTTATTTTATCGGAGCATAATGCACCCTCAAGAATTTCTGTGACAGCTTCGGGAATAATGACCTTTCCGCTCAGTGTATTAGGACAATATAAAAGTGTTTTTCCGTCTGCACTGCACAGCATATTGCTGAATATTTTGAAATTCTTATTTTTTGTATCAACAGTCACCTTGCCGATATTTATACCCCATAGTGCATAGGATTCAATTTCCGACACGTTGCTGCCTATCTTTATATTATAGGTTTTGGTACTGCCTTCGGGATAGGCTGATGAATCAAAGGCATTGTATCCGATACTTGTAACAGGTTTTCCATTGCAGGTATCAGGAATTTCGATAAGTTCGGGAGTATTTTCATCTATACGGCATGAATAAAGAAGGTAGCCGCCGTCTTTGGTTTCCTCAAAGCACATACTTCCCATGCTTATCCTGTCTCCTGCTGCGGCACTTACCGCTGTATCGGCATTATAAAGAACAGGTGATGCACATACCGCACCGCCCATCACTGCTATTGCCATCATACAGGAGAAAATTTTGAGATGTTTCAGTTTCATGTTTTCAACTCCTATTTCTGCATTAATTAGTCAGAATACGACAGCTACCATTATATCATATTTGTAACTAATATGACAGCTTTTTTCTTATTTTCGTTATAAGCAACAAAAAAATCAGTAACAAGCAATATACTATATGCAATTTTGATTTGCTGCAAAAGTTTAGGTTAAAAGATAATTTTGAACAGCCAATTAAATTCGTTATACGCATAGTATGAAATAATTTTTCATAATCGAAGAATTAACAATCATTTATATTGCTGATTGACAAAGGTGGGATAAAAAACTATAATAGAACTGAACGTGTATATAAAATAATGTATGGGACAGTGAAAAGATGACAGTATCCTTGTGTATTATAGCATATAATGAACATGATTCTCTGCCGTCACTTCTTAATGATGTGCTTTTGCAGACATATCCGAAGAAAAGTACGGAAATAATACTTGTTGACGGGCTTTCTTCTGATGATACGAAAAATATAATGAAGGATTTTTCAGATAAAAATAAAAATGATTATCTTGATATAAAAATTCTTGATAACCCCGAAAGAATTCAGTCAGCAGGATGGAATACTGCAATAAAAGAGGCTGTGGGAGATGTTATAATCCGTGTGGATGCCCATGCGTCTATTCCGTCCGAATTTATAGAGAAAAATATGGAGCTGATGGAGCAGGGGGAATATGTATGCGGCGGTGCAAGACCGAATAATATACAGTCGCCCACGCCGTACAAAGAAATGCTCCTGCTTGCTGAAAGCTCCATGTTCGGCAGTTCTATTGCCGGCTACAGACGTAAACAAAGCGGCAAACGCTATGTTTCGTCACTTTTTCACGGAGCATACCGAAGGGAAGTGTTCGCAAAGGTAGGGGGATTCAATAAGTCTCTCGGTAGGACAGAGGATAACGAACTTCACTACAGAATACGTGAAAACGGCTTTAAGATATGTATGAGTGATGAAATAATATCATATCAGAATATCCGCCCGACTTTAAGAGGTATGCTCAGACAAAAATACGGTAACGGTGAATGGATAGGACTGACAAGCGGAGTATGCAGAAAATGCCTGTCGATTTTTCATTTTGTACCGTTCTGTTTTGTAATGGCGATAATTATATGTTTTATTATGGCGGTTATCGGGGCATTTACAAATATTCCGATGATGTTTATACCCATGTACCTTTTGTGGTCAGCATATGGAATGGCTGATATTCTTATGACTGTCACATCGGTAATTACGGCTGAAAAGAAAAGCATATATCTTCTGCTTTTACCCCTTATATTTCCGCTGTTACATATAACATACGGTGTGGGAACTATCATCGGGTTTATAAAACTGCCGCTTTGGAAAAAAAGTCTTGACGGCTCGGCAGAACGTGAGATAGAAGAAGTAAAGCGTTGTGTAATAAATAATAAACAGGAGGAAAATCAATGACAAGTTCGGATATAATGATAGACAGAAGAAGTAAACCGCAAAAATTTTTCAGTGCGGTAAAAAGTGCGGTCTTGCAGATTCCCCGTGAACACAGAGGCTTCGGCAAACAGACAATAATGCTTGCAAAAGAAGACCTCCTCAAAACATATAAAGGTGCTGTTATCGGGCCTTTGTGGGCATTGGTAAAACCTGTATTTCAGCTTTTTGTATATTGGTTTGCATTTTCGATACTCAGAGGAAGTTCAAGCAAGGAAATGGGTGTTGAGTATTTTCTTTTCATAATGTCAGGATTTGTGCCGTGGTTTTTTATGAGTGACTGTATCGGCAGAGGTTCACGATCTATTGCTGATAACAGACAGTTTGTAAATAAGGTATCATTCCCTGTGTCAGTAATAATGACATATACCACAATTTCAAAATTCTATGTGCATATATTCCTTTTGTCGCTGACTTACCTTTATATAACGATATTCGGAGGTATAACGCCGAGTATATATAATCTTCAGCTGTTATTTCTTGCACCGCTGATGTTCATATTTTTCCTTGCACTCACATGGTCGCTTGCACCGATGAGTGCATTCAGCAAGGATTACCTGAATTTCATAAATACGATAATGTCGGGACTTTTCTGGCTTTCAGCTATAGGCTATGATTCCTACAGGCTAAAGAACGATATAATCAGAAATATCCTTATGTGCAATCCTCTTGCATTCTTTGTAAATGCATACAGAAAAGCTCTGATATGCAACTGCTGGATATGGGAAGCTCCCACATACCCGCAGGCACAGGCTAAACAGATGATAAAAGACGGAATACATCTCCATCCTTTGTGGGAGCTTGCAATAATGCTTGTTGAGCTTGGGATAGTGATAGCACTGGGAGTATACAATTATAACCGTCTCAGAAAAGACCTGCCCGACGTACTTTGATATGGAAGAAACATTATTTCAGAAATTACAGCGTGTAAAACCCGCTGATATAGGTCATGTATTTTTGTTCATGCTTGCATTGCCAATATCACTTATATACAGACTCTTCCGCAGAAATATGTGGCTTATATGCGATAATAAGAATGAAGCAAGAGATAACGGTTATCATTTTTTCCGTTATGTATGCGAAAAGCATCCCGAAATTGATGCGGTGTATGCGATAAGTTACCGTTCACCTGATTATTCCAAGGTAAAAAATCTGGGGAAAACCGTAAATTATGGCAGTCTTAAACATTGGATATATTATCTTGCGGCTGAGAAGAATATCAGTTCACAAAAAGGCGGAAAGCCGAATGCGGCGGTATGTTATTTTTTAGAGGTCAAAGGGCTGCTTAAAAATACACGCATATTTCTGCAGCATGGGATAATAAAGGATGATATGCCGTGGCTTTATTATGAAAATACAAAAATGCGTCTTTTCGTATGCAGTACGAAAAGGGAATGTGACTATGTAAGTGAAAAATACGGCTACCCTGACGGCTGGGTACAGGAGCTTGGTATATGCCGTCTTGACTGTCTGCATGACATGCAGGTAAAGCCGAAACAGGTGCTTATAATGCCCACATGGAGAAGCTGGATAGCCACTCCCACAAGTGCATCGTATGAAATAGAGGATGTTTCAAAGTTTACCAATACAGAGTATTATAAGTCGTGGAGTGCATTTTTAAGTGACGGCAGACTTAATGATATAGCCGAAGAATACGGACTTGACATAGTATTTTATCCTCACAGGGATATGCAGCCGTATCTTTCATATTTCAATATAAATTCTCCGAGAATAACTATAGCATCGTGGCCCGAATATGATGTTCAGGAACTGCTCAAAGAGAGTGCATATCTTATAACAGACTATTCAAGTATTGCGATGGATTTTGCATATATGAAAAAAAGACTGACATACTATCAGTTTGACTATAAGGATTTCAGACGGGGACAATACCCCGAGGGATATTTCAGTTATGAAAATGACGGTTTCGGCAGAGTATGCTATAATGCCGATGAAGTATTGAGCGAGCTTGAAACAGCGGCACAGGAAGATTTCAGAAATGTTGATATTTATTTAAAACGTCACGATGAATTCTTTGACCTTTATGACACACAAAACTGTGAAAGAAACTTTAATGCGATTGTTTCAATAATAGCATTATGATTGGGTTGATTTTATAAGGAAGCAAAACGCTGTCATCCCGAACGTAGTGAGGGATCTTTTGAATGAATTAGTTTTGTATAAAGATTCTTCGCTTCGCTCAGAATGACAGGTACGC
>OMZF01000122.1 GCA_900315465.1 uncultured Eubacteriales bacterium | reverse complement strand
CGCTGCATAAGTTCCGCCATCCAATCAGCGTTCGCCTTTGGCTCCGCTTCTTGGGGCGTCACTTATCTGTATTATTCGTTATTCATTTTTCATTATTCATTAAAAAGATAACCTATCGGTCAGAAAAAACTGAAAACAGCGAGCGTACTCTGGTTTAATATTGCTCGAGTTCGATTCCAACAGCAGCTTGTAAAAATATCTTTTTCAGTATCTTTAGAATACATTATTTTGCGTTCCGATTTTACGGAACGCATTTTTTATTGTTTATTTTTTCTGAAATAAATGTTATAATAAATCTGATATTATTATTGAGGTGTGTTTTATGGATAAAATCGAAATTCTCAAAACTCTTCCCACTCCTTGCTATGTTATTGATGAAGAAGCTCTTATACGCAATCTTTCAGTTCTTCACTCTGTAGAAGAAAAAACAGGCTGTCACATTCTTCTGGCTCAGAAAGCTTTTTCTTCATACTGCGTGTACCCCCTTATATCTCAGTATATAAGCGGCACAACATCAAGCGGTCTTTTTGAGGCACGTCTTGCACATGAAGAAATGGGAAACCGTCAGGTTCATGTTTTCTCCCCTGCATACAAAGATGAAGAATTTGACGAGCTTTTAAAAATATGTGACCATATCGTTTTTAATTCCTTTTCTCAATGGAAATATTTCAGAAATAAGGCTCTCTCCCACCCCGAAATTGAATTCGGTCTGAGAATAAATCCCGAATATTCAGAAATTGAAACGGATATTTATAATCCTTGTTTCACAAATTCCCGTCTCGGCATAACACTTTCAAATTTTGAAGAAGAGCAGCTTGACGGTATCAGCGGTCTGCATTTTCATACCATGTGCGAACAAGGTGCGGATGTTCTGGAACGTACAATAAAAGTTGTTGAAGAAAAATTCGGAAAATATCTTTATAATATGAAGTGGCTCAACTTCGGCGGCGGTCATCATATCTCTAAACCGGATTATGATATAGATAAGCTTATTCAACTTGTAAACTATATAAAAAATAAATATGATATTCAGGTCTATATTGAACCCGGTGAAGCTGTTGCAATAGATGCAGGATTTCTTGTTACAAGCGTACTTGATCTCACTAAAAACAATATGAATCTCGGTATACTCGATACATCCGCTGCCTGCCATATGCCCGATGTACTTGAAATGCCGTACCGCCCGTTTATTATCGGCTCAAAAGAAGCAGGCGTACTCCCCTATACATACAGATTCGGAGGGCCTACCTGTCTTGCAGGAGATATTATTGGTGATTACTCCTTTAGTTTTCCTTTAAATATAGGTGATAAACTTATATTTACCGATATGGCTATGTACTCTATCGTTAAAAACAATACTTTCAATGGTATGCCCTTACCGTCAATATACCTTATGAAAGCTGACGGCAAAATCCAACTTGTAAAACAATTCTGTTATGATGACTTTAAAAGAAGAGTGTAACTTTAAAAACAAAATATTTAGGAGGTTCTTTTATGCAAACGAAAAGTTTTGAAGAAAAAATTGAAGATATTGTAAAAAAGAAAATTGATGATTTAGGTATCAAGAGATATACCAAAACAGAGCCAACCGGTAACAGTATGGTAGATAATGCGTTAAAAAATGGAGAAAGCAAAAAAGGCAACAACGGAGGAAATTATCCTGATATAAAACTTGTACTTGTAAAAAATGGTCGCTGTATACCTGTTATGATTGAAATCAAAGGAACAAAAGGCAAACTAAAAAAGACCGATAAAACTGGAGGTATATCTAAGGATATTGATTCTGTTGTAAACTACGCTGTCAACGGTGCTGCACATTATGGTGAGATAATTTTGAAGAACAGCGGATTACAGGAAATCATAATTGTAGGGATAAACGGAATCGAGGAAAACGGCATAATAAAAGGTGAGTGTGAAGGATATTATTTATCCCGTCATAACTACATGGAACCGAAAATTATTGACAAGATAACATTTGATGATTTTTCTCTTTTTAAAGATGAAAACCTCGACAAACTATTCGATATATGCAAAAAGTGTAATATGACTGAAGATGCTATTGAATTTCTTATAAAGGAAAAAGAACGTTATCTTGAAGAACATATCAAAAAAATACATCAGGACTTGTATGATAATGTACAATTACAGACGGCTCTTACCACAAACAGTAAGCTTTATTTATTCTGTGGTCTTATCATGGCAGGTTTATCTATAAAAGGTTCATCTGACTTAGAAACTGATGATTTAAAAAGTTTTGATAATGAAACACTTAGTGATGGAGCAATATTATTAAATAGAATTAAAGCTTTCGTTAAAAATAAAGGTAATTATTACAATAAGGCTGACCGTATAGTAAACTTACTGACGAATGTTTTTGAAAAGGATATATTATGGAAACCCAAAAACGGTGAAAGTATACTAAAGCAATTATACACAGAAGTAAAAGAAGACATAATACCGATATTAAATAGTGAACTTCACCTTGACTTCACAGGACGTATACTCAATTCAATAAATGATTGGGTACATATAGAAAATGACCGAAAAAATGATGTTGTATTGACACCAAGATATATAACACAGCTTATGGCTAAGCTTGCCAGAACGAACATGGATTCTTATGTATGGGACAGTGCTATGGGATCAGCAGGTTTCCTTGTATCAGCGATGGATATAATGATCCGTGATGCACAGAATAAAATAGTTGATATAACAACCCTGAATGAAAAAATCAGACATATCAAAGAACAACAGATTTTTGGCATAGAGATACTTGATAATATTTATATGCTTGCAGTTCTGAACATGATTCTTATGGGTGATGGTTCGTCAAATATTCAAAATTCTGACTCACATAACTTTAAACTCAGTGATTTAACGGACTTTAAAGCAAATGTATTTTTACTTAATCCACCATACAGTGCAAAAGGAAATGGTTTTATTTTTGTTGAAGAAGCACTCCAACAAATGCAAAATGGGTATGCTTGTATAATTATTCAGGATAGTGCAGGAAACGGTCAGGGGTTGCCTTATACAAAATCAATACTTAACCACAATACACTTGAAGCAAGTATTAAAATGCCATCAAAATTGTTAAAGGCAAGTGTATCTGTCTATATATTTGTAATCAAAATAGGAAGACCGCATGAACTTGATGACCTTGTAACATTTATCGATTTCAGCGAGGATGGTTATTCTCGTCTAAACCGTAAAAAATCAACACAGGAAGTTAATCTCCGTGACACTGACCATGCAAAAGACCGTTATGCTGAAATCGAAGCTATTGTACTTGGCAAAAAACCTAAAACAAACTACTACACCGAGCAAAACGGCAAAGTAATAAAAGACACCATTACGCTGAATGGTAACGACTGGCTATTCACACAACATCAGAAAATTGAAACCATGCCGACAGAAGACGACTTTAAGAAAATTGTAACCGATTATCTGTCATGGAAAGTGTCAACACTAATGAGAGGTGAAGATTAATGGTTTTTAAAAATTTTCCTGTAATGAATTTTTTTACACTATTGCCTGTCAAACATAAACTATCAAAATTAAACTTATCTAATGATTATAAATATCCAGCATATTCTTCCGATTCAAGCAATAATGGTATCATAGGATATGCCAAAGAACCTGAGTTTGTATGTGACAATGTAAACAGAGTATATATTACTTTTGGTGATCATACAAGAACAATGAATATTGCAAGAAAAAGTTTCTCTGTACTTGATAATGTGAAAGTTTTGAAGCCTTTTATTGACAATGATGAAATACTTCTGTATTTAATAACTGTATGGAAAAAGGGAATAAGAGAGTTAGGTTACGCAAGACATTGGAAAGTTGCAAGAGAATGCCAATTAATATTACCTATAAAAGTTGAAAATAACATACCTTTAATTGACCCCAACTGTACATATCACAAAGACGGTTACATTCCTGACTTTGAATATATGCATAACTACATTTCAAAGTTAGAACATGAACATATTCTAAAGTTAGATGAGTATTTGACATCAAAAGCCTTGAATGATTATCAATTGACGGACAAAAATGTAACTATACTATCAAAGTCTAAAAAAATGATAATGAAGGATTTTAGAATTGATAGTATTTTTTATGTGTTCCCCCCTAAAAAAAGATTTAATGCAATCAATGTTACAATCACTGAAGATAAAGGACATCCTTATGTTGTAAGAAGCTCTACAAACAATGGTATCAGGGGATATATCGAAGAAGACGAACAGTATTTGAATGATGCGAATACATTTTCTTTTGGTCAAGACACAGCAACCATATTTTGGCAGCCAAAACCTTATTTTACCGGTGACAAAATCAAAGTACTTAAACCAAAGTTTACTTGTAATGAAGAATTGGCTATGTATATGATAAACAGAGTTAACGTAACTTTTAGTACGTTTTCTTGGGGTTCACAATCATTTAAAATGGATGTTATAAAGAGTAGAAATTTATCATTACCAATTCAAACAGACAAAAACAACAATCCGATAATAGACCCTGAATTAAAATATCATAAAGACGGATATATACCTGACTGGGACTTTATGGAACAATACATAAAAGCAATAGAAAAGTTAGTAATTACAGATGTAGTAAAATATAAAGACAGTCTTATAGAACAGACAAATAAAATGATAGATAATTAAAATACTGAAAAGTGCAAATAAGAGGAATAATAAATGAATGAACAACTTATAGGAAATTTTCTTACCGTAGGAACTCAGGTAGTCGAACTTTTTATACTTATAGCTATCGGTTTTCTTTGCGGAAAAACAAATATGCTTAATGATAAAGCTGTAAAATCAATTACTGATATAGTTCTCTATATCGTCTGCCCGTGCGTTATAGTACAAAATTTTATACGCCCTTTTGATCAGACTATGCTTAACGGTCTTATTACTGCCGCTGTAAGTGCACTTTGCATACATATTATTTCAATTATTATTGCAATGCTGCTATTTCACGATAAAAAACCTGAAAAAAATCGTGTGTATCGTTTCGCACTGATTTTTTCAAACTGCGGATATATGTCACTCCCGATGCAGCAGGCTATTCTCGGTGCTGACGGAGTTTTTTTCGGGGCAGTCTATATCGTTATTTTCAATGTTGTGATGTGGACTTTCGGTGTATGGCTCTCAAGCGGAGGAGGAGGGGCTCTTTCCGCTAAGAAAATACTTCTTAATCCATGTATCATAGGCATGGCTCTGGGGCTTGTTATATTCCTTGCATCAATTCCCATACATCCTGTGATCTCACAGCCTGTAACATTTATGGCAAATCTTAATACTCCACTTCCTATGATGGTTGTGGGATATTATCTTTCAAAAGCAAAAATATCCTCCGCTTTCAAAGACGGTAAGGGCTTTATATGTGTGCTGTTCAGACTTATCGCAATACCTTTGCTTGCATTTGGTGGGATGATGGCTGTAGGTATAAGAGGAACTGTACTTATCACCTGTGTTATATCCGCCTGTGCACCTGCTGCCGCTGCTACCACAATGTTTGCGGCAAAATTCGATAATGATGCCGAACTTTCCGTTAATTTAGTTACTCTTTCAACCAGCCTGTCCGTAATAACAATGCCCCTGATAGTAGGCTTTGCTCAGACTGTGGGAGGATAAATGGAAAGGAAGTGTTTGATATTTTTAACAGACAAGAAATAATCGATTATCTTGCACCATACGGATGGACTGAAAAACGCTGTGTTCACAATCTTGATATTTCTAAAATATACAGCCGTTTCTTTGACTATCTCGAAAATGACGAAGAACTTACTCTCGATGAATTTCTTATATATAAACCGTTTCCAAAGCTGCTCGATTTCTGGAATTCCTTCGGTGGACTCGATATCAAATTCACCGATGAATACGGCAGAAGCGGTGCTGTTGCCATAAATGAAAACTCTGTAAAAAAATGTCCTGATTTTTCTGTGATACAGGCAAGTATTCATTACGGCATCCCGATTTTCCCTGTTGCCATGGTCGAAAAATACGAATTATTTTTAGCACTTGACAGCAGAGGGGTTTTTCATGGACTTCATTTTGATGGTGCTGTATCACATTTCCCTATGGATTTTCTGGAAGTTCTGGATATTTTTATAAACAGCAGACCAATGCCTGATAAGCACTATTTCCCTAAACATGAATAATAAAAACAAAAAGGAGATTTTACAATGGATCTTAATTCCGCAAAACAAAGAGCTGAAGAACTGCGTGAGCTGATAAATTATCATAACGAAAAATATTATAATCAGGACTCACCCGAAATAAGCGACTACGAATATGATATGCTGCTAAAAGAATTGGAGGATATTGAAAAAGAATATCCTCAGCTTGCTGTGTCTGATTCTCCCACACGACGTATAGGCGGTGAAGCAGCAGAAAAGTTTTCTCCTGTTCCCCACAAAGTACCTATGGAAAGCCTTCACGATTCATTTTCACCCGAAGAAATAAAAGATTTTGATAAACGTGTGCGTGAAACTTTTTCTGCTCCCATATATGTAGTTGAACCTAAAATCGATGGTCTTTCCGTTTCTGCCGAATACCGCAACGGTGTATTCGTTCGTGGTTCAACAAGAGGTGACGGTCACACAGGTGAGGATATAACGGATAACCTGAGAACTATACGCACACTCCCTATGAAACTTAAAAAAGCCGTTCCTTATCTTGAAGTCAGGGGCGAAGTATATATGTCTATCGAAAGCTTTGAAAAGCTTACCGAAAGACAAGAGGAAAATGATGAAAAAACATTCAAGAATCCCCGAAATGCCGCTGCCGGCTCTCTCCGTCAGAAAAATTCAGCTATAACCAAAGAAAGAGAACTTGACATATTCGTATTCAACGTACAGCAGATTGATGGAGTGGAACTTCATTCACATACCCAATCACTTGAATTTTTAAAAGAATGCGGATTTAATGTACTGCCCTTCTATTATTCATGTAATACAGCTGATGAAGTTCTTGAAAAAATAAACGAAATAGGAGATAAACGAGGAGAACTGTCATTTCAGATAGACGGTGCTGTTATCAAAGTTGACAGCTTTGAACAAAGAAAAGCTTTAGGCAGTACCTCAAAATTTCCTAAGTGGGCAGAGGCTTATAAATATCCCCCTGAAGAAAAGGAAACTGAACTTCTTGACATAGAAGTAAATGTGGGACGCACAGGAGTGCTTACTCCCACTGCCGTATTTGCACCCATAACTCTTGCAGGAACTACTGTAAGCCGTGCCACTCTCCATAATGAAGAATTTATCACCGAAAAGGGTATTCGTATAGGTGATACCGTAATTTTAAGAAAAGCCGGAGAAATAATCCCCGAAGTTGTTTCCGTTGTAAAGCATAAAGAAGGAACAGTTCCCTACACCCTGCCAAGAATATGTCCTTCATGCGGAAGTCCTGTTTCATTTGAAAACGGTGAGGCTGCACTCCGCTGTACAAATACAGAATGTCCTGCTCAGCTTATGCGTAATATGATACATTTCGTTTCCCGTGATGCCATGGATATTGACGGTCTTGGCGAAAGGGTTCTTCATTCACTTGCAGAAAGCGGTCTGATAAAATCCCCGTTTGACCTTTACAGACTGAAACGTGAGGATATTCTTAAACTCGAAGGCAAAAAAGATAAATCTGCCGATAATCTTATAAATTCCATAGAAAAATCCAAATCAAATGACCTTTACCGTCTTATATTCGGTTTAGGAATAAGACACATAGGACAAAAGGCAGCAAAACTGCTTGCTGATAAATTCCGCAGTCTTGATGAAATTGCCTCAGCAAAAGCTGAAGATATTCTTTCCATAGAGGGCTACGGGGATATTATGGCTCAGAGTGTAGCAAATTATTTTTCATCCCCTGCCGCTGCCGATATGATAAAGGAAATAAAAGAATTGGGCATTAATACCATAAATCTCACAGAGCCTACTGAAATAAAGGAAAATCCTTTTGTTGGTAAAACAGTTGTAATAACAGGTACTCTTTCAGGATATAAAAGAAGTGAAGCTTCCGAAATAATAGAAAAAATGGGCGGCAAAGTATCAGGAAGTGTTTCAAAAAAGACAGATTTCGTACTTGCCGGAGAAGAAGCAGGCTCTAAACTTACAAAAGCACAGCAGCTTGGCATTACTATTATTGACGAAAACCGTTTCAATTCCATAATTTCTGATTACAAGGACAATCAATAAGATGAAAAGTGAGAAAAATCATAATTTAAAAATAAAAAAATTCTTCCACGCTTACGGGAAGAAAATACTTCATCATATTGTAATGTTCCTTAAATGGTCGGTAATATCAGTGATAACAGGGATAGTTGTGGGAGGCTTTTCAACTCTGTTTGCCTTTATAATGGATACCGCCACAAATTTCCGTTCGGGTCATGATTATATAATACTTTTTCTGCCTGTAGCAGGTATTCTCACAGTATTTCTTTACAGTGCATTCAAATATAAAAACGACAAGGGTACAAACCTTGTACTTTCAACTATTCATGCACAAAGTGAAATACCTTTCCGTATGGCTCCGCTTATATTTATAACAACAATTCTCACCCATATGTTCGGTGGCTCGGCAGGACGTGAGGGGGCTGCTTTACAGCTTGGCGGAAGTATCGGAAATCAGCTCGGACGCTGGTTTCATCTGGATGATTCCGATAAGCGTGTAGTAGTTTTGTGCGGCATGAGTGCAGCCTTTTCTGCCTTATTCGGCACACCTATGGCAGCAGCTGTCTTTTCTCTTGAAGTTGTGAGTGTGGGAGTCATGTATTATGCCGCACTTCTGCCATGCGTCTTTTCTTCGATTATTGCATCATATTTTGCAAAATTTTTCTCTATCAAAGAAAGTGACCTGACAGGGATTGATTTTCCCGAACTTAATTTTATAAATTCAGCCGAAACTGTCGGACTTGCTTTACTTTGTGCGATACTCAGCATACTCTTTATACTTCTTCTGCACAGAACAGGAGATATATTTAGAAAATATCTTCCCGATCCATATTTACGCATTACACTTGCAGCCTGCGTTATCGTTGCATTGACATTCCTTCTCGGTACAAGGGATTACAACGGTGCAGGTATGAATATCATAGTTAAAGCAGTTCACGGCGAAGCTGTTCCCTATGCTTTTCTGCTCAAAATGCTGTTTACAGCAATCACAATTGAAGCAGGTTTCCGTGGAGGTGAAATTGTTCCTTCATTCTTTATAGGTGCAACATTCGGATGTACATTCGGCATACTGACAGGTTTTTCACCTTCACTTTGTGCGGCTGTAGGAATGATCGCACTGTTCTGCGGTGTCACCAACTGCCCCATAACATCACTTCTTATAAGCTTTGAACTTTTCGGTTCAGGCGGAGTACCGTATTTCATGATTGCCGTTGCAGTAAGCTATGCTATGTCGGGTTATTACGGACTTTACAAAGACCAGACTATAGTATATTCCAAATATAAAACAAAATTCCTCAACCGTAAAACAAGACACTGATAAACAAAAAAGCCGATGGATTTTCGTAATTCCATCGGCTTAAAAATTATCTTCCGTCTCTGTGCTTAAGTATGACACCTACAGTCTTGAAAAGCAGTTTTATATCAACACCTGCACTGCGATCCTGAATATACTGTCTGTCCATTTCCATCCATTCTTCAAAGGAAATATCATTTCTGTTTCTGCTTGCCTGCCAGTAACAGGTAAGTCCCGGTTTTACTAACAAACGCAATCTGTCAGACTCGCTGTACTGTGCCACTTCCTTAGGAAGCGGAGGTCTGGGCCCCACAAATGACATTGAACCTTCAAGTATATTGAACATCTGAGGAAGCTCATCTATATTTGTTTTTCTCAGAACTTTTCCGACTTTTGTGATGCGAGGATCATCCTTTATCTTAAATACAGGCCCATCAGCCTCGTTATACTTCATAAGGGATTCCTTTTTTGCTTCTGCGTCGGTACACATTGTTCTGAATTTCACAAGTTTAAAAAGCTTGCCGCCTTTTCCTACTCTTTCCTGTACGAAAAAAGGCTTTCCCTGACCATCGGAAACAGCAACTATTATAGCAACTATCAGATAAAATGGCCAGAATATCAAAAGAAAAATAAGTGAGACCAAAAAATCAAAACATCTTTTAAAGAAACTATATACAGGTTTTTTTTCAAAATCCAATTGCAAGTACCCCTTAAATTGTATTTTCAGAACCACATTCCCATTACTTTTTTAGGCATTTTCGGCTGCGGCAGATCTACATATCTCCCCTGAAATACGTCTCTTGCGTTTTTATCAAACCAATCGACATATTCCTCTCCGAATTTCTTTTTTATTATAGTATACGCATCCCTGAGATTCGGAGCACGGTTTTCGGGATTATGACAATCTGAACATATAAGCTGTGCCATACCCCATTTTATATATTTCATTACTATTTTATTTCCTTCGATCACAGATCCGCCGTTTACCTGAACTATACAACCCTTTTCCACAAGGTCATACAGTTTAGTCGGGTCAGCTGTAAAGTAGGGGTAACGCTCCACATGGGCAAGTATGGGCTGATAACCTCTGTTTATCATATCTACGAGGGTATGTGTCATTCCATAGGGCTTTTCATCTGTGGGAAACTCCACAAGAATATAATTCGTATCTGTGAAACAAAGATCGTCAAGTTCCATTTCATTCAATTTTGTCGAAAAATATACTTCTGCACCAAGCTTAAACTTCATGCCCGAATCTTTTGCTTCAGGCAGCTGCATAAGCTTATTGAAACTGTTTTCTCTCCTTCTCAGAAATTCTTCAAGGCTTATTCTATGAACATTATAGTGGGGTGTAAAAACGATAGCTTTTACACCCTGTTTAAGTTCTTCTTTGAGAAGAATTGAGGACATTTCGGAATTTTTGCTTCCGTCATCTATCCCCGGTAATATATGACAATGTAAATCAAGCATTATTTAGAAGATCCTTTGCTGCAATCTATTTTAAAAATCAGACATTTTTATTGAAATCCTTTGTATCAACTGACGGAATAATACCAAGAAGAGGAATGCCAAGTGAATTAAGAACATCATCCTCTGTTTTGAATGTATTATTCGTAAATTCACGGATAAATACAAACGCAAGTATCAGCACAAGTCCCACCAGAGCACCGATAATCCCATTTCTTCTGGAATCGGGACTCACAGCCGCACCATTATTTGAAATGGTTGCATCACTTACTACTTTAACTGAACCGGCTTCAACAGTATCTTTTATTATCGGGGGAGCAACCTTTACAATTTCTGCAATAACTTCCTTTGCATATGAAGCATTTGTGCTTCTCATTGTAATTCTGATAACCTGAGTTGAGTTCATAGAAGTTACATTGATGGATTTCTGAAGACTTTCAGCAGTAGTATTAAGATCAAGATTTTCAATTACAGGGCCAAGAATAGCATTGGATTTAATAAGAACTGCGTACACATCAGCAAGGCTTTGTGCCGCATTAAGCTCTGTAGTGGTCGCATAAGTTTTTGAATCATTTGTGTTTACATTGTTTACGATAAGGATGGCATTCGCTTCATACTGTTTCTTAATAAAGAATTTCGAGTAAGTATAGAACGCACCTGCAAAAAGAACTGTAACCAAAATTATAGGAATAAGATTCTTGCGAATTATACCCCAAAGCACACGCAAGTCAATTTCTTTTTCCGCCCTGGAATTATTCATTTCATCCATTTGTAGATCCCCTTTTTTCATTATTTTCTCTTTTCCCTTCGACAAAAACGAATGTCGAAAAGCAACAAGGACACCAATATTTTCAAAAATTAAGGTGATGACATAGCCACCACCGTGAATCCTTTCTGAAACACTGAAATATCAGATTTTATGCCCTCAGATACATTTTAAATTATATACGCTGTTATCTGATTTGTCAACTGATTTTTGTCTCTTTGGAGTAAACTCTCAATAATTGATAAATAATAATACCAATTTTTTCTTATAATTAGTGATTATAAAACATAACTTTTAAACATTATTACAAATGAAATAATCTGCAAAAATATCCGCATAATAATTTTTGGTGACACACTCACTGAATTTAACAAGTCAATTGTTGTATCATAATACCAATATAAAAAATCATTTTAAAAGGTAGATGATATTTATGAAAAAAGCTCTTATCATAGGTGCAGGTCCCGCAGGTATATCGGCATCACTTTATCTTATCAGAAGCAACACTGCCGAAGTCACTGTAATAACTAACGGAACAAGCTCACTTGAAAAAGCGGAACTTATTGAAAATTATTTCGGATTTGCACAGCCGATAAGCGGAAAACAACTTCTGCAAAACGCAAGAGCAGGTGCAGAGCGTCTTGGAGTAAAATTTATTGATGACGAACTGACAGGGCTTTCTTTTACGGATGATATGCGTTTTGAAGCAGAAACAGTTAAAAGTAAGGATATTTATGATGCTGTGCTTATTGCTACAGGATCGGCAAGAAAATCTCCATCTATTAAAGGTCTGAGTGAATTTGAAGGAAAAGGCGTAAGTTACTGTGCGGTTTGTGATGCCTTTTTCTACATGAAAAAGGATGTTGCTGTTATAGGAAACGGTGAATATGCATCTCACGAAGCCTCCATACTATTAAGAACTGCATCAAATGTTACATTGCTTTCTGACGGAAAAGGGTTAAGTGCAAAACTTCCCGACGGAGTAAAACACAATGATATAAAAATCCGTTCGATAACAGGTTCTCAGAGAGTAGAGCGTGTAGAATTTGAGGATGGTTCTTCACTTGACGTAAATGGTATCTTTGTAGCTGCAGGAACAGCAGGAAGTACGGAAATCGCAAGAAAAATCGGTGTTGCTACAGACGACAAAAAAATCATTGTTGACGATAATTTTGCCACAAACGTACCCGGAATATTCGCTGCCGGAGACTGCATAGGCGGACTTTTGCAGGTTTCCAAAGCTGTAGGTGATGGTGCTGTGGCTGGAATAAATATGATAAAATTTCTTAAAAAATAAATTCTGACTAAAAAGTCGGCTGCTGTACTTTTATCCGGTACAGCAGCCATTTACTTTTCAAATTATCAGTTTGCAGGTTTTGATGAAGCCTGTACAGCACTTACTGTATGTGTTGCCTCACCGGCAGCAGAAAGCACCTTTTCCGCAGTACCGTATTCTATCGGGCCGCAGCTGCCTACTCCACCGGGACAAAGTACCTTCGGAGAACTATATGTAGGCTGAACATCACGAGGGCCGTTTTCGGTATCACTCGGCATAAGTGAAAGAGCATAGCTGTAGCTGTCATACTTATAATCATATGAACCCGAGGGCAGAAGCTCACGCTTTATCTCTTTACCGTTTTTGAAGTATACTTTTGCACCTCTTGCGGAATATGAACTGTCTGCAACGGATGTTACCCAACCAACAGGTACTATTTCGTCATACTCTGTTGAAAGAGGCCCGTACATCTCTACACAAAGTTCATCAAGTCCGTCACCATTATAATCATATACATAAGTAGCAATATAGATAGTGTAATCTTTTGTATTCTTGAACTGCATATCCAGATTACCGTAGTCAACAGTAGCATCAAGTCCCCTGTCAGCATATGCGGAAGGATACTGATGTGCGTGACGCTCAATTATCTCCATATCAGCCTTTACGGCACAAATGTAGATTGTTGTTGATGCCTGACAGATACCTCCGCCGTACTGGTCTTCATATTTACCTCTTACAATAGCAGTTGAAGGCAGATAGCCGAGAGAACCGTTTGTTGTATCACCTGTCATAGTATTGAAAGAGAAGGTCTCACCGGGCTTTACAGTATATCCGTTTGCAGATTTTATTGCAAGAGACATATTGAAGTTTGATTCCCATCTGTTATTGACTATAGTATAATGTGAAGCTATAAGCTTTGTATTTGCCTTTATATCGGCAAGCGTTATCTTATACGGAGTTTTTACGGCGCTTATCGAGATCTCACCCTTTTTAGAAGTCTGATCAAGTATATCTGTTACCCTTTGTGTAACATCCTTCTGGTCGATAAGATAGCCGTCTGAACCGTCTGCATAGGTAAATTTTTCTGCCTTTTCAGGAGAGAATGTTGCAACATGTGCATCAACAGGCTGAATATCAAATGTATCGGAAACTTTCTTGATTGCTGCTGCTATTGATGTTCTGTCAAGAACAGATGTGACAACGAAATCAGTCTTGCCGTCATTGTATACTGTGTCGATAGTAGGAGAATCAAGCTCACCACGGCTGAAATGATATGCCTGAATAAGTGCATTGGTGAGGTCGGTATTGAATGTGAAATCATCCTGTGTGAGTGTCATATTCTTTCCGTCACAGTTGATCGAAATGCTCACTTCATCACGAAGTTCAAGGAGTCTTTTCTGCATAGCATCATAAGCTTCTGTAAGTGTTTTACCGCTCAGGTCTACTCCTGATACTGTAACATTATCGCCGAATGTGATAGTAGCTGTATTTATTGTCTTTATTTCAGCAGATTCCTCTCTGAGTACGGGCATTGCCGAAACTGTACTGTTTTCCTTTTCGGAAACAGCAGCCGATTTTGAAGCCTGAGAAGCCTGACTGTTTGTTTCTACCATTGTAGGTGCAGAGCTGTTATTGTAGTGAAGTGCAAATATTATTCCTCCTGCCGCAACAATGGTAAGAGCTATCGAAGCGGCTATTATCGGAGCTTTTGAAACCTTTTTCTTTTCCCTTAACTGCTTTGGCAAAGCACTGTGTCTTTTTACAGCCGGCTCATTTCCACCAGCAAAAACAATTCCCTCTTCAGCCGCAGCTGCATCTGTTTCCACTAAGGGAGCAGACTCTTTTTTCTTTATATTAGAAGATGAAGGAGTGCTGTTAAACACAACTTCTTTTTCATCGGCAAGCTTTATTTCACTGCCCGAAGGAGTACCATCCTTTTTGGGAAAAACCTCCTTATCTTTTGCGGCATCATTTTCTTCCATACCGCTCAAAACTACGTCTTCTGCCTTTTCTTCTGTTTCCTTTGACTTTTTATCTTTTTCCAATTCCATATCTGAACCTCCAATTCGGTTTGTACATATGTAACTCTTTCATCCACTAATATAATACTAAATTCAGCCCCAAAAGTAAAGACCCATTTTCTGTTATTATCACAAAAATACTTACAAACATCATTTCAGTTTTTCTGAAAATTTGTTCTTTTTTTACACTCCCTGTTTTTTCGTTAAAACTGCCGTTTTTTATATCCTTAACGGAAATATACATAGTATAAAATTTGTTCAAAAATCGTATCAATTCTCACTTTAGATGTTGAAAAAAATGCATACATAGGGTATAATATCCTATAGGGACAGGTGTAAATCAGAATGCACTCACTATCTACTCCCTGAAAGGATGATCATATGAAGGTTCTTATTCTTTCCGCTACAACAGGCGGAGGTCATATGACTGCCGCTAATGCCCTGAAAGACTATATAAAATCAAAAGATTCCGGAGCGGATGTACTTATTATCGACACTTTACAATATGTCAGTCCGTTTGTAAATAAAGCCGTTACAAGCGGATATATCTATATGGTGAGAAATACTCCGAATTTCTATGGCAATATATACAATAATGCTGATAAAAATGATAACACTATCAACAAAACAGTTGAAATTACAACCTCTGTACTCAGCACAAAACTTCTGCCGCTTATTGATGAATTCAAACCGGATATAATGGTTTCCACTCACCCATTTGCTATAGAAATTGTTGCTACACTTAAAGCAAGAGGTCTTATCAATAAACCTCTGATCAGTATAATTACGGATTTTGCCGTACATCAGGCTTATGTTGTTCAGGAGGTTGTCGATGCTTATATAGTTTCAAGCCGTGAAATGGTGGATGATATTGTTTCAAGAGGTATTGAAAGGGTCAGAGTTTATCCTTACGGTATTCCTGTAAAGCAGAAATTCTATGAAGATATAGACAGGCAATCCGCCTTTGAGGATGAAGGACTTGACGAAAATCTGCCCACTGTTTTGATCATGGCAGGAAGCTTCGGTGTTACAGATGTTCTGAAAATATACCATAAGATAGTAAAATCTCCCGCAAGTTTTCAAGTAATCGTTATAACAGGCAAAAATGAAAAGCTTTACGAAACATTTGAACATTATCTTAGAAAAATCACTATCAATAATACTATCGTGGAATACAAAAAGCTTCTCAAAGAATCCAAACCTCAGAAACCTGCCAGACCCGGTGCAAAACCAAAAAACAAATCCTCTGCTTCCCGTAATCAGAAACCTATAAAACCCACAAGGCTTCTATATTTTACTGATGAAGTAGAAAAATATATGCATATGGCAGATTTTATTGTCACAAAACCCGGAGGACTTACTGTAAGTGAATCCATAGCAGCAGAGCTTCCTATGGCTATATTCAAGGCAATACCAGGACAGGAAGAACAAAATGCAAGCTTCCTTGTAGAAAATAATATGGCTGTGCGTCTGAAAAAAGACAACACCTGTACAGCTACAATTACAGAACTTATCAATAATCCTCAGAAATTAGCCGATATGAAAAAATCCATACATTCCTTCTCAAAAGGAAATTCTGCCGCAAATATCTATCTGCTGATGTGTGAGCTTGTTGAAAAATACAAAGATAAATAATTTTAAAAAATCGGGGCTGTCGCACAATAAAAATGCGACAGCCCCTTTTTTATTTGATCAAAATTATGCCGGCTCAAACTGGCTGTTATAAAGCTTTTCATAAAAACCGTGCTTTTCCATCAGTTCATCATGGCTGCCCTGCTCTATAATATTACCGTTATCAAGGACAAGTATGACATCTGCATTGCGTATGGTACTGAGTCTGTGTGCAATAACAAAGCTTGTTCTGCCCTTCATAAGATTATCCATAGCCTTTTGTATCATAATTTCCGTTCTTGTGTCTACTGAGCTGGTAGCTTCATCAAGTATAAGAACTTTCGGGTCTGCAAGTATTGCTCTCGCTATTGTTATAAGCTGTTTCTGACCCTGAGAAATATTTGTTGTTTCTTCGTTCAGCTCCATGTCATACCCCTGCGGCAGAGTCCTTACAAACCGGTCTACCTGTGCGGCTTTGGCGGCAGCTATAACTTCTTCATCCGTTGCGGAAAAACTGCCGTAACGGATGTTTTCCATTATAGTATCACTGTAAAGCCATGTATCCTGAAGTACCATCCCGAATACCGACCTCAGATCTTTTCTTTTGAAATCCTTTATGTCGTAGCCGTCAATAAGAACAGCTCCCTCCTGTACATCATAAAATCGCATAAGCAGTTTTACTATAGTTGTTTTTCCTGCACCTGTAGGGCCTACTATCGCAATTTTGCTGCCTGACGGTATATTCGCTGAAAAATCCTTTATTATTATCTTCTCGGGATCATAACCAAAACGGACATGGGCAAACTGTACACTCCCTTCAACAGTTACATTAAGTTCACTGTCGGGTTCTTTTGTGTGATTTACAGTAATTGCATTTTCGGATTCGGGTATTTCTTCGGGTTCATCAAGAAATTCAAACACTCTTTCTGCTGCTGCAGCCGATTGCTGTAGAATATTGGTAATATTAGCCACCTGAGTTATAGGCTGGGTAAACTGACGTACATACTGTATAAATGCCTGTATATCGCCTATAGTTATTACCCCGCTGTATGCAAAAAAACCTCCGAGTACACACACAGCCACATATCCCAAATTCGTCACAAAGGTCATAAGCGGCATCATTATTCCGCTTAAAAACTGTGATTTCCATGCTGCTGTATACAATTTATCATTATATTCTTCAAAGCACTTTACAGAGTCCTCTTCACCATTGAATGCTTTCATCACCTGATGTCCGCCGTACATTTCTTCAACATGACCGTTGACATGACCTAAATATTCCTGCTGTGCGGTAAACTGTTTCTGGGATTTTCTTACCACAAGGATCACAAAGAAAAATGATACCGGCAGTATTCCGAGTGCTATAAGTGTCATCTGCCAGCTTATGCTTATCATCATTATAAGTATGCCTATAAGTTGGGTAACAGATGTTATTATCTGAGTTATGCTCTGATTAAGTGTCTGACTCAGGGTGTCAACATCATTGGTTATTCTTGATAATATTTCACCGTTGGTCGTTTTGTCATAATAACTCAGCGGCAGTTTGTGAAGTTTTTCTGAAATATCCCTTCTCAGACGGTAGGTAAGCTTCATTGATACCCCTGTCATTATATATCCCTGAATAAATGAAAACAGTGAGCTTACAACATATATACCCAGCAGCCACAAAAGTATATTTGCAATACCTTCAAAATCTATTCCACTGCCTGAACCCGTTAAACTGCCCATTACACCTTCTGCAAGCAATGTTGTGGCATTTCCGAGTATTTTCGGACCTACTATCATAAATACAGTTGACAATACGGCAAAGAATAATACTATTACAACACTTATTTTATAATGTCCCATGTATTTAAGAAAGTGGCGGAATGTTCCCTTAAAATCCTTTGCCTTATCCCCTGCCATCATTCCGGCTACTCTGCCGCCCATCGCTGCCTTTGGTCTGTTTCCTCCGGGTTTTCCGTGATGTGAATTCATTATTCCTCACCCCTCTCTATATTTCATTTGCACTATTCTGAGATACCGCTATTTCACGGTACTGCTCACAATTTTTCAAAAGGTCGTTATGAGTACCTCTGCCCACTATTTTTCCTCCGTCAAGAACAAGGATATTTTCAGCGTGCATTATGGTACTTATTCTTTGTGCTACTATTATCACAGTTGCCGAACCTGTGTATTTTTTAAGTGCTTTGCGGAGTGCCGCATCTGTTTTGAAGTCAAGTGCAGAAAAACTGTCATCAAAAAGGTATACAGGAGCTTTTTTCACCAATGCCCTTGCTATTGCAAGACGCTGTTTCTGTCCTCCGGAAACATTAGTTCCACCCTGTGCTATCGGTGAGCTGAATTTTTCCGGCTTTTCAAGTATAAATTCCTCAGCCTGTGCTATCTTTGCAGCCTGAGCTATTTCATCATCACCTGCATCTTTGCGACCATAAAGCAGATTTGACTTTATGTTGCCCGAAAAAAGCATTCCCTTTTGCGGAACCATTCCGATAGCTTCTCTGAGGTCATGCTGAGTAATTTCCCTCACATCAACCCCGTCTATCTTTACACTTCCCTGCGTTACATCATAAAAACGTGGTATAAGATTCAGAAGTGTTGTTTTTCCTGAACCTGTTGTTCCTATTATGGCAGTTGTCATACCCGGTTTTGCTTTAAAGCTTATATCACTCAGAACATCCTTTTCCGCCCCGTTATAACGGAAGCAAACATTTTCAAATTCTATTTCACCCTTGACTTCACTTAACTTTTTCGGTTCTTCGGGGTCTTTTACACTTATTTCACATTCAAGTACATCTGCTATACGATCACCCGAAACAGAGGCTCTGGGAACTATTATAAACATTACTGCTATCATCAGGAATGACATTATTATCATCATTGAATACTGAATAAATGCCATCATATCTCCGACCTGAATTTCTGCTCTCTCTATCTGATGTGAACCCACCCACACAACAAGCATGGAAACTCCGTTCATTATCAGTGTCATTGCAGGCATAAGAAAGGTCATTACACGGTTTACAAACAGATTTACATTCATAAGATCCGTATTCGCCTTGTCAAATCTTTCAATTTCATAGTTTTCAGTGCCGAATGCTCTTATCACCGATATTCCGTTAAGACTTTCACGGGTCACAAGATTCAGCCTGTCTATAAGCTTTTGCAGAAGTCGGAATTTCGGCATGGCAACAATGAATACTATAAGCATTATTGCAAGAAGCAGAACTATTGCAAGAATTATTATCCAGCCCATCGACATAGTAGTAGATGCAGCAAGTATTGCTCCGCCTATACCGAGTATCGGAGCATAGCATATCATTCTTATTCCCATATTTACAATATTCTGAACCTGAGTTATATCATTTGTGGTACGGGTGATAAGTGATGCTGTTGAAAAACGGTCAAATTCTGCATTTGAAAAGCTTTCAACCTTTCTGAATACATCAGACCTGAGTTTTCTTGCTACACCTGAGCTTATCTTAGATGCAAGGAAACTGAGAATTATTGATGCAATGACTCCAGCAAGTGTAACGGCTATCATCTTGATTCCGACTTTAAAAATATACCCTGTCTGCACCGCTCCAAGATCCGCACCAAGCTCCTTGTAATAAAGCTTTGCCATTGCAGCTCCGATACTTTCAGTCATTGTAATATCAGTGCTTTGTGCATCATCGATATGTTGTTTTGAAACCTCAACAAACATCGGAAGTGATGTAAAAATATAAAGCATCTTTACATCCATATCCGAACTGTCAGCAAAGGTTGAATTGTTGTTATTTTCTCCCATCAAGGACGCAAAGTCCGCTGCTGTCATCATAACAGTAAATCCTGAGCGTGAAAAAGCGTCATCAATATATTCCCTGTCAGCATCATCCTTCAGAACATACACCTCATCACCAAGATTTTCATATGATGAACTTAAATTTTTGTATTTTTCCGAACCTGATTTTACAGATGTATAGCTTTCATGTACTATCTTGCTTTGTTCTTCAGTCATAAAGCTTACAGCCATCTCAAATCCCTGTGGGGATATTACATCAGGCGAACTATGCTCTATTCCGCTCCTCTGTATTCCTACATTTACAATATCGGACATAAGCTCAGGCAAAAACAGATCTGCCATACCCTGACCAAATAATAGTATAAAAGATAGTAATATCAGCAATATATATGGTTTTAAATATTTTCTGAGCCTTATCAAAAATAATCATCCTCCCGGTAAGCAGTATAATGTTGATTCCATTATACCATAAATCTATTATAATGCAAAAGAATAATGATTTCTTTTTTACTGCTATAATAGTACAATAGTATCTAAATAAAACTCAAATATTGTACATTAACGATATTGACCCAAAATGAAAATAATGTTATCATTTAGATTGAGGTATTTTGTTTTAACCTAAACGGGCAAGAAGTCCCCCGGGTCTCACCTGTCGGTTCGGTCGGTGCTTCTGTACCCCAAGGGCACTTCCTTCGGGCGCTTCGCAGAGGT
>OMZF01000097.1 GCA_900315465.1 uncultured Eubacteriales bacterium | reverse complement strand
TGTCCGGTGGACACCTCTGCCGAAGGCAGAAGCACCGACCGAACCGACAGGTGAGACCCGGGGGACTTCTTGCCCGTTTAGGTTAAAGTTGTTTTTATAAGTTTTCAGTAACGGATTGATAATATGAGTGTAGATGTACCTCCGTTTTTTGGAAGATTTGAGCGTGAAAAGTCTTTTTTATAAATCCGCCGTTTAAAAATTATCAATATACTTGCAAATGACCTGTCAAAGTTGATTGAAATTCTTTTTGTTATTTCTTATAATTGAATTATCAAATTGTGAGGTGATCTTTATGAAAACGGAAGAATTGATTACAATGTCATTGCCATATAACGAAAGCAGAAATAAAACTGTTCGTGTATATGTTCCCGCACATGAAGAAGGAGAAACTTTGCCTGTTATTTATATGACAGACGGACAAAATGTTTTTGATGATGAAAATGTCATGTTCGGTTGTTGGTATACTCGTGAGGCTGTAAGGGAAGAGGCAGAAAAAACAGGAAAATCTGTCATTATAGTAGGTATACATAACGACGAAGGAGCAATGGAACGTGCAAGTGAACTTACGCCGAAATCTATCGGCAGAATGAATCCTCTTCGTCCGGATATTCCTGACGAACAGGCGGCTATGATGAAACCAGCCGGAGAAGAATTTGATGATTTTGTAATAAATGTTGTAATGCCTGCTGTGGAAGAAAAATTTCCTGTCAAAAAAGGCAGGGAAAATACAGCTTTTTGCGGAAGTTCAAGCGGTGGACTTGTCTCTTTTTATATTACTCTCAGTCATTCTGATAAATTTTCAGCAGCAGGAGTTTTTTCCCTTGTTCCTCTTTATATCGTTTATGATCATGATGATGTAAATAATTGGATAAGATCAAAAATAAAAGGAAATATGCCGTATATGTATATGTTTTCAGGAAGTGCCGAAGGCATGGAACAAGAGATATGTACCAATATGGAAATGACTTATGAATTTATGAAAGATCTTTATCCGTCAGAAAAAATTAAAAAGGTTATCAGTCCTGATGCACCTCACCATGAATCTGCATGGCAGGGAGCGTTTAAAGATTTTCTCCACATCTTCCTTAATTCAATTGGCAATTAGCAGTGCAGACCGTGCAAAAGCTTCTTTTTATAGACTTTTTGCACGGTCTGAATGTACGATCATGTGGTCAAAAGGTTTCCTTAATAATTTGGAAAAATATTATTTACAATTCTTTGATAGATTTTCCCTGGGACGGTGCTATAATATTCTCAATAGCTTTGCACGAAAGTGTTCCATGGAAATAAGCTGTTATTTTTTATAGGTTAGTTTGTTAATCTTTTAACAAATGTTGTTTTTAAGGAAACAGAGGTGTTTTTTATGACGATCAGAATTTTGCTTATATTTGTATTTTTACTGTTGATTTCGGGCTGTATTGCAGTTTGTTCCTACGGCTTCAAAAAGAAAAATAAAGGTGTTAAGCTTTTCGGTATAATAGCAGCAGTTCTTTCGGTACTTGGATTTATATGTGTACCGTTCAGTGTATACACCGTAGATACTGGAGAGGTCGCTGTTGTAAAATTTTTAGGGCAGGCAAATAATATCCGTCAGGCAGGAACATATTTCGATTTCTGGATCACTAATACCATACAGAAATATGACACCAAAACTCAGACGATACAGATACAGACAGGAACATATTCTTCAGATGCACAGACAATGGAAATCCAGATGACTGTTCAGTATAAGATAATGTCCGATAAATCCATCAAAATAGCCGAGCAGTACGGCTCACTCGATGCACTTCAGAGCAGAATAGAATCTGTTGCTGTTGAGAAAACAAAAGCAATACTTTCATCATATAAGGCTATGAATATTATAGCAGACCGTGCGTCAATGTCTCCACTTGTTGAAGAAGCAATAAAGAAGGCGATAGATGAAAAATTCTATGTTGATATTCAGACTGTTGCTATGACGAATATAGATTTTTCAGATGCATTTGAAAAAGCTGTTGAAGATAAAATGATAGCCGAACAGCAGCAGCTTAAAGCAAATTATGAAAATGAAACCAAGATAGCCAAGGCAAAGGCTGATGCAGAGGCGAAAGTTGTTGCGGCAGAAGCAGAGGCGAAGGCAAATGATCTGCTCGAAAAATCACTTACAGATAAGATACTCCGTCAGATGTATATTGAAAAATGGGATGGGAAACTGCCTGAAACTGTTGCAGGTGACAGCAGTACAATGCTTATTCCGGTAGGAAATTCGTCGGAAACTGTAAATAATAATAAAACTGAATAATCGTTATATCGTGTTTGTTTGTGCATGACAGGATAAAGCCGTCGGAACTTCTTGATTGGGAAGTTTTGACGGCTTTTTTAATAATTTTTTCAGGTTTTTACATAATGATAAAAAGTTTCATAATTTGCCTGTTTATGCCTTGATTTTAAATGTTTATTAAGTTATAATATAAATATCGGGTGGGGGTTTGTGCGACTGAGTGCAACTTCAATTCCGAAAAAACGTATTTTTTTATTTTTTGTGGTGATTTTGTGTTTATAGGTACATATGAGCATATTGTCGATTCTAAGGGAAGAGTTATTATTCCTGCCAAATTTCGTGAGGAACTTGGAGAAGTGTTTTATGCTACAAAGGGTAAAGACAAGACTGTAATGATAATTTCAAAGGAAACGTGGGAAAAACTTGAGGCTGATATATCACTTAAACCGTCAGCTACAGTAGTAAAACTCAAGCGTTTTTTCTTTTCAAGTGCTGTTGAGCTTATCCCCGATAAACAGGGAAGAGTTCTTCTGTCACAGGCTTTGCGTGATTATGCCGGTCTTGAAAAAGACGTTGTTATCAATGGTGCAGGTTCTCAGGTAGAAATCTGGAACGCTGCAAAATGGAAAGAATACAATGATGATCTGTCAGATGAAGAGGTTTATGATATTATGGCTTCATTGGATCTTTGATGGGGTGAGGGTATGGAATTTTCTCATAAACCTGTTTTGTTTGAACAAACAATGGAAGTCCTTGCAGTAAAAAAAGACGGTACATATATTGATGCTACTGCAGGAGGCGGAGGGCACTCAGCCGGAATACTCAGCCGCTTGGGAGAAAACGGCAGACTTATTTGTGTCGATCAGGATCCTGATGCTATCGCTGTACTCAGGGAACGTTTTGATGAAGACAAACGTGTGACTGTGGTGCAGTCGAATTTCTCTGAGATACCTTCTATCATAAGTGATATGCAAATAGGTCGTGTTGACGGTGTGCTTATGGATATAGGAGTTTCCTCGCACCAGCTTGATAGTGCCGAAAGAGGATTTTCATATCATAAGGATGCTCCTCTTGATATGAGGATGAGCCAAAGCGGAATGACTGCTGCAGATATTGTCAATACATACGACTTCCATGAAATTGTTAAAATACTCTCTGTGTACGGAGAGGAAAAATTTGCGGTAAACATAGCGAGGGCAATAGAAAGGCAACGACAGACAACGCCGATAAATACTACATTACAATTAGCTGAAATAGTAAAAGGTGCTTATCCGGCAGCAAAACGCCACGATAAACACCCTGCACGCAAAACTTTTCAGGCGTTGCGTATTGCAGTAAACGGTGAGCTTGACCGTCTGTCCGAAGGGCTGGACGGTGCATTTTCGTCCTTGAAAATCGGAGGAAGACTGGCTGTTATTACCTTTCATTCACTTGAAGACAGAATGGTAAAGCAGCGTATGGTAAAATGGTATCAGGGCTGTAATTGTCCGAAGGATTTTCCTGTATGCGTATGCGGAAGAAAACCCTCTGCGAAAGCCGTTACCCGTAAACCTTTGGAGGCAGACAGAGAGGAACTTGATGAAAATCCGAGAAGCCGCAGTGCAAAGCTCAGGTGCTGCGAGCGTATAAACGAAATAATAAATTATTGATGACTATATATTATTATGTAAGGGGATCTTAATATGGCAGGTGAACGTGATAATACTGCATATAACGAATCAATAGTATCGGCAGCGGATAAAAGATCAAAGAAAAAGAAAAAAAATGGTCAGATAATCAGCATAAGTCAGGGATCATCCGCAAAATCACTCAGAAGAAAAAGAAATCCGTTTATTATTATGAGTGTACTTTTTCTTACAATTGTGCTTGCGGGAGTTGCAATACTTATGGTGCATTTCAGTGCCGAACTTGACGAAGTTAATGATAAGATAAATACTCAGAAGATGCTTCTGGAAGAAATGAAAGAGGAAGAAACACAATATCAGATGCAGATAGATAAAGTGCTTACAGATGAATATGTTAAGAATTATGCCGAAAATGTTCTTCATATGACACCTGTAAAAAATGCACAGAAGAAATTTGTTTTTATGGCATCAGGTGATGAAGGAAAGATACTTGACGACAGAAGCGGGGATAATGTTTTTACTACTATCCGTAATGCTTTCAGCAGTACATTTATGTAATTCATGGATTGTGTGCACAGCTTAGTCATAAGAGGGTAAATATTAAAATATGTTTAATATGGAGTGAGCTGCAGTAAAAGAGCAGACCCTTATGGTCACTCTTTTGGTGCAGTTCTGTTCATTATTTGTATTGTAAAAAAAGAGGTGGAGGAAAGATGGCAAAAATAGGAGCTAAAGTCAAGCTGAAAAAAAGATCCTGGTTTACTATGTTTATAATCATCATTCTCGGATTCGGTCTTGTTATCGCAAGACTGTTCTGGCTTCAGGTGATACAGTCGGAAGAACTTAAACAAAGAGCATCAGATCAACAGCTCAGAGATTCATCAGTATCTGCAAAAAGAGGAAGCATATATGATAAAAACGGAAATATGCTTGTTCAGAGTGTAACGGTATGGGATGTAGTTCTTGCTCCTGCTGAATTCAAAAAAGCCTCAGATGAAAAAAGAAGGCTTGTAGCTGATGGTCTTGCTCAGATACTCGGACTTGACAGCGATGAAATATTTGAAGACAGCCATAATGATAAATCATATTATGTTCTTCTGAAGAAAAAAATAGAATCCGAGGAAAGAGATAAAGTACTTGCATTTATTGACAAGATCTACAAAGAGGAAAAGATAAGCGGAGTTATTCAGCTTCAGGAAAAATATAAAAGGTATTATACACATAAAAATTTTGCCGGAGTTATCCTTGGTTTTGTGGGAGACGATAATCAGGGACTCGGAGGAGGTCTTGAGGTAGAATATGATGAAGAACTCAAGGGTAATGCGGGACGTGTTGTGATAGCACAGGATGCATGGAATAACCCACTTCCTTATCAGTATGAACAAAAGATAGATGCTACTGATGGATATAACCTTGTACTTACTATTGATGAAAACATTCAGGGAATAATGGAAAAATATGTAAGGGAAACTATAAAGGAATTCAAGGTAGCAAACCGTGGATGTGCTGTTATGATGAATGTAAAAACTGGTGCGATACTCGGTCTTGCCTGTGAAGAATCCTATGATCCCAGTGAACCCTTTAAAATACAGTCCGCTGAAAAGATAAAGGAACTTGATGCACTGCCGGAGAATGAACAGGATGCCGCATATGGAAAGGCTCAGGAGGAACAGTGGAGAAATAAGGCTGTAAGTGATACTTATGTACCCGGTTCTGTATTCAAAATGATAACCGCATCCGCTGTTTTGTCCGAAAGCAAAGTTAAAACAGATGAAAAGACATTTATCTGTGACGGTTCATGGGTACCGTATGAAGGTGCAGGCTCTATTCCATGCTGGGATTACTCAGGTCATGGCTTACAGACCATCGGTGAGGCACTTTGTAATTCATGCAACCCTGCATTTATGCAGATGGGTACTTTATTGGGCAGGGAAAAATTCTATGATTATTTTACAGCATTCGGATTTGCTGAGAAAACAGGAATAGATCTTCCCGGAGAAAGCTCAAGCATATTCTTTCATCAGGAAGGTGAGCCTGCCAATATGGGACTCATGGATCTGGCGGTTGCTTCATTCGGTCAGAACTTCAAAATTACTCCTATACAAATGATAACAGCTTGTTCCGCAATAGCAAACGGCGGAAAACTTATGAAGCCGTATATCGTATCTCAGATAACCGACAGCAACGGCAATGTTGTAAAATATACAGAACCTACGGTAAGAAGACAGGCAGTAAGCAAGAATGTAGCAAGTCAGATATGTTCCATGCTTGAAACCAATGCAAAATCAGGCGGTGCCACAAATGGTTATGTAGCAGGCTACCGTATCGGAGGAAAAACAGGTACATCGCAGAAGATAGTTGATGAACAGGGTAATCTTACCAAGGACTATATTGCGTCGTTCTGCGGTATAGCTCCGTGTGATGATCCCGAAATAGCACTTCTTTGCTATTTCGATACACCTGATCCGGAAATAAACTATTATGGCTCGGCAGTAGCAGGCCCTTGTTTCAGAAATATAATGACAGAAGTTCTCCCTTATCTCGGAATAGAAAAAGTATATTCTGATGAAGAAATTTCTCTGCTTGACAGCACTGTCGGAACATATGACGGTATGGATGTCGAAGCTGCAAAGAAAGCAGTCGAAAAAGACGGACTTAAGGCAGAAGTTGTCGGAAAGGGAAAACAGGTCATTGCACAGAATCCTTCTGCATACAGTTCGATACCAAAGGGAGGAACTGTCGTACTTTACACTGATACTGAAAGTCAGACACAAAAAGTAACAGTTCCCGATTTCAGCAATTGCAGTGTAAGTGATGTAAATTATCTTGCTGCTCAGAACAATCTTAATGTATGTATAGTGGGTTCATCTATCAGTGAGGCTCAGACATATGCTAAGTCACAGGATATAATTGCCGGAACACAGGTAGCACCATATACTGTTGTGACGGTAGTATTCAACCAGGATAACAGCATAATGTAAAAATTTCATGCATATCCGGGAAATAACCAAAACAAAGGCATAAATGAAAGGTGGAACTAATAATGACGGGGATATGGACAATAATTGCAGCAGCAGCTTCATTTGCTGTATCGGCATTGCTTGGAATGTGGCTTGTTCCTTTTCTCAGGAAAATTCATTTCGGTCAGACAATTCTCGAAGAAGGCCCGAAGTGGCATAAAGGAAAACAGGGCACACCTACAATGGGAGGATTTATGTTTATTATAGCTTCTGTTGCGGTAACATTAGCCTGTGTGCTGATATATCATATCACCGGCACAAAAAACGGTATTCCTCCCGAAACAACTCTCCAGAGTGCAAAAATATACGGAGGTCTGTTCATGGCAGCTGCTTTCGGTGCAATAGGTTTTCTTGATGATTATGTCAAGGTCGCAAAAAAGCGTAATCTTGGTCTTACACCAAAACAGAAACTCGCTTTGCAATTTCTTGTTGCCATAGCATATCTTGTTACAATGTTTCTTTTCGGTGAGGATACAAAAACCTACATTCCTTTTGTCGGAATGATAGACATAGGTATATTTTACTATCCTATAGTTGCAATACTGATAGTAGGTATAGTAAATGCGGTAAATCTTACAGACGGTATAGACGGTCTTGACGGCTCGGTAACGTTTTTTGCAGCACTTTTTATGATGCTTATTGCGGGTTATACATCACGCACGGGACTTTCTGTTATGTCAGCTGCCCTTGCAGGCGGATGTCTCGGGTTTCTTGTATGGAATTTTCATCCTGCAAAGACCTTTATGGGAGATACAGGCTCTTTGTTCCTTGGAGGATATATCTGTGCACTGCTTGTCGGAATGGACAAGGAAATACTTCTTATCCCTGTAGGTGCAGTATATATAATGGAAATGTTTTCTGTTATTTTACAGGTGACATATTTCAAGGCAACACACGGCAAAAGGTTATTTAAAATGAGTCCCGTTCATCATCATTTTGAGATGTGCGGATGGAGCGAAGTAAAGATAGTTATTGTATTCAGTATTATTGAAATGGTATTTTGTGCAGCTG
>OMZF01000168.1 GCA_900315465.1 uncultured Eubacteriales bacterium | reverse complement strand
CACCTCTGCCGAAGGCAGAAGCACCGACCGAACCGACAGGTGAGACCCGGGGGACTTCTTGCCCATTTAGGTTAAAGATAAACTTATGAATCATTCTTATTTTAGTTCAGCGTAGTAAATTTGAGCTAACCATCAACTCCACACTCCACTCTCAACACTCCAAATTCAAATCAACTCCAAACTGAAAAAAGAATATTATTTTTTTATCAGTTCTATGATTTTCTGTTCAGCGAGAACGGCATCAGCTTTTCCGCGGCTGTTTTTCATAACAAAGCCGACCATAGCCTTAATAGCCTTTTCCTTACCGCTGAGATAATCGCTTACAGCTTTGGGATTGCTTTCGATTGCCTGTTTACAAAGGTCTGCAAGGGCATTTTCATCAAGACCGCCCATATCACTCTCACTTATAAGCTCTTTGACTTTCTTGCCTGTTTCGAGCATTTTGTCGAGGGTGGATTTTGCAAGATTCATTCGTATCTTACCGCTGTCAAGAAGGAGTATAAGCTCTTTCAGGTCATCAGCAGATACTTTTATGTCAAATTTTTCCTTGTCCGCCTCTGTTTCAACGGTACGGAATATCTGACCGATAATGAAGTTAGCGGCAGTTCTGGGATTTTTTGTACCCTCACTTGCCTTTTCAAAATATTCTGCAACATTTCTGTATTTCGTAAGAAGAAGTGCATCTGTTTCGGGAATACCAAGTTCTTCTGTATACCTCTCAAGCTTTGCCTGAGGAAGCTCAGGCAGGCTTTCTCTTATTTCCTCAACAAGTTCACGGGGAACATTTATTGTTACAAGATCGGGGTCACGGAAATAACGATAATCGTTGGCATCTTCCTTTCCACGCATACCCGATGTTGTGTTTGTGACATCATCATATCTGAGTGTTTCCTGAATGACCTTTTCACCGCTTTCGATAAGGTCAACCTGACGCTCAAATTCATATTCCATTGCCTTTGCAATAAAGGTTATGGAATTCATATTTTTTATTTCTGTTCTTGTTCCAAGCTTTTCGCTTCCCTCTGGACGAACGGAAATATTTACATCACAACGCATCGAGCCTTCCTGCATCTTACAGTCGGACACTCCGATATAACGCATTATGTTCTGAAGCTTTTCAACATACTCTGTTGCCTCGTCAACACTTCTGAAATCAGGTTCTGTAACTATCTCGATAAGAGGTACTCCGCCTCGGTTATAGTCAACCAATGTATCACCTCTGCGGTGCACGAGTTTACCTGCATCTTCTTCGATGTGTATACGGAGAATACGGATCTTTCTGCCGTTTGAAAGCTGAATATATCCGTTTTCGCAAAGAGGCTTGTCATACTGTGAGATCTGATATGCTTTCGGCAGATCAGGATAACAGTAGTTCTTTCTGTCCATTTTGGATATTTCTGCAATATGACAGTTTGTAGCAAGTCCTGCACGGATAGCATACTCAACCACTTTTTTGTTAAGTTTAGGAAGTGTACCCGGCAGACCTATGCATATAGGACAACAATGTGTATTAGGTTCTCCTCCGAACTTTGTTGTACAGGAGCAGAAAATTTTTGTATTCGTAGCAAGCTCCACATGGGTCTCAAAACCTGCAACTAATTCGTATTTCATAATTCTTTCCTCCCCTGTCAAAGCTGTACACCGAAACCGGCAGTTTTAAATTTATCTGTTGCATTTTCATACTGCCATGCGGCATTAAGAATCTTAGACTCACAAAAACTGTCACCTATAAGCTGCAAGCCTATGGGCATTCCCTTTGCATCAGCACCGCACGGAACGGAAATACCCGGCAGACCGCATATATTTGCAGGTACTGTACATATATCGGTAAGATATGTTTCAACAGGATCGCTTACAGCATGACCGTTTTCAAATGCCGTCATAGGTACTGTAGGTGCAAGCATTATATCGCAGTTTGCAAATGCATTTTTGAATGAATTTACAATAGAACCTCTGAGATTTTGTGCCTTTTTATAATATGCATCATAGTAACCGGAGCTGAGAACATATGTTCCGAGAAGTATTCTTCTTTTTACTTCATCACCGAAACCGTTACTTCTTGTCTTTTTAACCATGTCATTTACATCACGGTAATTTTCAGCTTTAAAGCCGTAACGTATACCATCATATCTGCCAAGGTTTGAAGAGGCTTCTGCACAGGCGATTATATAATAAACAGGAAGTGCATATTTAAGTGAGGGCATATCGAAATAAACTATTTCTGCACCGAGGGACTTATAAGTTTCAACAGCTTCATCAAGAGCTTTGCGTACATCCTCACGGATACCATCAAAATATTCTCTTGCTATACCTATTTTCATTCCCTTAATATCATTTTTAAGGCTTTCACATACAGGAGAACCAACTCTGCCACGTGAAGTTGAATCCATAGTATCATATTCGGAAATGGCATCGTAAACGATTGCAGCATCTTCGACACATGAAGTTATCGGGCCTATCTGGTCAAGGCTTGAGGCATATGCAATAAGTCCGAAACGTGACACAGCACCATAAGTCGGCTTCATACCCGTTATACCGCAGAATGATGCCGGCTGTCTGATAGATCCGCCTGTATCCGAACCAAGTCCGTAAACGGCAATATTTCCTCCTACAGCACTTGCAACACCGCCCGAGCTTCCTCCTGCAACATGACCAAGGTCATGGGGGTTTTTAGCTCCGCCGAAATATGAACTTTCACATGATGAACCCATAGCGAATTCATCCATATTTGTTTTTCCCAAAAGCACGGCATTCTGATTTTTGAGTATCTTCCAAACCGTAGCATCATATATAGGGGTATAATCCTCAAGTATTTTTGAACAGCAGGTAGTTCTGATACCATCTGTTGAGATATTATCCTTGAGTGTCATGGGGATACCCTCAAGCAAAGAAATATTTTCTCCCTTTGCAATGCGTTCATCAACTTTTTCTGCTGTTTTTAAAGCTGTTTCGGGGGTAGTTGTGACATAAGCATTAAGTGCCTTGTTATCCCTGTCAATAGCTTCGATATATTTTTCTGTCAGCTCTTTACATGAAAATTCTTTGTTTACAAGACCTTCATGCAGCTTTACTATTCTGCTTTCACTCATAATAAGCTTATCCTTTCAATATAGTTGGATCATTTCATAATGTTTTTAACAAGGAAACAGCCGTCATCGCTGTCCTTTGCATTTGCGAGTATCTTTTCCCTGTCATATGAAGGTACTACTTCATCCTCACGGAATGCATTTGAGAGATTATTGATATTATCAAATTCAACGCCCTCGTCAGATGCATTATTTATTGTATCTGCAAAAGAAATTATCTGACTCATATCCTCTGTGAGCTTATCAATTTCATCATCTTCTACAGATAACTTTGAAAGAATAGCTATTTTCATTATTTCTTCTTTTGTTACCACGCTTTTTCCTCCTTTTGTTTATCTCAGCCGCCGCATATTTATACAGCGGCTGATTTTAATGTTAATAAGAACCATCTTCTCCGTCTTCATCATCATTCATTTCTTCTTCGGGAAGAGGATCTATCTTACCGCCCGAAAGACCTTCACCGCCCGTTTTTATAAGTCCGGCAAGCGACGGGTCTTCCGCAACAGACTGAACCTGACTCTGATCAAATCCTTCGCCGCCTGTTTTAATCAGTCCGGCAAGTGACGGATCTTCCGCAACGGGCTGCATCTGACTCTGATCAAATCCTTCACCGCCTGTTTTTACAATTCCGGCAAGTGACGGGTCTTCTGCAACGGACTGCACCTGACTTTGATCAAATCCTTCACCGCCTGTTTTTATCAGTCCTTCAAGTGATTCATCCGTTTTGTAATCCTCGGCTTTCATTTTGAACGGATCTTCCTGACCCTTGTGAATAAGACCTTCGAGAGACTTATCAGACTGATAATCACTTGCACTTTTATTTACACTGCTGTCTTCGCCCTTTTTGATAAGTTCCTCAAGACTTGCGTGTTCATATACAGGAATTTGTACCAGTTCAGGCGCTTTTTCCACTGGTGGAGGAACAGGTCTGGGCTGAGGTCTTGGGGCTGGCGAAGGAGTCGGTATATTCTGTATAGTAGGTTGAGTTAAATTTTTCTTTTTGTTTTTTGATACATTCAGAATGATTATTACAACAACTACTATAACAACTACTACAACCGCAACAATAATTATTGTTTTCAGTGCAGAAAAGAAATCTGTCTGATTTTCATAATCAGATTCACTGCCTTCACCGTAATTGCTTCCTTCTCTCGAATCTCCCTGTGAAAGTCCCGAAATATTTACATTAACTTCGTCACTTTCCTTGCTGAAATTTTCAGATTCGGCAACAGCTCTGAATACATAATTTCCGGCATCTGAGGTTTTGAATTCGCCCTTATATTTACCGTCCGGCTGTCTTTCAAGCTCTACCTTTATTTCCTCCTGATTTTCATTATCAGCATTTTTTGCATAAACCACCATATTCATGGTTTTCAGAAGGTCATAATCATCAACGATATTCTTACCGTTATAGAGGGCTGCTTCAAGGTTAAGCTTTTCGTTTATTCCCCAGTATTCCGGCAGCACAAATTTTACATAGACTGAATAATAATCCAGCTGAGTTATAGAACAGTTGCCATTTTTAGCTTTTGACAGATGCAGCTGCCATTTTCCCGCCTTTGGATATACAAGTTTCAGAAGTTTATAGCTGTATGTAGAAGTGAAGCGTATATTCTTATCGGAAGAAATATCAACTACCTTGCCGTCCGGATCTTTAAGTACAGGGTTAAGCTCTGTTTCTGTCAGCTTTGTACGGATAACCACTCCTACATAGAATACTGTATTGTCCTTTACGTTGATAGTAACATTACCATCCTGAAGTTTAAGTTCTGTACCCTTTACATTTGCAATATCAGAAAAGATACTTCCTGCAATACCTGTAAGCATATCGGAATTACCTGCTTCATAGGTCTTTCCTCCCGTAGCATCGGAAATATTTTCAAGCTCGGTTCTATCAAGTGTTTTATCATGGTTAAGACCTATCGTATATACAGGTATTTTCTTTTCTTTAAGGGAAGCAAGAGTTTTTTCCATTTCCTCTTTGGATTCAGCTACTGTACGTGAGCCTTCCAAAAGGTTTGTATTACCGTCGCTGAGGAGGATGATAGCCTTATTTTTATTCTTTTTTGTTGAACTCTGGCTATCAAAAAGATCCATTGCCTTTGTAAGACCTAAAGCTATATCGGTAAAACCGTGAGGGTCATACTGGATAGAAGATATTTTTTTCTTCATTTCTTCAATAGACTCTGTCTTTTTAAGTTTTGTGATATTGCTGTAATCTTCTATTTTGTGGGTATATACATCATAGCCCACACCGCAGGTTTCATCAAGAAGATCGGTAAACAGATTAAATGCATCGAGTGCGATCTTATCAGGGTCTGAATAGATCATTGAGCCGCTTGCGTCAAGTACAAACACAACATCAAGATTCATTTCTCCGCCTGTTGCATCGGCATCCCTGCTTTTTTCTGTCTGACTGCTTTGTGACGATTCATCATTTTCCGCATACGCAGCAAAAGGCACGAAACAGCACATAAACAGCATAGCCGCCAATAATACAGACAAAACTTTTTTAGGCTGACATTTCATTCATAACATCTCCTCTTTGTGACATACTCCCCCACCTATAGAGGTGGGGGCTTCTCGCTCAAGTATGGTAGCCCATACAGTATCAACGAGCTATCCCCGTGTG
>OMZF01000098.1 GCA_900315465.1 uncultured Eubacteriales bacterium | reverse complement strand
CCTGCTGAGACTCCCGCAACAACTCCTGCTGAGACTCCTGCAACAACTCCTGCAACAACAGATACAGCTCCTGCTACAGGTGACACAACATCTGCTATTGCTCTCGTAGCTGTAGTTCTTGCTTCACTTGGTACTGCTGTTGTTATGACAAAGAAAGCTTCTGCTAAGGACTAATCCTTACATAACAGCTTTTAAATCAAAATGAAATTCGGCTGTCTGTGAAAACAGGCAGCCGTTTTTTACGCTTTTATGATATTGTTATTTGTGTAAACATCGGAGAAAATCTGTTCATATCCGAAATAACTGCTGTTTTTTCACTCTGAGAAAGATTTTCTGAAATGCTATACACTATACTCCCTGCACTATCGGATACATTTCCATGAAGTCCGTAGACAGCAGGGAGTTTTTCCATTCCTGAGAGAGTAAAATCATTGTTTGTTATTGAAAGAAGTGTTTCAATACTTTTTCTTCTGCCCTCATCACTTCTGTCAAAAAGAGGTACACCGAAAAGTCTTTCAAAAAGCTCAAGTCCTTCTCCTTCGGCAGTAAACGGGAAAGCTTCTTTTTCCAATTCATTTAATTCCTCAAAATACATATCAAGACCTTCCGCATAAGCCATAAGCTCTGCATATATAAGAGTTCCCTCAACTATGTTATAAAGTCCTGTGTCATTAAGTCTTTGTTTCAGAATAGCAAATTCGCCCATAAACAACCCCCTACATATCACCGACTGTAACAGTTCCGACTACAGCCAGACCTGATGCAGTAATACTTACATCGCTAAAATCATTGAACAAATAATTTTTTACCCCATCAGTATTTATTACTGCCCTGCCGACCTCTGCAGCAAGAACAGATTGTCCTACACTAAGCGAAAAGAAATATTCTCTTATACTTTCCTCTACTGCTGATTTTACCGCTGTGGTATTGTACCCGCTTTTCACAGTGATATTCACACTCACATTTACTGTTACGGCAGATGCAGTCAGCACCTGTACAGTCATTCCTGCACAGCGTTTCTGATTTATAATTTCCTGCACCTCAATTACCTTATTACTTGTGCATACCTCTCCCCTGCCTGCAATGAATACCTTCACAGCATTTGCCTGTTCCTGAATATTTGCAGACTGAACGCCGTCAACGCTTTGGGCTATCATACGATAATATTGTGCATTTGCACCGTTCGGTATATTTCTGTAGCTTTCCTCTATCCTTCTTCGCAGCATTTCATCATCCTCGTCATCAGTTCCTCCTGTGAAAGACGATGCATTTTCAACTATGATCCCTGCCGAGATGTATGTAAGCACACAGTTAACACTTCTTCTCGGAACATTGTATATAGTCCCCGATTTTTCAGCCTCTGCTGATATAGTAACCAAAGATTCTCCCTGTAAAATATGTGCTTCTTCCGTACTGATATATCTCAGACTTCCGTTTTCGTTTGTAAATAATGTACCTTGAGGTATTATAAGTTCATATTGTACAGGTGATTCTGTTTTTATTACAAGGATGCCGGATGCTTTATGTCCTTTATGTCTTGAAAGTCCTCTTGCTTTAGCGTGCATATCAAGCTGTTCACCTGTTGCAGTCGTAAAAAACATCTGTCTTTTGAGCCAGTCTATCTGAGTACCCATTGAAAAGATCTCTCCAGCCAGCACTTTCAAACGTATGCCTGTATCTCCGCATTCATCGGCATTATAACCGCTGAGTTCATGATATTTATTTTCCATTCTTTCAAGAATTTCATCGTAACTGTATGACATTCAATTCCTCCCTCTGTCCGTTTATTTCGACAGTAACATAAATTTCATTTTCTTCTCTTATAATATTTATGACTTCCGCTTCAGGTATACCGACAAGAGCCTCTCTCGCCTTTGCTATAATAATATCATCGTCATCATAAGAGGAAATATCACTTCCGATATTCCTGTTATATAAAAAACTTCCCTTTATCATTTTAATGGCAATATATGCCCTTTGGAATATTTCATCATTTCCGCTTATCATATATGTATCAATATCACCGTCAGCTTTAAGCTTATGATCCATATACAGCCTCCTCACCGTTGATATAAACTTTTCCGTCATTGGCAAGCTTTATTTCGGCACCGCCGCCTGAACGGAGTATTATTTCACCCGGCTGAATATCACCGTCATAAAAAGGAAGTCTTACCCCAAGACAAACAGGCCCATCAGTTGTATTAAGCACAACGACCTGATCATTTTTTGAGGGTACAGTTATTATTCCGGGGAGTGAAACCATAGTACAGGCACCGCTGCCGTCAACGCTTACAGTAGAAAGACGCACATCCTCACTTCCTCCTACCATTCCCGTGACCGCACCCGAATTATATTCCTTTTCCCCTATTTTCTTTGATAACCACATTATTCATCAACCTCCGCATAGATTACAGTTTTTTCTCCCTTACTGTCCGTAATAAAATGTATTTCCTTGATAATAAGCTTTTCATCGATTTTGGAAACAACTATCCTGTCACCTCTGCCGCAGTCAGCAATATTTTCAAATCCGATAATATAACTTTTCGCTTTGCGGTTTGAAAGTGCTGTAATTTCCTCCGGCATCATGGAACATTTCCTGTTCCTGTCCGCCATATTGAAACATCTTTTCCGGATAATACCATTCGACACAGCTTCGGGATTCACCGTATGCATACTGTAATCCCCGTTAGGATTTATCCTTGAATAAATATCCGATATTATAACACTTCTTTTAAATATGCGGCTTATTGACATTCTGCCGCTTAAAAATATGACATTCTCACTTTTTGTTTCGCCTGTATTTATGTAACCGTCATTTGTAACAAAAGGATGACTTCCATTTTTGAGTCTGCAAAAATTTTCGAGAACATCCCATTCACTCATACCCTTTGTTATTGTAAGATTACCGTTGAGTGCATCGGCAGATCCGATATAACCTTTAAACCCTAAAGTTTTAAAATGCCTTTCAAAAAGCATATCAATAGTCGGCAGACAATATGTAAGAGGCTGTGCTTCATTATCAAGAAGAAGAGAAGCCATACTTCTCGCTTTGATTTCAAGAATATATCCGTTTTTTATCATTCTTTCGGTCTGTTCATCAACAAAACCGTAAAACAGTATTTTTGATTTGCTGTAAACTTTGACAGAATATATCACAGGTATATTTCCCTGAACAAAAAAGGAAGCTTTCATACTGTCAGCAGGTGCATCAAGTGATGAAACGATATTCATTGAAAAAGGCTTATAAAAAGTTGTTTGTTTTCCGTTTACATCAGTAATGATATATTTCAGCACAGTCTCACCTTCTCTCCTGCACTTATCGGTATATCAGGACGTTTTATGTGCGGATTCAGAGAAATAAGAAATTTGATTGGTGTATCATACATATATGATATATCCCATAAACATGAATTTCCGTTACCGATAAATAAAAGACATGATGTTTCTCTTACATTCTCAAAGCTTTCGATAAAAAGAAATTTATATCCTACAGCCCCTTCAATATCCGAAGCAACAAGTTCAAGTGTTTTACCTATCGCATAAAAAGGTTTCTGGGAGGGGATGTAAAGCATTCCGCCTCCCTTTTTTGCAAAAACCTTTTTAAGACGAAAAAAATCATTTATACAGTCTTTTCCGAAAAACTCACCTTCACCACTGATCACCCTGTGACCCTTACCGAGTTCCGTCACTGAATCTTCTGCAAAAGGAGTGATATTCACACCGATATTTTTTGAATGTGTAATATTTATAATTCTCGGATTTACTGGAAATATAAAATCCCTGTAACTCATTTTTGCATCAGTATTCATTCATTTCCTCCTCTATATCTATCTTACGGCTATATCTTTTTCTATCATTTTCCACCATAGAAGATATTTTTTCAAGTTCTGTACTGTCCGGTTTTGTATCGGAATTTACTTCATCATAAAAGTTTTCAGTTTCCTTCATCTATATCCTCCGTTTTAAGTCTCATAGCGATGATACTTATATGTTCCCTGAATTTTTCTTTATCTGCAGCAATATAAAAATCATCCCACATACAGCCGTAAAGTATATATCTTTTTCCGTCAATATCCGCTTTGAGAGTAAAATTGTCCATATCCGCAAAACCGCAATACTCAAAAGGCTTTTTGAATACTATGCCTGTAATTGCTGCTTTGTATATACTGTTTTTTCTGATATGACACATATCCTCACTGTTAAAGCATGAACGTACACAGTGTATTTCGGATTTTTTTCTTATTTCAATGCTTTCAGCCTGCATGATGATCCTATTGTCAATATATATGCACACATCTCTGCCGCATACTATCTGTTCATCACCGTTCAATCACCTCACCCCCGTATTCTTCTCACAGCACGAAGTCCGAATTTAAGCTTCAGGGAATAACCGTATGAATGTTCATCAAAACTGCATTCACCTGCCGAAATTGAGATTATTCTTTTTTCATCATCCAGATCTGCAAGTGCAAGGGTAACACATTTCGCACATTCTCTGCAATAATCTCCGTTAAACCCATCCGGTACAGTTATTTTAACCGTCATTACTTCTGTTTCTATAACTCCTTCATCATCCCCGAGAAGATACTGAGAATCAATTTTTTCAGTACCGAAACATATATACGGCACTGAAAGAGGAAAAGGCAGCTTTGCCGGATGTCCCTCAAGAACACAGCAGAATCCTTCCATAGCAGGATGATGTTTTGCTTTATCATACATATCAAGTGCAAATGACATACAGTTTACACTTCACCTCTTTCACATTTTCTTATACAAGCCTTGGTATAACACCCGAATTTAGTTTTTATATCATCAGTCCATAATACATAGTATTCATTTGTACCCTCTCTGACAATATCACCAATTACAGCATCATCAAGCAGTCCGCTCTGTGCTATTATAAATGATCTGTGGGGGTCTTTTATACCGTTATGATTTCTGACGATCCCTCCGGAAAAGTTTTCTGCATATCTTTCAGGATATATGACAGCTTTTCCTCTTTTGCCGTTGATACGTATATCACGACCACTACTTTCTATAGCCTTTGTAATTTCATCCTTCATATAATTTTTTCTCCTATATTTCAGGGTGACTGCCAAAATGACAGCCACCCGTTTAAATAATCAGCCTACAGATGTAAATGCAAAGCCGTTATCCTTAAGTATTTCAGAAATATCATTATATGCCTGTCTGCAAAGTTCCTCAGCCGAATTTGCCTGATCAATGGCATTTCTTTTTGAGATTATATCTCCTACACGAATTTCAGTTCCCGTACCGTCTGATACTTTCATAAGAGTATATCGGTAATATGCAGTTGCAGCCGCTGTATAATTCAGGCTTTTTGTGTATTTTGAAAGAGATATGTTTTCTTTCAGTCTTGCCTCAACATAACTGATTGCAGCTTCACACAAAAATCTGTAATTTGTGGCATCTTCTTCGGTAAGTCCGGAGATCTTTGTAAAAATAAGAAGTATTTCTTCTATATCCATTTTAAGCTCTCCTGATTAATATGTAAGAACCTTAACAGCATCAGGAAACAGCTTTGCAAAACCTGTGATACAGCTGATAGAAGCTCTTTCAAGCTGTCTGTCGATAAGCTTGTCATGGTCGGTGATAATATCTCCGGACTGTACCATTTCAAGAGCACAGTTTTTATCAAATGCAATAAGCTTTGAGCCGGAAATATCAGGAACATGATAAAGCTTTGCACCGAGAGGAGTTATCATTTTTCCTGTACCGTGGAAATTCTGACCCGCCTGAGCATCCTTCATTTCTGTCATAGAGAGAAGTTTTGTCATGCCAACGGTGGGAGCGAGCATTGTATTTAGTGAATACGGGGAAAGAGCAGACCAAAGGCTCACAAGATCATCGTATGAAACAGTACCCTGTGTTTCTGTCTGTATTATACCTGCCGCATTACTGTTTCCATCACCGTTTATAAGCACATCCACAGCATCAGAAAGCTGCTGACGTGCGATATATGCACCGATCTGACGAAGTGTGACAGTAAAGAGGTCAAGCTTCTGAAATTTGACTGCTTCATAGGATGCAACAAGCATTCTTCCTCTTTTCTGAAGCTTAACAAGGTTTTCACCTGTTTTGATGGTAGTCTGGGGAAGTGCTGTACCCTCAAGTGCAGGTTTAAGCTTCTTGTCATCTTCTGTAGGAACGGAAACAACAGAACGGTAATCTATACCGTCAATTACAGTTTTTGTTGCCACAATGTCGGAAAGAATATCTGCTCTTTCCATACCTTGTCTTACTGCTCTGGATACATATTCGGGGAAAAGTGCCGCACTGTCTGAAGTCTGGAAAAACTTCTGAACACTGTCCGAATTAGCTCCGCTCACCTTTATATCGTATCTTTTGAGCTGACGCTGAAATGCATCAAGACTTTCAAGAGGAGTACCCTTATATTCTGCTGACGGATCAAGTTCCTCAAGAATAGTGCTGAAAGATTTTGCCGAATTGCCGTACATTCCTTTTTCAAGCTTAATATTGTCAAAATAAGCCATTGTTTTTTACCTCCTTATGATCAAAGCATGATACCCGCTGTTTTTGCGGTTGTGTCTACATCTATAACAAGAAATTCTCTGCCGTTAGTGCTGTCAGCGGTGATTTTTCCGCTGCCTGCCGAGATCTTTGAAAAACCGACAGACGGTGCATTTGTATAGGGAACTACCGCATAGCCCCTGAGCTGAACTGCCGCATAACCGTTTCTTACACTCTTGCATATACCGCAGAATGCACCGCTTGCAGCACTTACTTTGCCGTTTGCCGTTATCATAACAGGAGCACCGACTGTAATAGTACCCTGTGCTTCAAAAGTTACTGTATTTTCGTTGAATCCGTTAAATGATACGTTCATGTTATTTCCTCCTTAAATTCCTTTAAAAGCATTATAATCATTATTTGTTCTGACAGCCGAAGAAAGCTGAGGCTTAGAGGGAACAGTTCCCTCTGCTCTTTTGGCAAGTGCATTGCAAAGCTCCTCAAGCTGAAAAGCATTCATTTTATGTATGATAACTTCCAGAGTATCATGTCTTAGCTCTGGCAGTGCTATTGCGGCAAATTTGTTTATATCTGCTTCAAGCCTTCTCCTGTAGGCTTCACCGTCTGCCGCCTTTTCTTTGAGTGAACGGAATCTGTCCGCAAGAACATTAAGTTCATCAGCGGAAAAACTTTGATTCGTACCGCTGAAAAGTTTCTGTTCAATATCCAATTTTGTATCCCCTTTTTTATAAGATTTGATAACACCTGCCGACCTTTGTGCAGGAACGGCAACAAATGACCATTCATAAGCATCAGTCGGCTGTGTTAGTGTCATATAACACATTTTTCCGTCATAATATCTGCCTCTTATATGCTCACAGTTCACACTTTCATTGCCGCATATCGAGCATATACGCTTTTTAACGGAACAACCCACACTTACTTCTTTTTTTATACCGCTGTCCAGCTCCGTAATAAAATTACTGTTAGCCTGTGTTCTGGGCATATATGCTCTTGCGGTAAGACATTTGTAAGGTTTACCGTCAGAAGTAAATTTATCGTTTGAAATTTCCGTCCTGCAGGAAAAAATACGTGCAGTCTGATTTTCGCTTTTCGGGTCATGATCCATAACACCTGTAACACCGACAAAAAGTTCTGCCATTTTATCAAGTGCCTCAGATGAAAATCTTTCAAAATCCCTGTCTATTTCGTTATCGCAAAGGACAACGGAAAAAGCATATATTTCTTCTTCTTTCAAAGGACGGCGTGTATACTTATTGATAAGTTCAAGTTCACCGTCTTTGAGATTTTTTACGGTTTCATTCAATATTATCATCCTCCTTTTTTTCGAGTCGTTTTTCTATTTCTTCCGCCCTTGCATTATAAAGCCTTGCTTTTGCAAGTTCGGTTTCATCCTGAAGATTTATATTTTCCCATATAATTTCCATATGGTCATCAAAACCTCTTTGTCTTAGATATACCGCACAAATTTTGCGTATAACAGTGTTTAAAACCTTTCTGTAATACTCAAGTTCGCTTGTAAGCATATCAGCCTGCTGAGAGGACATTCTTTCAGTAGTTGACCATGTAAGCCCGAGCAGAAAAGGAGGCAAAGAAAGCTTTGCGATTATCTGCTCCATTATCTGTCTGACAGGTATCTGACTGTCGGGAATAATATTATCCGCACCGATAGCCTTTATGCTCACATCTCCCACAGAAACAAAGTCCCTCACCTCACGGCTTTTCATTGCCTTGCTCCATTCGGAAGCTATCTGTACAGCTCTTTCCTTGGTATAATTTCTGTCATTTTCAGACGGCTTATATGTAACCGCAAAACGCACATTTCCTATTCTGTCCCAGTTTGTACCCAAAGCATTGAATATTTTAAGAAGTATATCACTTACAAAGGGCAGACCTTTAAGAATTGATGTGCCGTAAATTTTTCCGGGTTCAGGCATAACAGCACTGCAGAGAATAAGCTCAGGATGTTTTACGGGTCTTTTTGTGCCGTATTGGTCTATGACACTTATTCTTACATCGAGGGGATTTTCACCGCAGCTGAGATCAACGTCATCAAGAGAACTGTTGTAAAGAGCAGCTATACCGCCGTCATATCCCATTACGATCTCGCCCACAGCCGTACCATATGTAAGAAGCTGTTCAAGGTATATGGAAAGAAAACTGTCTATACCGTTTGAAATACCATTGACCTTAACATTTTTCATAAAATCATCGAGTTCTGACTGAGCATTTTTTGAACAGTAAACTTTAAACCCTCCTACAAGACGCACGGTTTTATATATAGCGGCATCTATAACGGGTATAGCTTCTCTTAGCGAACGATAAAGACTTTTCTCAAATGAAGGCAGTCGGCAATTCATTATAAGACCGAATGGTGTGCTGTCACTTCTTCCCGAAGCAGTCTGAACAGCAGGAGTATTATCATTTTTATTTCTTCCGAACCATTTCAAATAATTCACCTCCTTATTTCAGCGTTCCATAGCGAATGCAAAAATACCGTCATCGCTGTTGTCGTTAAGATAAGTTGCAACAAAATATCTCAGATCATCCATAGCATGATCGTTTTCTTTTATCGGAGCATCCTTACCGCTGCTTTCCCATCGGTAAAGACCAAATTCACGCACACAATCACTGCAGCATCGGCATATTCTTATATCACCCTGTTTAAGAGCGGTACTTACCTGTCTTATGCCGTCTATAACATTGTTTTTTGCCGGCTCGGTACGGAATTTCCCATGACGCTTTATTACTTCAATAAAGCTTGCTGCAGACGGGTCAACTATAATACGTGAAATATTCCTGTCACCTGCAAGATCACATAAGCCTTCATAATGTTCTTCATCAGTACGGGAACAGCCCTCACGGCGTGAACTGTAATAATACTCGTCTATTCTGTACCATACCCCTCCGAAAAGCCCCCATAATCCGAAAGAAGAAGGATTTACTGTACCGTAATCACATGATATGACATAATCATCAAATTCTACGTCAGGTACATCAAAAAACATATTGTCATCAGACATAAACGGATACACAAGACCCTCTGCCGCCACCCACTTGCCTAAAACATAACGCTGATAAAAACTGCCCGAATAAAATTTACGGTAACGTGCGAGCATCGAGGGGGAAAGTGAGGGATTGTCCTCCATTTCAAAATGAAGATAGAAAATATGTTTTTCTTCCGCCTTTTTTATCCATTCGGTATTGAACCAATGCTGAGGATATTCAGGGTTACAGTTGAACCATAATTTTGACCCCTCGACTGAGCATCGTGCGACAGCCTGTTCAACAAATGAACGTGGCATAAGAGCAACTTCATCAAAAAGCACACCGCAAAGTGTAACACCCTGAATAAGAGCAGAGGAGCTTTCATCACGACCACCGAAAAGATAAAAAATATTTTTATTTCCGTTGAAAGACACTTCAAAAATATTTGAAGAAAGTCTGTCATGGATTTCAAAGCCTATATCTCTGAGAGCCGAAAGCAGAGGCGTAACGAGATTTCTTTTTACAGAACGGATAGTTTTGCCGCATAAAGCAAATGCACAACCACTGAAGCTGAGCATCGCCCATGAAATGAATGAAACACTCATACAAAGAGTTTTTCCGCTTCTGACAGCACCATCACATATAATACCGTCATAATCATGTTTACCGTCACACCACCATCTCAAAGCCATAAGCTGCTTTTCCGAAAAGGCAATATACCCCACCCCTGCACCTCCTTACAGACGAATTATGCATTATCATCACCATCCTGTACATTTTCTTTAATCCTGCTTATGCCTCCTACCAAAGCCGAATAAAATTCTGACACATTATTTTTCTTTGTATCATCGGAACATTCAAGCTTTTCAAGAGCCTTGATTCTGTCGAAAAATTTTATTTCCAAAGCACCGTCTTTAGGTCTTTTGATTTCGGCAACATTGAAAAGGTCATATGCATTGAAATTCCCGTCCGGTATATCATTTTCAAACATAAGCTTTACCGCATCTGAAATACTTCCGAAAGCAAGTCTTTCATAGCCTGCCCTTGCTTTTCTGCGGCAGCTTTCAGTACGTGCATCATAGATCTTTCTTATCATTTCGTTTATATCATCACGCATAATAAGAGATGACGCTGCCTTTTCAGGCTGACGAAAACCGGCAAGCAAAGCCGCCTCCTTATAATTTCCGCTGTTTACATAATAGCTGCAAAAAAGCTTTTCTCTTGCGGTAAGACTATCATGTTTTTTATTCAAACCTTCACCCCCTTTCATCAGTCCCTTGAGCAAAACAGAAATTATACCTCAAAAGGTAAACAGAAATAAAAAAACAGATTTTTCTTTGGAAATGTTACAGTCAATTGAAAAAAACATAAAAATGTGGTATTATTTGATTTGTAATTCTAAAATCAATGAAAGGATATGATACAATGGCAAAAAAGAAAAAGAGAAAAAGCACACCAAAAAAATCACCTGTAAAACAAACACCTGCAAAAACAAAAAAGGAAAGTGTTGTAAAACCCGGCTTTATAATCGGAGCAGTTATTGCAGCAGTAGTGATAACGGCAATCATCATTGCAGCAGCAGTGAGCAACAAAAATAATGACGATACAGACAAAACGTCCTCACAAGCCTCCGCAACATCATCCACATCTTCAGAAGTCTCAATAGATGCGGAAAAAACGTATTATGCAGATATTGATGTAAAGGATTACGGACTTATTACTATTGAACTGAAACCAAATGTCGCTCCTGTTACTGTTCAGAATTTTGTAGATTTAGCAAATTCGGGATTTTATGACGGTCTTACATTCCACAGGATAATGGAAGGTTTTATGATGCAAGGCGGAGATCCTGACGGAAACGGCACAGGAGGATCCGGCAAAACTATCGTAGGGGAATTTTCCCAGAACGGTTACGAAAACACTCTTTCCCATGTAAGAGGCACAGTATCAATGGCAAGAAGTTCGGGAAATTTTGACAGTGCAAGTTCCCAGTTTTTTATAGTTCATAAAGATTCAACATTTCTTGACGGAAGTTATGCGGCATTTGGCACAGTAACGTCAGGTATGGAAATAGTTGATAAAATATGCACAGATGCAAAGCCTACTGACAATAACGGAACTATCAAACCCGAAGAACAGCCAATCATAAATTCAATAAAAATACGCAATGCCTGAAAATGAAAACAGCTTACTGCAAAAAATTTAAAGTAAGCTGTTTTTTTGTATTGAATTTTATTTTTAAAGTGATAAAATATAGTTGCAGATCTCAAACGAGGTCATTATAATATCACTTTTTGTATTTGAAAGAAGGTAGATTTTATGGATCTTCAGAAATTCACTCAAAAAAGTATGGAGGCTCTCAAGAATGCACAGGGAATCTCAGCTGAATACGGAAATCAGCAGATAAGACAGGAGCATCTTCTTCTTGCCCTTATGCAGCAGCCGGACGGACTTATATCCGAACTTATAAAAAAGCTTGGTGCTTCCCGTGAAAGCATTTCATCTGAACTTGAAAGAGAAGTGGATAAACTTCCCAAGGTAAGCGGCAGCGGTGTGGATCCCTCAAGGATCTACATTTCAAAAGAAACCGATGATGCATTTTCAGAAGCAGAACGTCAGGCGGAAAATATGAAGGATGAATATATTTCCGTTGAGCATATCATGCTGGGAATTCTTATGAAGCCGCAGAATAATATAAAACGTATACTTGATAATGCAAACATCACCATTCCTGCATTCCTCAATGCTTTAAAGGAAGTAAGAGGAAATCAGAGAGTAACAACCGATACTCCGGAGGATACCTATGATGTTCTGAAAAAGTATGGTCAGGATCTTGTAGAGCTTGCACGTCAGCAAAAACTTGACCCTGTTATAGGCAGAGATGAAGAGATAAGAAATGTTATCCGCATACTTTCCCGTAAAACCAAAAACAACCCTTGCCTTATCGGTGAACCTGGTGTAGGTAAGACTGCCATAGCTGAGGGACTTGCACTTCGTATCGTAAAGGGAGATGTACCCGATAATCTTAAAAACCGCCGCTTGTTCTCACTTGATATGGGGGCACTTATTGCCGGTGCAAAATTCAGAGGAGAATTTGAGGAAAGACTTAAAGCAGTTCTTAATGAAGTAAAAAAGAGCGATGGAAATATCATACTTTTCATTGATGAACTTCATACAATAGTTGGTGCAGGAAAATCAGACGGTGCAATGGATGCCGGAAACCTGTTAAAGCCTATGCTTGCAAGAGGTGAACTGCATTGTGTAGGTGCTACCACGCTCAACGAATACCGTATGTATATCGAAAAAGACCCAGCACTTGAGAGACGTTTCCAGCCTGTACTTGTAGCCGAACCGACAGTTGAAGACTGTATTTCAATAATGCGTGGACTGAAAGAGCGTTACGAAGTATATCACGGTGTAAAAATTCAGGATCAGGCACTTATTGCCGCAACGGTTCTTTCACATCGTTATATTTCAGACCGTTTCCTTCCTGATAAGGCTATTGACCTTGTGGATGAAGCCTGTGCACTTATAAAGACCGAGATGAACAGTATGCCTATCGAAATGGATACAATATCCCATAAGATAATGCAGCTTGAAATCGAGGAAGCAGCACTCACCAAGGAAACAGATAAGCTTTCACAGGAACATCTTTCACAGATACGTGAGGAACTCGCAAATCACCGTGAAGAATTCAACTCCATGAAGGCAAAATGGGAAAACGAAAAACAGGGTATCGAAAAGGTACAAAAACTCCGTGAAGAGATCGAACATACAAATGCGTTAATAGAAAAAGCACAGAATGAGTATGACCTTGCAAAAGCAGCAGAACTCAAATACGGCAAACTTCCTCCCCTGCAAAAAGAGCTTGCAGAAGAAGAAAAAAAAGCCGAAAACAGCAAGAATACACTTCTTCGTGACAGGGTAACAGAGGAAGAAATTGCCCGTATAGTAGCAAGATGGACAGGGATACCTGTTTCAAAGCTTATGGAGGGAGAAAGAGAAAAACTTCTTCACCTTGATGACACTATCCATAAGAGAGTTATTGGTCAGGATGAAGCTGTAGAAAAGGTATGTGACGCTATACTCAGATCACGTGCAGGAATACAGGATCCCAAACGTCCTATCGGTTCATTCCTTTTCTTAGGCCCTACAGGTGTAGGTAAAACAGAGCTTGCCAAAGCACTTGCACAGGCATTGTTTGATGACGAGCATAATATGATAAGACTTGATATGAGTGAATATATGGAAAAACATTCCGTATCCCGTCTTATCGGAGCACCTCCCGGATATGTAGGCTATGACGAAGGCGGTCAGCTTACAGAGGCAGTACGCCGCAAACCGTATGCTGTAATACTGTTTGACGAGGTGGAAAAGGCACATCCTGATGTATTCAATGTACTGCTTCAGGTACTTGATGACGGACGTGTTACGGACAGTCAGGGCAGAACTGTCGATTTCAAGAATACAATTATTATTCTTACTTCAAACCTCGGTTCAGACCTTATACTTGACGGTATAGACGAAAAGGGAGAAATAAGCGAAACAGCAAGAAAAGCTGTAACAAATATTCTCAAACGTTCCTTCCGTCCGGAATTTCTGAACAGACTTGATGAAACTGTATTTTATAAACCTCTTACAAAGGAAAATATTTTCGGTATTGTTGATCTGCTTATCGCATCACTTGACAAACGTCTTGAGGACAAACAGTTAGATCTTTGTGTAACAGAGGCAGCAAAGAATTATATTGTCGATAACGGATATGACCCGATATACGGAGCAAGACCTCTCAAGAGATTTTTGCAGTCAAAGGTTGAAACACTTCTTGCAAGAAAACTTATTGCAGAGGATATTGAACCCGGCACAACACTTACAATAGACCTTGAGGATAACGAGCTTGTCATCAAATAAATAATAAAAGCTGTGAGGACAACCAAAACCTCACAGCTTTTTTGTTTGCTTATAGCATTATAGTATTTTATTTTTTCAGTGGAATTCAACCTTATTTCACACCCTGAGTTTCCACTTTTCAACATTCGAATGTTGAAAAAGTTGAAAACTCTGTTGTTCAAGCCGATACTTTTAAACTTTTAAATGTTGATAATTCAGCTTTTATCAACATTTAAAAACAGGATAACAAAATTTTCGATTTGTCAATAGTATTATTATAATCTATCAGGTCTGAGGTTTCACCTTATCCGAGAACAGAAGTACAAGGTCGTCATGCTCTGCATAACCGTCTTCTGTAAGACCGTTTTGTTTTTCAAAAGCCTTGAATGCCTCCGCAGTCTTTTCTCCGAAGAAATCCGTTGTACCGTCTTCAAATTTTCCGAAACCGAGTTCTTTAAGACGATTCTGTATTTTAAGCACATCATCACCCATTTCACCCTGACCGTAAGCCAGACCGTCAGTTATTTCAAGTGATGTATCAGCTTTTACCTTTGAAACTTCCTGTTTACTCTCCTGCTTGCTTTCTTGTTTACTTTCCTGTTTGCTCTCCTGTTTACTCTCTTGTTTGCTCTCCTGCTCACTTTCCTGTTTACTCTCTTGTTTGCTCTCCTGTACACTCTCTTGTTTGCTCTCCTGCTCACTTTCCTGTACACTTTCCTGCTTTGAAGTATCAGACTTTTCTCCATCCTTAACTTCAGGATAAACAGTTTCTATTATGAACGAAAGCACCTCTGTCATTGTTTCTCCCTGTCTTTTGAAAACATTTTCATCTATTTCATAGACGTTTCCGTTTTTGACAGCATCAACAGCCTGAAATTCTTTTTCGGCAAGAATTGAAGCCTTTACTCCTACAGGACAGAATATGAACTTAGGATTATCACGTCTTACAGCATTAAGAACATCTTCGTTACTCATAAAATCCGAGCAGATATTGATCATGTTGGCATATTCAAAAAGTCTTCCACAGAAACTGCTCTCTGTTGCGGCATTACCTTTGGTGTCATAAAGATAACAACCTGTTACAGGAATATCTCTTTTCGGTACAATTCTTTGAAGGTCTGAAAGAGTTATAAGCAGATTTGAAGCTTTTTTCTCGCCCTTTTTCTTACCTGTTTCATTACCGTCCATAAGAGTACCCAGACTTTCATAGAGGATTTTGAGATCATCACCCGTCTGTGCGGTTATCATATTTAGAACTATGTAATTATCTTCTGTAAGAGTTGATACAGATAAATTTGTCACAGTGCTGTCGATAAGTATAAGGTCGGGAGATGCGTCTTCTATTTTCTGCACACTCGGAGAGTTTTTTGAGCCTACTGTAGGAACATCCGAAAGCTCCTGCTGTGTACATTCCTCTGACCTTGCCTTTATAAGATTTGCATAACCGCATGAAATAAGTATATCTGCTACAGAATCACTGAGGCATACAATACGCTGCGGTCTTTCATTAAGTGTGTAGCCCGCTACTTTTACAGGATATTCACCGTCTGACATGACCGAACAAGCCGATATTGAAAGACACATTGCAGCAGCCAGAACAGCCGAAATAAATTTTTTCATAATAATATTGCTCCTTTTTCCTTTTGATCCTTAATCTATTTTAATAAGTCCTGCTTTAACAGCAGCAATAAACTGTCTTGCACATCTCGGTGAACGTCCACCTCGCTCCAAAGCCCACTTTTCAGCAGATGCAGCGAGACGTTTTTCATATTCCTCGTCATTTATATCATCAGCAAGACTGAAAACGATTTTTAGATATTCATTCTTATCAGGTTTACCGAAATTAATGCTGAGTCCGAAACGGTCTGAAAGAGAAAGTGTTTCCTGCATTGAATCATTTCTATGCAGATCATCACCATCTCTGTCAGAAAAACTTTCCTTTATAAGATGTCTGCGGTTTGAGGTGGCATATATAAGGGTATTATCGGGTCTTGCAGCAAGACCTCCCTCAAGGACAGCTTTTAGTTGTGCATAACTTTTATCCTCACCGCTGAACGAAAGATCATCAATAAAAATAATGAATTTCAGCGGAAGTCCTGCTATCTTGTCAACAAGTATCGGAAACTCCCCAAGCCTGTCCTTCGGCATCTCAACCATACGGAGACCATCTTTATAATAGCTGTTGAGTATAGCCTTTACAGTAGAGGATTTACCCGTACCTCTGTCACCGTAAAGCAGACAGTTATTGCAAGTAACACCGTTTATAAATGCTGTAGTATTATCAACTACCTGTTTTCTCTGATATTCATATCCCTTAAGCTCCGAAAGAGAAACCGTATCGGGAAAAACAACAGGCTCAATACTTCCTCCACGCCAGATAAATGCCCTGTAACGTGCAAACATACCGCATCCGTGATGTTTATAATAATCAGCAAGAAGTGATGCTGCCTTTTCTTCATTTCTGAACTGTTCCACAGGCTCACCGACTTCCCATTTCGGAAGGCTAAGTGCCACACTTCCAAGACTTGCCTTGTTCACATAATCACTTATTATATCGATAGGTCTTATCCGGCTTATCTTATTTATAGCGGATATATCCCTGTTCACTGCATCAACGGTAAGTTTTTTTAGTTCATCAGCCTTGCCTGCCGCACACATTCTTGAAAAAGCGTTTTCATCAAAAAGTGCTGCCTCAGTCAGACATTTTGCAAGCGAATCGGCATATCCTCTGTCACTTAGCAAAGCAACAAATTCACCCCATGCTCTTAGGAAATCATGCACAGGTGCATCAACAGCACAAAGCAGTCTGTAATACGCACCGGGTACTGTACGCTTTATTATCCCCTTGTAAATCGAAAGTGAGGACATAAGCATAGCAGCTTCCTGAGTTTTACTTATCATCATTCATCATCCCTTTTGAAATACATACTTTATTTTACACTGAAATTCCGTATTAATCAATTTCAAGATTGTTACAATTAAGCTGTTAAGCATTATAAATGATTACAGACGGGTCATTATGTGCATAATAACAACATGAATACAAAAAATCTTATTTCCGAAAAGCTAAAAAATGTTGTCACACTTAGAATGACACTTATTTATATTATAAGTCTTATCATATTATTTATTTTGCTTTTATTTATAAACAGCACAATTATAATTCTGATTTTTTACATCGAAACCATATGTGCTTTTACAGCGATAAAAATAGTACCAAACATTTGTAAAAACTGTTCATGCAGGATCGAACAGGACGGAATTATAATAAAAAAAGATTTTATTTTTTCAAAGACATCATTTATCGGATTTGAAAATATTGAATATTGTATTATGATAATATTTCCGATAGATAAGTTATACGGACTTTGCAGTATTATAATACTGAGCGGAGGGTCACATGAAATAATTCACGGACTGACTGAAAAAAACGGTGAGCTTATCAGCAATGAAGTGAGGAAAGTATCATATGAAAATAAAGTTATATAAACGTGAGCATATAGCTGCCAAGATTAAAAAGCTGAGATTACCTACCGTAATATCAATATTTGCAATAGCTGAACAGATAATAATACACCCGTCAGATATTTATAATATATTCACCTCAATAGGCATAGGGACATCAATTTCACTTATAATTCTTTTATGGGGGATATTATCCTACAGAAACAACACATACAGAATATTTTCACATGGGATAAAACTTAAAAGAGGCGTAATACAAAGAAATATATTTACGATACCGTATAAAAAAATATGTGTGCTGACTTTTTGTCAGGGAATAACAGAACGTCTTACAGGTGCTGTATCTGTTTATTTTGATACTAAAGCATTATTAAGGACAAAAAAGGACATTCCCGTATGTCTTCCCACAGACAAAGCAGAAAAAATACACAGGCTTTTTTCAGATAAAATAAAAATAATCTCACAGTGCGGTATAGTCAAAGCATTAATTTCATCAATATTTTTATTTGAACCGACAGCAGATTTTTTTCTTCTTATACCTTTTTTTTCACAAATAGCCTCTCTTACAGGCACAAATTATCTGAAAGCCGGCTATAATATTTATGTACAGATTTTCATATCCCACAATTTCAAAATATTTTTAAAATTATTTTTCTCACTATGGCTTATATCTGTTCTGATACACTCCTTACGTCTTTTACGCTTTTCATCGGGATTTAATAATAAATTCACATTCACACAAAGAGGTATAATTACAAAAATAATTTCATTTTCACGTCTTGACAGTATCTCGGCTTTTGTATGGGAACAAAGCATACTCATGCACCTTTTTGGCATATATAATATATTCATTCATACAACAGGATTCAAACCGCACGGACAGGAAAAAAATCTTTTTGCTCCGGCACAAAACAAAACTCAATTGAATAAAATCAAAAAACTAATTTTCCCGTATAATACAGATCTGATATATGAAATTACACCTCCGAAAAGATCATATTTTTCTTATACAGGCAGATATTTTGCATATTTTATTATTCTTATTTTTTGGATAATAGCCGGAGGGCTTTCATCAGATATTATAATATTGCTTCTTATGCCTGTTTTTTTAAGGAGGATATTTTTCAGTGCTTATTCATTCAAAAGAAGTTATGCTTCTCTTTACAGTGATCATATTTGCATATGCACACAAAAAGGAATGAAATTGAAATGTTTTTATATTCCCCTTGACAGAATCAAAAAAATTACAATAAAACAAAATCCTTTTCAAAGAAAAAAGCACACCTGTTCGATATGCTTTCATATTTATTCGGAAAAAGACGTTTGTATCCTCGTGAAACATATTGACGAAAGAGGAGCATATTCTTTTTTACACTTAATCAGAGGGAAATGATCCTCGGTAATATTTTTTTGCTAAGGATTCTCATACCGTTTTTATCAAACCAGTTTTCAGCTGTATTGAATGCTTTTTCTTTTTGACCCAAAAAGTAATATGCGGAAATAATATATACTATCCATTTGTCTGCAAATGGGAGAGAGTTTTTCTCCCAAAGCTCAAGAAATCCTTTAATATTTCTGACATTTTCAAGAAACGGAAATGTATATTGCCCGAGAGAATTTTTTATATCATGGTAATTTTCTTCAGAACTATCAGAAATGAAGATCACAAAACCTCTTTGACTGCTTTCCGAAAGATATTCATTTGATAAAGCATAGGTTTCAGAATCATTATTCAGCAGAACAGGAAAATAAGATATACAATCATCAAAAATATTCCATGCGATATTATTGACTGATGGGAAATAAATGCTGATACGGGGAATAACCAAAAAACGATCCGCTGACAGCTGCTGACAAAAAAATTCTATTGTTTGTATGCCGTCATCTGTATTTCTGAAAAAAGTATCTTTTTGCTTTCCTGATTCAAAACCAGACCTGTTCATCATTTCCTGCAGATCTGTCAAAAAAGTTTTTTCAACACTATCACCCCTCACATAATCACAATATTATTTTATCAGAAAGAAGAATATTTTTCAATATCTGTCACAAAATAAAGTGAAATATATTCAAAAAT
>OMZF01000109.1 GCA_900315465.1 uncultured Eubacteriales bacterium | reverse complement strand
GTATATCCGATACTTATATGCTTTTAACATTCGCTGTCCACCGCCTTAACTTTGATTTTCTTTTGTACTCATATAGTTATTATATCAAAAAGCTACGCTTTGTGCAACCTTAACCCACCGTCTAAAGCCGGTGGGATTGCGGTTGCCATTTTTTCAAAATTGTGAAAAATATTGTACCGTCAATGTTTTTCTCTTGTTTGAGTTGAATAAATGATAAATTTATGATACTATATGCTATGGAAATTGACCTATAAACGATTAAGAATAAAACACATCAAAAAATAAAAAGCAAAAGAGGAAACAGATATGGTAACAATCAAAAAGATACAAAAACGCTTTTGGGGTAATGTATGCCGCCAGTGCATAAATGAAACATATGATCTGCATTTATTGCATACAGATTGTCGTTATGACCATCCGTATCCATCACTTTGTCCGAATTGCAGACAAATGAAGAATATAGTAACAGGACTGCAGCTGAGCGGTTTTATGAAATTACTTACAAAATAAGGGGTGAAAAAATGCCGGAATATAAATTCTATGGCTGGGAAACAGCAGATGTAAAAGCACCCGATGGAAGAACGCCGAGGGATTATTATGACATTTTGTCAAAAATATGGTGTGCCGATACCTGTGCACCAAGAATGCGTGACAAATGGACACCCGAAAATAAAACACTCGGACAATGTTCTATAACAGCCTTTCTTATTCAGGATATTTTCGGAGGAAAGGTATATGGTATACCAAGAGACGGAGGCAATTTTCATTGTTTTAATGTAGTGGGGGACTGTGTTTTTGATTTAACGAGTGAGCAGTTCGGTGACGAGGTGCTTGATTATAATAATTGTACCGAACAATTCAGAGAGGTGCATTTTGCAAAAGAGGAAAAAAGACAGCGTTACGAATACTTGAAATCTAAGCTCAATTAGCATGGGAGTGAAATTATGTCAGAGAAAAAGACAAAAGAAAATGAAGAAAATCCGCTGTGTCCGAGGATCGAAGCTGATCCGAAAGTAGGATTGACGCACGAACAGGCGACAGAACGAATGGTAAAGGGTTTTTATAATAAAAATACCCAGCCAAAGAGCAAGAGTATACAAAAGATATTAAAGGATAATATTGTCACACTGTTTAATATAATGAATATTATTCTTGGCGTATCTGTATTTCTTGTAGGTTCATATCGCAATATGCTGTTTCTTGGTGTAATGATATTCAATACGACTATAGGAATAATACAGGAGATACGAGCAAAGAAAGCAATAGATAAGCTTGCGATAGTATCGGCATCAAAGGCGGTTGTTTTGCGTGATGGCGAAAAGCATAGTATCAACACAGAGGATATTGTGCTTGATGATATAGTGGAGTTTTCACAGGGTAATCAGATACCGGTGGACAGCGTGCTTATATCCGGAGAATGTGATGTAAACGAATCACTTCTTACAGGCGAAGCGGATGCGATACATAAAAGACCTGGAGATATGATACTTTCTGGAAGCTTTGTAGTAAGTGGAAAATGTCTTGCCCGCACAGAACACGTCGGAGCGGATAACTATGCTTCAAAAATATCAGCAGAAGCAAAGTATGCAAAAAAGATAAATTCAGAAATAATGATAACTTTGCAGCTTATAATCAGGACATTGGCATTTATTATACTGCCCATTACAGTTATTTTGTTCCTAAGACAGTATTTCGTACCGTTTGACGCAAATGAAACAGTTCAGTCCGTACTTGGAGCAATACCTGCACATCTTCAGACAGTAGTGGTAAATTGTGTAGCATCTGTTACAAGTATAATTCCGGAGGGACTTATGCTTCTCACAAGTACAGTGCTTGCAGTAGGTGTTGTAAGACTTTCGCAGTATAAGGTACTGGTTCAGGAACTTTATTGTATTGAAACGCTTGCAAGAGTTGATGTTCTTTGTCTTGATAAAACAGGCACGATAACTGAGGGCTGTATGGAAGTAGCCGATGTAGCGGCATTAAAAGGATATGAAAAGGAAAATGTTGAGGATGCACTCAGAGGTCTTGCCTCGGCACTTGATGATACGAATGCTACTTTCATGGCACTTAAAGAAAAATATGGCAGCGGCAGTGATATGAAAGCGGACAAAGTTATACCGTTTGCATCAGAAAAAAAATGGTCAGGTGCTCATTTTGAAAACGGAGGATCTTATATAATGGGTGCAGCAGAGTTTATTCTGAAAACTGTACCTGATGATCTTAAAAAACAGCTTAATGAATATGCAAAAAATTATCGTGCAATAGTAATTGCCCATTCAGATAATGATTTCAAGGATAAAGATCTGCCTGACGGGATAGAAGTTATCGGAATTGCACTTCTGAATGATAAGATACGTGAAGAAGCACCAATGACACTGAAATACTTTGCGGAGCAGAATGTTGAAGTAAAGATCATATCGGGTGATAATCCTGTAACTGTTTCGGATGTGGCAAGACGTGCCGAAGTTAAGAATTATGATAAATATGTGGATGCTACAACACTTAAAACAGATGAGGATATTGCGTATGCGATAGAAAATTATACAGTATTCGGACGTGTCACACCTGCACAGAAGAAAAAATTTGTTGTTGCATTAAAGAGTAAAGGACATACAGTTGCAATGACGGGTGACGGTGTAAATGATGTTCTTGCACTGAAAGAAGCTGATTGCAGTATTGCAATGGCGGCAGGAAGTGATGCGGCAAGAAGTGTTGCACAGCTGGTACTGCTTGATTCAAATTTTGCCTCAATGCCGAAGGTAGTGGCAGAGGGCAGAAGATCAATAAATAATATACAGCGTTCTGCAACACTTTTCATAGCAAAGACATTATTTTCAATTCTGCTTGCTCTGTTTTTCATTTTTGTTACAGTTGCCCCGTATCCGTTCAAGCCTATACAGTATACACTAATAAATGCGTTTACTATCGGAATACCGTCACTTATCCTTGCACTTGAGCCGAATAAGGACAGAATAAAGGGTATATTTCTTTTCAATATAATGAAAAATGCCTTGCCGGCTGGTATTACAATAGTGATAAGTATAATAATGTCGGTAATATCAATGCAGATATTCGGTCTTACTCCCGAAGAGTATTCAACAGTGAGTGTGTGTATACTCACAGCAGTATCAATGATGTTATTGTTCAGAATATCCTTGCCTTTCAATCCTTTAAGAGTAGTATTGTTTATACTTATGAATGTAGGAATGGTCATAGGAATATTGTGTTTCAGAGATTTCATGGGAGTAAATATGTTCTATATTTCGGAATTCAACACAACCATGCTTCTGATTTTAGCAGTAATGTTTGTGATATGCCTTGGAATTTTTGCAGCACTTACGTTTGTTGTTGAAAAATATGCACCTCCGCTTGAAAAGAAGATAGAAAAGCGAAGAAGAGAAAAAAGAATATCAAAACATAAAGAATTATTGTAAACAAATGATGCCCTCCGGCATATGATGTAATATCATATACTTTGGGGGGCATTTGTTATGGGGTGCTGCAGAGTAACAGATATGCGACATAAAGAGGTAGTGAATTGTCAGTCAGGGTGCAGAATGGGTTATGTTGATGATTTAGAAGTTGACACAATAACGGCAAAGGTAATATCAATAATAATATACGGCAGACCACGATGTTTCGGGCTGTTCGGCAGATGTGAGGATATGGTCATAAGCTGGAATTGCATTGAGCTGATAGGGGAGGATACGATACTTGTAAATCATTGTCCTGTGCAGAAAAGAAGTAAAAAGAAAAGATTTCATCTGCCGGTTTTTGGTATAAGATGAATTTATTTTTACGCTTGACAAAATGAAAACAGTATGTTATAATCATAAAGCAATCGAAAAATTGTATAAATAAGCGGATATGGCGGAATAGGCAGACGCGCTAGCTTCAGGTGCTAGTCTTCGCAAGGAGGTGCAGGTTCAAGTCCTGTTATCCGCACCAGCGGCGAGCCGCCGCACCCGATTTCGCGTTCAACTTTTGTTGTACGCGAATTTTTTTTACAACTGAT
>OMZF01000103.1 GCA_900315465.1 uncultured Eubacteriales bacterium | reverse complement strand
TATCTTGACATAATTACAGTTTTGTGTTATCGTTGACATCAGAAAAACAGAACGGAGGAAAAATAATGGCAGTAAATATACTAATAACCGCCGGAGGAACACTCGAGCCCATTGACCGTGTACGAAGTATAACAAACACCGGCACAGGCAAACTCGGAAGTCTTATTGCGGATGAATTCGCAAAATATGAAAATACTGGCAAAATATTTTATATCCATACAGTAAATTCCTATGTTCCGAAAACGGATAAAGCAATTCTTTTCCCTATACGCTCCACATCTGATCTCGAAAAAACAGTAAAAGAACTTTGCTGTAATGAAAAAATTGATATAGTCATACACAGCATGGCAGTGAGTGACTATCGTGTACGTTCAGTTGTTGAAGCCTCAGCACTTGCAAATAAAGATGTTGACGAAGAAGAACTTTTAAAGCTTTTTGACCGTGAAGACCTGAATAAAAAATATAATAAGCTGCCGTCAAGATTAAATTCACCTGTAATACTTCTTGAGCCTACGCCAAAAATAATACCAATGTTCCGTGAATTTTTACCCGAAGCGGAGATCGTTGGTTTCAAACTTCTTGATAATGTAAGCCATAAAGTGCTTATAGATACAGCACTTGCCCTGCTGAAAAAAAATAACTGCAATTATGTTCTTGCAAATGACTATTCAACCGTTGAAGCTGGAAATCACATTGGTTATCTTGTAGATGACAAAGAAAATGAAACAGAATTCACAGGCAAACAAGGTATAGCCGAAGGCATAGCAAAAACACTTATGAAAGGATAACCGAAATGAAAAATATCGTACTTGGAATAACAGGCAGTATTGCTGCATATAAAGCCGCTGATATAGCAAACATCCTTACAAAAGAGGGAAACGATGTACACACAATAATGACTCCTGCAGCAGAAAAATTCATTACTCCCCTTACACTTCAGACACTTACAAAAAACAAGGTACATACAGATATGTTTTCACTTGATAAACCCGAAGAAGTGGAACATATCGCACTTGCAACAAGAGCAGATATAATGCTTATAGCACCTGCAAGTGCCGATATAATCGCAAAAATTGCCTGCGGTATTGCTGACAGTATGCTTACATCTGTGGTACTTGCACTCAAAAGTACACCTGTAATAGTATGCCCTGCAATGAACACAGCAATGTATGAAAATACTGTAACTCAAAGAAATATCAATACATTAAGAGAGTTTGGTTTTGATATAGTAGAGCCTCGTGAGGCGATGCTTGCCTGCGGAACAAAGGGAAAAGGTGCTTTGGCTGATGTAGATACGATAATCGAAGCCGTACACAAATATATGTAAAAAACAAAGGACATCCTGCTGCCTGACAGGGTGTCCCTAATTTTTATTTTTATTTTTTAAAATCAACGCAATGCCTATTGCTGCACATGAAATGATCGCACCGGCACCAAGTATAAGCATTTCTTTTGAAGTACCGTTTTCTTCTTTACTGCCTTGAATGCTAATAATTTGTTCCGGTTCTTCCGATGTTGTTTCTTCTTTACTTTGCGGATAAGATATTTCGGGTATAATATTACTTTGCAGCTTTGGTATACTTTTGAGAGATGTTTCGGGAATAAGTTTTTCCATATCGGAGCTTTTGCTGTTTTGTGTTTTACTGTTTTCCTGTGTTTTCTTTTCTGATGATGACATATCGGCAAAAACAGTTTCACCAACATCGATTTCATTACCGTCATAATCAAAAGCCTGTAATATAGTTCCCGAAGCCATTATATTTTTATCACCGCTGACAAAATCAAAATTAAGTCTGACAGAAAAATCATGTACATCAGTATCTTTTGTCATATAGATAAATTGTACACCTTTTTCTGTGTCATTATATTGCAGCATTTCATTTTGGGATTTATCAGGTATCGTAATATTTTTGAGCTCAGCCGAAGACTTATCTATACCTATAAAAACATAAACCACACCAATATTCTGCTGTGAAGAAATATCCGCTGTTATATAAAAGCCATTACCTCCTGATTTTTCATTAAATAAAAGCTCCATATTCATAGGAGATACCGCTGATACATTTATCGGAAGCAGCGTCAAAGATAATATAAAACGCACGAGAAAAAACAATGTTTTCTTTAACATATCTTCCTCCTAAAATAAATTACAGTAAACAAGCCTGTCATTCTGAGCGAAGCGAAGAATCTTTCCCAAATAACAGCTTTATTCAAAAGATCTCTCACTAATGTTCGGAATGACATTCAGCTGCATTTTTGCAGCAAATCAAATTCATTGTACAAATAAATTTTTTGTAGTGACAATGGACACCGGAGACACATGGGTTCGGTATGACATTAGTAAATTTTTTTATATACCATTAAGTGCATTTGAAATATCTGCAAGCTGCTGCATAGTCATTTCCTCTGCTCTTGCATTTGCAGGGATACCAACATCAGAAATCAGCTTTGATACATCACTTTTTGGCATTGATAAACCCGAGCTGAGAGAGTTTGAAAGAGTTTTTCTTCTTTGTGAAAAAGCAGCTTTTACGATACGGAAAAATGTTTTTTCGTCATCAAGTTTTACAGGCGGCTCTTTCAGGATATTAAGTTTTATAACTGCCGAATCAACTTTAGGAGCAGGCATAAAGCTTCCCTTTGAGACTTTGAATAATAGTTCGGGTGAACTGTAATAATGTACTGCTGCACTTATCGCACCCGATTCCCTTGTACCCGGCTCTGCACATATTCTGTCGGCTGCTTCTTTTTGTACCATTACAGTGAGAGAGCTTATCGGCAGTTTTTCCTCAAGCAGTTTCATTATCATAGGAGAGGTTATATAATATGGCAAATTTGCACATACTACCACTTCTCCCCCACCGAATTCATCTGATATAAGGTCATTCAGATCAAGCTTCATTGCATCTCCGCTTATAACTTTGATATTATTATGGTCAGCAAGAGTTTCAGAAAGAACGGGCAAAAGTCTTTTATCAAGTTCTATTGCAATAACTTTATGTGCTTTTTTGGCAAGTTCATTTGTAAGCACACCTGCACCCGGTCCTATCTCAATAACACCCACATTATCCGAACATCCGCAAAGTTCAGCCATTTTGGGACATACTGAAGGATTGACCAGAAAGTTCTGACCAAGTGCTTTGGAAAAAGTAAAGCCATGTTTTGAAAGTATACCTTTTACATATGAAATATCTGTAAGTCTTTCCATAGAATTTCCTTTCATTCAATATAATACGCTGCCTCAATGCAGCGAAGCAGCGTATCATAAATAGAATTATTTTACATAAGTATTATAAGTTTTCATAATTCTCTTGAGATATTCTTTAAATGACATATTAGCCTTGTCACCGGCAGGATATTTTCCGTCAAGACTGAATTTGAATGTTGTTTTCTGATTTGCAAAACTTACTGTAGGTGTAACAACACTTTCATAATTAGCCTTTGCCTTATAATACTCTTTTTCAAAGGCTTCATTACTCCAAAGAGAAAGAGCTGCTGTTCTTTTCAGGCAGGCTGTGTATTTATCACGAAGTATACCCTTATCCTTTACAGCCATTTTTATAAGAGGATTAGCCTGATCCTGATTTAAGCCTGCTGCCCTGAGAGAATATGGTGACTGACTTGTCATACCCGCATTATCAGGATTATATCCCCATGTAACACCAAGTGTACGGTCATTGTCATAAGGAATAAAAACAGCTTTTCCATTATCCTTGCGGAAATATACATAATGGTTATTGTAGTTATTGCGTATATCGTCCGGATCACCTGCAAAATAATATGCAGCAAGGAATTTTGTAAATTCATCAGTATCTACAACCTGTTCAAGCTGTGAAAGTGACGGATTTGAGTTTATGACCTTTATAAGATTTTTAAGACTTTCATGTTTTGAAGTCTTTTCATTTGTTTTGAGGTTGAAATTATATTTTGCACCTGTTTCGTTATTTTCAACACCCATACTCACCTGACCGCTTACATAGTTTGCAGGAGAATTTGTCCAGCCTACTTTATAAAGGTCTCCTCCCAGTGCCTCCTCCGGCAGATAACGTGCAAGGAAGGTCTTATCAACAGGTTCATAAATTTTCATAACACCGTAATTTTCACCATTAAATGTAAGCTGTGAAAGACCTATTCTCTGAACTATAACACCGCTCTGACGGAACATCTCAGCTGCATATATCTCACGGATAAATGTTTCATCATAGCTGAAATTCCACTTTACATCAAGCTTTTTAAGAGTAGCAAAAAGTCTGTTCTTTCTTGCCTTTCTCGCATCCTTGTCAGACCACACTTTAGCATCACTGCCGTAATAGGTCTTATCGTCAAATGTTTCGGTAAAGCTGAGTTTATAATGTGAAAGATTAAGTTTTCCGGTTTTGCTGTCGTAAACGGATTTTAGTGACATATTGCCTTTCGGACGTATACCCACTTCATCAATTGTATATTTTGTACCGTTTACAGTAATTGTAACATCAGCTTTTCTGTATATAGGAGATTTTGAGTTTTTATTCTTATACTTGTAATAATCCTGATTCATCTTATCCATTTCAGATTTTGACATAGTTACCTGAATAGTTACCTTGCTGTCAAGACTGAAAAGCTGATTATAAAGTGCCTGACCGCCTATATCGGTTGAAGCAGGCTTTTCTTCGGAAGGAACTGAAGATGTGCTGCTCTGCTGAACAGGCTTTGAAGACTGCTGAACTACCGCACTACTCTGCTGAACTGGTTTTGAGGTAACATTGCTGCTTTGCTGAACGGCAGGAGCTGATGGTGTTGAAGGTTTTGCAGCGGAGCTGCTTTGCTGAGGTGTATTCTGAGAAGATGTCTGAGTGGGAGAATTAGTGCTCTGCTGTGAACTGCTCTGAGCCTGAGAAGACTGTGTCTTACTGCTTTGCTGAGAACTGCTCTGTGATTTGGAAGATTCTGTCTTACTGCTTTGCTGTGAGGATGCCGAACTGTTTTTTGAAGTATCGGTCTTGCTGTTCTCGGTTTTACTTTCCTGTGATACTTCTTCGGAGCTTGTAACTTCGGAAGAAGCATTATCACCAGCAGATGATTCTTCATTGCTTATCTCCTGAACCGAGCTTTCCGCTGCAGCAGTTGATGAAGTAGAAACAGGCTGAGTACCTCCCCCACCGCAGGCTGTCATTGAACCTGCCATAACAAGTAATGTCAACAGTATTGTGATTTTTCTTTTCATAATCATTTCCTTTCCGTTATTTTAGTATTTATTTGATTATAGAATAATTTCTTTATGCTTGTCAACACAATCACTTAATTTCTTTTATAAGTGTCTTGCTTATTCTGAAAGCTCTGTCATTATATAAACAAACACAGGATTTTTCATTTTCCTCTACAACATTCAAAACATCACCGGAAATAATATTATATCTGCAATATAATGCATCATCAAATGAAAAATAAAGAGGTTTCAGCGGAGTTACTTTTTTTATTACATCAGTTTTATCTGTAGTTATGCGTTTTTGTACAGAATAATTACGGAGGGCATTTTTTTCATCAAGACCATAAACTAAATCTTTGTCAGACGGAACAAATCCTTCGGGCATTACTTCTATCCATAGATTATCAGTATTTCCGATATATTCAGATACAGTATACAGAGAACCGTTATTATAAACACTGAACATACCATATTTTTCACCATAGCGGTATTGTACCAGTCCCACATACGCCCCGTCAGGCACAGTCATCATTTCAATAACATCATTTGATGCAGTATAGATATTAAGACCTCTTTTAAGCTTACCGTAACGCACTATCATATCACTTGTATATTCTGCCTCAAGAGAATGACCAAGATCACTCCAGTATTCATCCTTTGCTGTATAGCATGGCAGACCATATGTGTCACGATATATCCATACATATTTATCCTCAAGCACCTGTTTAGCAGGAAGCCTTGGCATATCATTGAATTTTTCATTCTCCTCCGGCTTATATTCAAGCGGCAGAAGCTCGGCATCGGCTAAGGGTATATAATTAAGACCGTCACCCGAAGTATACACCAAAAGATTTTTATCATCTTCATATTTGCCTATTATACGGACTAAATCACCTTTTTTATAATAACCGCTGTCCTTTTTGAGACGTGCATTACATTTAACACTCTCCCATATCTCGGGATAATTATATTTTCTCAAAACATTTTTATATACTGTAAGACTTTTGACAAGTTCATCAGAAGAATGAACGGACGAATCCTGTGAAACACTCTTACTGCTTTCTTCTGCGGACAATGTTTCATCCTTTTGTGCAAAAGCAATTACTCCTGCCGAAGCTGATGCAATGGCAATACATATAATTATCAAAGTTAATTTTTTCATAAAAATCACTTCATTTCAAATTTTTCCTTTTTTCTCTCAATTCACGAAAAAAACTGCTCAGAAGTTCTGAACATTCATTTTCAAGTATACCTCCTTCGTAAAGAGGCTTATGATTAAACGGAAGCTCAAAAAGATTTATAACAGATTTTACCGAGCCTGCTTTCGGGTCACTGCATCCGTACACAATACGTTTTATGCGTGAATTTATAATAGCACCGGCACACATCGGGCAAGGCTCCATTGTAACATAAAGTTCACACTGCCATAATCTCCATCCTCCAAGTTTTTTGCAGGCATCATCTATTGCCGAAATTTCGGCATGGTAAAGGGCATTTTTCCCTGTTTCACGGCGATTATATCCTCTGCCGACTATTTCTCCATCCTTTACAACAACAGCTCCTATCGGCACTTCATCAATTTCACGGGCTTTTTTTGCTTCTTCTATAGCAAGAAGCATAAGCTTTTCATCCTGTGTCATAAAAATCCTCCTAAACAACTATAAGGAAAAATGCCAATATCAAAAACGCAATAAAACAAGGCTCAAAAGAAAACTCTTCACATTTAAAATGGCTTTTATCAGCCTTTGCCATTAAAATAAATACTCCCACTGCACCTGTTACAGTTAAAACAGCGGCAATAAAAATACTCAGTGATAATGAAAAAGCGGATATTAATACCGCTGTGATATTATTCAGCATATGAACAATAATTGAAGTCCATATTCTGCCTGTGCATATGCGGAGCGAAAATAATATCATCCCGCTCAAAAATGCAAATAAAGCATTTATCATATCCGAATGTATAAGTCCGAACATCAGCGAGCTTATAACAATACCGGAATTTATGAAACATCCCCGAAATAATAATTCCTCAAAAACAGCAGGTACAACTGCAATACACAAAATAGTCAAAGGTATATCATTTACCTGAATACTTTTATTATGAATCGAAAAAAATGAAAAAATAATATTAAACCCGATACACAGGCAAAAAGCAGATATGATAAAAACAAAAGAATAAAAAATACTTTTTTTATTCTGCTCCGGCTTTTCTTTTCCGAAAATCCTGTAAGTTAAAATTATCGGCGGCAGCAACGTAATAACAGTTATCAAAGCCTTAGCAAACTGTGAATCATTTACTATGTATAATGTAAGGAATGTTCTTGATAACAGGATATATATACACGAAATTGAGGCATAACGAAGAAATTTATTATTTTTTAATTTTCCGGTCATTTTCGCATATTTTCAGCGGCAAGGAGAACAGCTGTTTTTCCGCTGTGGAAATTAAGTCCCCCCTGCATCCATACAGCATAAGGCTCACGCAAAGGAGCATCAGCTGAAAGTTCTATTGACGAGCCTAAAGTAAATGCACCTGCCGCCATAATAACCTTACTGTCATATCCGGGCATATCCCACGGTTCAGGCGTAACAAATGAATCAATAGGAGAAGCTGCCTGTATTCCCTGACAGAAATGTATAAGCCTTTCTTCGTTTCCGAGAAGTACCGCCTGAATAATATCTCCCCTGACTTCATCATATTTCGGAGTAACTTCATATCCTAAAAGATCAAACACTGCCGCAGCAAAAACCGCTGTTTTTAGTGCTTCACCTGTTACATGTGGAGCATGAAAAGCACCCATGAAAAGCTCACGGCTGTGCCCTAAAGTGCAGCCTATTTCCTTACCTGTGCCGGGGGTTGTGAGACGAAAAGCACATTTTTCCACTAAATCAGCACGACCTGCTATATATCCTCCTGTGGGAGCAATACCACCGCCCGGATTTTTTATAAGAGAGCCTGCCATCAGATCAACATACTTTCCCGGAGCATCTGTTTCAACAAACTCACCGTAGCAATTATCCAACATTATGATACAATCGGGGACAATACTTCTTGTAAGCTCACTTATTTTTTTCAGATCCTGTGTAAGAAGACTTGGTCGCAGACTGTAACCTCTTGAACGCTGTATATAAACCATTTTTGTATCAGGTTTAAGAGCATTTCTTATTCCGTCATAGTCCACACTGCCGTCAGAAAGAAGCTCCACCTGTTCATATTTCACATCGAAATCTTTTAAAGAGCCGCTGTAATTTTTTCCTATGCCTATAACACCCTGTAATGTGTCATAAGGTGTACCGGTGACAGAAAGCATTGTATCGCCCGGGCGAAGCACTCCGAAAAGTGCAACAGTCAGTGTATGTGTACCGCTTGCAAAATGATGACGAACAAGTGCATCTTCCGTATCAAGTACCTGTGCAAATATTCTGTCAAGTGCTTCCCTGCCTCTGTCATCATACCCGTAGCCTGTTGAACCTGAAAACAGACTTTCACTGACTCTTGCATCCTGAAAAGCCCTCAGCATTTTAAGCTGATTATATTCTGTTATCTCGTCTATTCTTTCGAAAGAGGAGCGTGTATTTTCAAGTGCCTTCTCACCCACTTTATAAATATCGGGTGATATTTCAAAAAAATTGTTCTTCATTTTCCTTTTTCCTTTCATCTCTCAAAAATAAATACAAGACCCAAACTATTATACAATATAAACAAAACAAAAACAACCGTATACATACAAAAAACTCCCCTGCATATTCAGGGGAGTAAATTTGTTAAGAGTCAGCTTTCTTTTTTTTCTTTTTCTTCTTTTTGAGTACAAGGACTATAAGAAGAAGCGTGGCGAACATAACTGCACCGATGGCAACAAAAGCAATTGTTTCACCTGTTTGTATAACATCCGGTATACCCGGATCACTCGGTCTACTCGGTTCATCAGGAATATCAACATCTATTTTTGAACCACCATCACTGTCGTCACCGGAATTGATGATACTATTATCAGGCTTTGAAACACGGCTTATTGTTGCATCAGATTCTGTTACCTCAGCATAGAATATCCATTTGAATTTAACTTCTCCTTCTATATGCCTTTTGCCGCTTGGTTCTCTGAGTACTGTTGTCCCTGATGTATCAACTAACCTTGCACCCTCGTCAATAGCATTTCCGGCATCAGTACCTTTCCATACCACTTCAACTTTCATAGTATGGCTTTCACCGGGTTTATACGTTCCGAGACTAAGTGCATTATCTCTTATATCCGGAATTCCTTCACCGGTGACTTTTCCGTAGTATATAAGAACATTATCAATAAAAATATCACACTCACATCCTTCTTCAAGATCAATTTCTCCTGATTTTTCCAAAGGCTGTGCCTTAAAAGTTATCTTATAGCTTGCATCCTCACGAAGATTCATGATTTGTATTTTCTTTGTATACACTTCACCTTGGTTCATGTTTTCAACGGTAAAAAAATACTCTCCGTTTTCACTTACAGACTGACCATTATCATCAAGTACAACCAGCTTTTCAGGAAGTCCTTTCACAGAGCCTACTTTCAGCTCGTCAGCACTTACAATCAATGTGAAATTATTAAGAAAAAAGAAAACCACTATTAAGAAAACAGGTATCAGTTTATACTTTTTCTTTTTCATACAGCGAACCTCCTTTCCTCTTAAGAACAATAAATAAAGGTTATCAATGGTACGCTATTCTAATTATACACATGGAAAAAGATAAAATCAAGTAAATTACAAAAAAATATAATAATAATGAAATTTTTTATGCAAAATAAGCCTTATTTGCGAATCACTATCACTTTAATAATATTTATTTTAAAAAATAAAGAGCCTGTCTGAAAACAAGCTCCGCTATATATGCAAATTTTGGTTAATCAAGTGTCATTGACAAATTATTTAAATATATTGATATTTTGGCGAAATGTGGTAACATTGAATTACCCACTATCTTCTTTTTATAACTTTTTACCCCTGTCACCGTACGGAAGTACCCCCTTCCGTGCGGCGATTTTTTTATGAATTCAATCTTTTCGTAAGTTCCGAAAGAGTAACATCATAACCTGATTTTTCAAAGCCAAGATGCCGTGTATTTACCGATTTGCCGTCTCCCAATACGAGAGATGCCATATATTCAAGGAAAAAAGGGTTTTTCATAAGCACAGGCCCTGTGAGATGTGTACCGAAGAAATTATTAAGACGTATTCCCTCGTGTTTATCATCGGCATTATTTCCAAGACCCATGACAACTTCAAAAATCGTATCGGTAATACCCTCAATTTCGCTGCATTTATTCACAAAGCCCACAAGGGGTTTATCGGAAAACTCTGCTTTAAAAATCGCATCAGAAGTATTTCGGGTTTTTGATTGTTCAGTAACGGTGAAATTAAAAATTCCCAGACCTTCATGCTTTTCGCCCTTAGCATCTGTAATCAAAGAACCGAGCATTTCAAAGGAATTACCTGTCATAAGGAGTACCTTTCCCGAATTTATATAATCTTTAAGAGCGACCTTGTATTTATGAAAATCATCCATAACAACATTACGGTTTCTTTCTGTGCCTGAGCCGATAAATATGAAGGAATAATCGGACAAAACGGCATTATCCCCTAAAGAAAGTCTGTCAACGGTACAATCCTCACCGCTTTTTTCAAGTATTCTTTGCATTGCGGATACATTGGCATAATCACCGTACAGATTCATTATATCATAGTAAAGATGAAGAATTTTCATATTGTCCTCCTCAAAGCAGACTCAGGAATTTATTTTTATCGGAGAAACAGGTTATAACATATATAAACTCGTTATTCTCCTTTGACAGAGCATCATAAGCCTTGTCTATATCCTCAAATATGGCTATGCGTTCCTCAGGTATATCAGTATAACTGAAACGTACCGCCAAATCGTTGCAGTATTTACCTGCAAGAATAATTTTATGCACATTCGGAGTATCGAGCTTTTCAAAATCAATATCCCAAAGCCATGAAACATCACTTGTAAAATATTTACGGCTTACGGCATCAACAATTATCATAACACAACAGTCATTTTTATCATTTGCTGCCATAGAAAGTGACTGGTCATAAGAAATACTGTTTTCGTGCTTCGAGGTCAGAAGCATACCTTTATTTGTACCAATGTCAAAAGTAACAACACGACCATTTTTCATCACATAGTTACTCATATCGGCAGCAATTTTTTCACCGTCTATACCTACTATTGAGGCTACTGTATAAGCTGCAAGGATATTATATATATTGTATAAAGATTTCAGAGCAAGAGAAATTTTATCCTTACCGTTTATAACTGCCTCACCTGCTTCAAGGTCTACGGAAGTAATGGTATAATCTGTATCGTGACGCTTATATCCGCACGAGGTACAATAATAGTGTCCGATATGGTTGTAGTGATATGTAGAATATTTCATACTCTTTTTGCAGCGTGGACAATATGCCCCATCATTATATACTGATCTGAGCTGCTTTACATCTGTAGAAAGTTCATCCGCACCGAACCAGATGACATCTTCCATATTTTCGGCAAAAAGTGACACAAGCGGATCATCTGCATTAAGAATAAGCTGAGTAGCAGGATATATACTGTGAGAGAGAGCCTCAAATACCCATTCGGGATGACCGTTTCTTGTGAGCTGGTCACGGTAGAGATTAGTTATGACATAATGTGTGGGTGTTATATATTTAAAAGTATACTGTGCGAAACGCTCGTCACTTTCTATAAGGACTATATCTGCCTTGACCTTACCCTTGAGTGACGATGCACCAAGTATCAGAGTAGTAACACCCTCAATCTGATTTGAACCTTCTTTATTCCATGCCACAGAATAGCCGTTTGTGGTGAGAATGTGTGCTATCATTTCGACAGTAGATGTTTTTCCGTTACTTCCTGTTACGGCTATTATATATTCAGGGAGAGATATACGGCTGAGTATATCAGGGCAAAGTTTAAGAGCTATCTGTCCGGGCAGACTGCTGCCCTTGCCTATGAGACCACCGAAGAAACGCAGCAGCTTACATATCAGAATAGTAAAAAAAAGTTTCATAAGATATTCTCCTTAACAAAATAACATAATTATTATAAGACAAGCTTTCGGGATTTTCAAGGTAAAGCACAAACGGTTTTGCAAAATATAACATTATATGTCGCTTTGAACAAATTCAGACAGAAAACAGCAATTATTAGTGTGGAGTTTGGAGAGTGGAGTGTGGAGTTTTTGCGGTTCTGATTTTTGAAAAGTATAAATATTTTAAGTGAAAAATTCAAATATTGGCACTATTACAATATTAATAAATCTTCTTTGTGCAAAACTAACATAAAACGTAATTTAATGGTAAAATAGCAAAATTTTTTATTGACAATTAAGACAAATTGCATTAGAATTAAGGAAAGGGCGTATCGCTTATTTGCTAAAACATTATAGGGTGTGAATTCAAAATTGGGTAAGATTACTAAACTGCTCACAAAAGCAGGAGATTTGTTATCAAAGATACTCCTTGTAATAGTGATTCTGCTCGTTCTGACCACAGTCTTTTCGTTGGCATCAGGCGTGAAGCTCTACACAGTACAGACGGGAAGTATGGCTCCGACCTACCCCATCGGTACAATACTAATTGTCGAACCTGTTAAGTTTGAAGATCTGAACTCAGGAGATACTATCACTTTTAACATAAGCGGAGGAAGTGTTGTTACCCACCGTATTGTGAGCGTGGATCCTGAAAAGAAAACCATACAGACCAAGGGAGACAATAATAATGTTACGGACAGTGCTCCGGTCAGCTATGATAATGTTATCGGGAGGGTAAAAACGCATATCCCCTATCTCGGATATGCAGTGCTTATTCTGCAAACCCGATTCGGCATTATAATGCTCGTTATTTTTATTGTGGCTATTCTGTCATTTTCATTTTTGAAATGGCTTTATGGCAAGGAAGACGACACAGAAGAAGAACAGCAAACTGAACAGCCGACTGAGATCCGGCATGAAGGAAAGGAGTGGTAGCTTATCAGTGAGGCAAGTGAAACGGAAATAAAAGAAGCCAAGAAGAAAATGCCGTTAGGGGCAAGGATATTTGATATAGCCTTTTCGGTATTTATCTATTTACTGGCTGCGGCGATACTCGTGGGAGCAATTTTGTTTTCGTTCAACACATCGGCTGACAAAGCAATTTTCGGGTACAGGTACTATACTGTTCTTACAGGATCAATGTCCCCCACTTATAATGTAGGAGATATGATATTTGTCCAGTTGAAGGGGCCGGAGAATATCAATGTTGGAGATGTAATAACTTTCAATCCCTCACAGGACAGTGACGCATACCTTACTCACCGTGTTACAGAAAAGCTCGTAGATTATCAGGGAACAGGTGTTACCTGTTTCAAAACACAGGGTGATGCCAACAACTCGGAGGATAGTTTCCTTATCGACAGCAGCAGAGTCATCGGTACAGTCAATTTCGGAATACCATGGCTTGGCTATGTTGTACGTTTCGTACAGCTGAGATGGTACATAGTTCTTCCAATTGTAATTATGGTAGCCGTGTTCTTCTATTTGCTGAAACGCTACTTCCTTATGGGTGATGATGACGATGAAGAGGATGAAAATTCCGACAAGGATCAAAAAACACCCACCACCGCAGAGAACGTTTCTGCGGATGTAAAATAAGCCGAATTTATCGGCCGTATAACCATTTTTTTATTTTATTCTATGTTTCTTAAAACGAAACAAATTTATTGAAAAAGGAGAATGTATTATGGCAAGCAAATCTAAAAGACGTCGCAAGGTTCTTGGTGCATCATGCATCCTCGCTGCTCTGATTATTGCAGGTTCATCATTCGCATGGTTCACAAGCAAAGACGAGGTTACCAACCGTTTGTCCGCTAACGCTGATTACGGCGTAAGCATCGTCGAGTCCTTTGCT
>OMZF01000105.1 GCA_900315465.1 uncultured Eubacteriales bacterium | reverse complement strand
CCCGAACGAAGTGAGGGATCTTTTGAATAAAGCAGTTGTTCCGGAAAGATTCTTCGCTTCGCTCAGAATGACAGGTACGCTTTGCTCATCAGAATGACATTTTTTTCGTTAAGTTAATGACATTGGCGGCACGCCGGCGACCCGCTGCAAAAAACGACTGTTTCATTAAAATGCATCAACCGATTTTTTATATCTTGTCAATAATAAAAAAATAATGCCCCGACAGCAGTCGAGGCATTTATGTTCATCATACGGGATGAATTTTATTTTTCAGATCAGCATTTTCATTTATGCCGAGTTTTTTGTCTCTTCTCTTTTTGAAGAAGCCGGGTGCAACCTTGGGGAACTGAGCATATGTGAGAACATCTTCCTCCTGCTCGATCCATTCGGGTATCTCTGCACGAAGTTTCTCAAGTTCCGGCTCAAGAAGGTCTGCCGGACGACATTCAACAGGTTTCATATCACCTATTATCTTCTTGCGGAATTCCTTGTCTATCGGTACAGGTGTTGTGCCGTATTTTCCGGCTACAAGGTCTTTGAACTGGTCATTGCACATCTTGTAACGCTCACCGAGAATGACATTGAAAACAGCCTGTGTTCCCACGATCTGTGATGTAGGTGTAACAAGAGGAGGATAACCTGCATCCTTACGAACACGAGGTACTTCTTCAAGAACGGCTGTAAGCTGGTCTTCCTTGCCTGCCTGTTTAAGCTGACTGAGAAGATTTGAAAGCATACCGCCGGGTACCTGATAGATAAGTGCCTTTGCATCAGTTGCAAGCATTTTCGGGTCAAGAAGTCCGCTCTTTATATATTTAGCTCTGAGACCCATAAAGTATTCTCTTATCTCTGCAAGCTGTACAAGGTCAAGACCTGTATCATATTCTGTACCCTGAAGAGCGGCTACCATTGATTCTGTAGGAGCATGAGATGTACCGTTTGCAAGGGGTGACATTGCTGTATCAATTCTGTCAACACCTGCCTCAATAGCCTTTAACAGACACATTGAAGCAAGTCCCGATGTATAGTGAGTATGCAGCTGAACAGGAATGTCAACAGCTTTCTTTATCGCACCAACAAGCTCTTCCGTATAATAAGGGGTAAGCAATGCTGCCATATCCTTTATACATATAGAATCCGCACCAGCCTCCTGAATACGCTTTGCATAATCAACATAATAATCTGTTGTAAATACAGGCCCTGTTGTATAGCTGATAGCTACCTGAGCTTCAACGTTAGGATTCTCCTTTTTAGCTGCTTTAGCTGCTTTTATAGCAGTCTGGAGATTTTTTATATCGTTAAGTGCATCGAATATACGTATAATATCTATACCGTTAGCAACTGAACGCTGTACAAAATATTCAAGAACGTCATCAGCATAATGACGATAACCAAGCATATTCTGTCCTCTGAAAAGCATCTGGAGTTTTGTATTCGGACAATTTTTTCTCAGTGTGCGAAGTCTTTCCCACGGGTCTTCGTCAAGAAAACGTATGCATGAATCAAATGTCGCACCGCCCCAGCATTCAAGAGAATAAAAACCTACTTTATCAAGCTTTGAGAGAATAGGGAGCATATCACTCAGGGGCATTCGTGTTGCTATAAGAGACTGGTGAGCATCACGCAGAACCGTCTCTGTTATCTGAATTTTCTTCGCCATCCGGCTCTTCTCCTTTCAAATTATGTACTGTTTCAGCTAAGTGTAACAAGCACCGTACCTGTATCTACAGATTCGCCCTTGCTTACCGCTACAGAAGCAACAGTTGCATCTTTTGCAGCCTTAATTTCATTCTCCATCTTCATAGCCTCAAGCACTACAAGCACATCACCTTTTTTAACTGCCTGACCTGCTTTTACAGGAACATTGATTATAGTTCCCGGCATAGGAGAAACAACAGGCTCTCCGCCTGCAGCCGCCGGAGCTGCCTTTACAGGTGCCGATGCTGCTGCTTTAGGAGCTGCTGCCACTGGAGCAGCAGATACTGTGCTGCCGTCTGCTTCCTCTACCTGTACATCATACACTACACCATTTACAGTTATTTTAAGATTTTTCATAAATTTCTTCCTTTCAAAAATTTATATATAAAGATTATTATGCTTTTTCGGAAGTGTGGATACACGCTTATCAGAAAGCATATCAAGTGCTGCTATTATCTTCATTCTTGTTTCGGACGGAAGGATTATATCCTGTACATATCCATTTTCTGCTGCTTTCATAGCTGTAAGCTTTTCAGACTTGAACTGTGCAATCACCTTCTCTTTTTCTGCCTTTACATCTGTCGCATTTTTCAAAGCTCCGCCGAAATCATCACCAAGCTCTATAACCGCAGCAGCTTCGGGAGTAAGTGCTGATATTGAAGCATCAGCCCATGCAAATGTTACATCAGCAGCCGCACCTGTTCCTGCCATAGCAATATATACAGCACCGTATGCATCACCTGTAACAACAGATATTTTTGGTGCTGTAGCCTCGGCATATGCACCTGTCAGCTTTGCGGCGGATTTTATACATTTGAATTTTTCTGCATCAACAAGTGTTATAACAGGAATATTGAACGCATCACAAAAACGTACAAGTCTTGCTGCCTTATCACATCCGGCAGCACAAAGCTCCTTTTTCTCGGTTTTTACAATACCTACTGTTGTTCCCTCCACAGAGGCAATGACAGTGCGTACACATTTACCGAAATCAGCCTGAAGCTCTATGATACTTCCGCCATCGGCTATTGTTTTTATAACATCATCGGAAGCTTCATCAGCCTCGTCAAATTCAAGAGTACCTGCATAATCCAGATTGTTTGAAGGGAGCAAGGAAATAAGTTCTCTTACCTTTTGGATAGCTTCATCTTCATCTTTTGCTACTATCTGAGCAACTCCACTTTCGGCATTTTCCTTTGCTGAAGCATTGGAGCCATCTGTTGCAAGAGAAAGCTCTGCTTTTTCGGACATCACAACAATATCACCGTTTACGGCAATAAGAGCCTGTGTGCCGTAGCATTTGCCGAGAATAACGGAGATCTGCGGCACAACACCCGAAAGATTACCTGAACTTCTGAGAACATCTCCATATGCACCCAAAAGATCTGTTTCCTCAGAAAGTCTTCCGCCTATTGAATCATACATCGCAATAACAGGAGAACCTGTTTTTACAGCAAGCTCGTAAACCTTTTTTATTTTTGCGGCCTGAGCCTTTGACATTGCTCCTCCGGATATATCGGAATTCTGAGCAAAAGCATATACACCGATACCGAGTATATTTCCTCTGCCTGCGGCAACTTCTGCATACCCTCCGGCAGAACCCGAAAAGGCATCTATCTCCGTAAATATTCCATCATCAAACAGCTTTGAAAGTCTTGAGTATGCGGAAGTTGCTTTCATTTCCTCACGGGCAGACAAAAGCGATTCCGTTTTATTCTGAACACTCATTCCTTCTCCTCCTTCAAGAATTAAATATCGGTCATTATGACCGTAAAAGCCAATTCATGCACTTACTATTATAGTACAAATATCCTCAAATATCAAGCGGATATAAAGTGATTTTGATTGATTTGTTTGAGCAATAGATGTATAATTTCTATATAGCATTATCAAATCAAACACAACAGGAGGATAATTATGATAAAAAACATACTTTTTGACCTTGACGGAACATTACTGCCTATGGATCAGGATGAATTTACAAAAGTATATCTGAAAACCATATGCACATCAATGATCCAACATGGTTTTGAGCCAAAACAGCTTGCAGGTGCGATATGGGAAGGTTTCAAAAAAATGGTCACAAACCATTCCGATAAAACCAACGAAGAAATTTTCTGGAATAGTTTTTCAAAAACATACGGAGAAGATATTATTCTGAAAAAACCTGTTTTTGACGAATTTTATCGCACGGATTTCAACAGCATAAGCTCTGTATGCGGTATTTCTGAAAAAGCACAGCATACTGTGGAATATCTGAAAAATGAAGGATACAATATTATAATTGCTACACTTCCCGTATTTCCGAAAACAGCCGTAGAAAACAGACTTAAATGGGCAGGACTTTCACCCGATGATTTTTCATATATAACAACATACGAAAACAGTACGAGATGTAAACCTGATCCTGAATATTACAGCGAAATACTTATTAAAAACAATCTTTCTCCTTCGGAATGTATCATGGTGGGAAATAATGTTGACGAGGATATGATAGCGGAAAAAGTGGGAATCCAAGGTTTCCTTATGCCCGAATGTCTTATAAACGAACACAACAGGGATATTTCAGTTTATCCTCAGGGTTCATTTGATGAACTTATTGATTTTCTAAAAAATAATAGATAAAAACAATCCCTCGAAACAGATTTCACTCTGATTTCGGGGGATTATTGATTTAAAAATAATTGCTAATTAATCATTTTACTGTTATTTTGCATACGGCAGATTTACCATTATACAGCTTTACAGAAATAAGAGCCGTACCAGGTTTGAGTGCTTTGAAATTACATACCCAGCTTGTAGAAAGAAGCTTTACAACAGAAGAATTATTTGTTCTGTATGTTCTTTCTGCTGCTCCTGTATTTGCAGGGAGTATTGCACTAAGGGATGCAGTTTCACCAACTTTAAGAGTTATCTCCTTTTTGCTGAGAGAAACGCTTTTTGGTGCAGCCTTAACATATACAATACACTCCGCTTTCTTGCCGTTATAAAGAGTTACACTTACCTTTGCTGTACCCGGTTTTACACCTGTAAAAGTACCCATCCAGGATGTTTTTGTCATTTTCACAACAGAATTATCACTTGAGGAGAATGTTCTTGATGCGGCAGCTGTATTCTTCGGCAAAGTCGCACCGAATGAATAACTCTCTCCCACACCGATAGTAATTGATTTTTTCGGCAATGATACTGATGTCGGAGCAGCCATTACATTTACACGGCAGGTCGCAGTTTTACCGTTATAAAGTTTTACGGTAACATTTGCAACGCCGACCTTCTGACCTACAAATTCGCCTGTCCAATATGTTTTTGTCATCTTTACAATGCTGCTGTCTGATGATGAATACCATCTGTCAGCCGCCGCACTTCCTGACGGCAAAACGGATGCTACAGAAAATTTCTCACCTACACCGATAGACACGGCTGTTTTTGTAAGAGTAACACTCTGCGGTGCATTCTGTACAGTCACACGGCATACAGCAGTTGCTCCGCTTTTGTTTTTTGCGGTAATATTAACAACACCCGTTGCTTTTGAAGTTACTTTTCCGTTTTTGACAACAGCTATACTTGTATCCGAGCTTTCCCATGTAAGAGATTTATCGGGCAGGGCATCAGGCTTTACTGTTGCCTTTAAAGTGTAGCTTTCTCCCTTACCAAGAGATAAGTACGCTTTATCAAGTGTTATCTTCACATCCGAGTTATTTATTACCGTAACATTCTTTGAATCATTTGTTACAGAAACACCTGAATTATTTTTCTGCATGGTTTTCGTTATATTATTGCACAATGCAGTAATATTATTACTTGAATTTATAGCAATACCATATTCCTTGCAGTTGTTTATGTTATTATCATTTACCTTGATGCCGTCAGTTTTTGACAGGAGTATACCATATGCATTTGTGGTATCTATTTTGTTATTGGTGATCACCGAATTCTGACAAAGGCGATAATCTCCGGCAACACTTGCCGAAGGCCCGGGAACAAAACTCATTGCACTTCCTTTAATAACTTTGAAATAACAGTTTTTTACTGTAGTGTCTCTGGAAGCAGAATTATGTATACCGTCTCCGCTTATGTAGGAAAAATTAGTTTTGTTCACTATTGTTCCCTTTGAAACATTGATATGAAGTCCGTCTGCCGCACAGCCTGCTACATTATTGTTTTCATAGACAGAACCGTTAAAGGCAGATGACATTCCGACCTTCATATCATTACATTTGGAGATTGCAATACCACAGCCTGAACGGGAAATTTTTGAAAGAGGGTCAATATCGAGCTTATTGTTTACCGTAACATTCTTTATCAGATTTCCGCTGATATTTCCGCCTTTATCACAGGTACTTATATTCAGACCGTCACCATTTATTCCGTCAAGCGTATTGCCTAAAATACGTATATTGTCAGACGCAAATATTCTGATACCATGACCGTCTGCCTTATTTACTTTTGTATCTACAACAGTAAAATTCGTTGACTTATAAGCATACACCGCTGTAGCAGCTGAATTATTAAGAGTACATTTACTTACAACCACATTATCGGAGCTGTAGGAGAAAATATTTCCGTAATCAAATACCCCTCCGCCGTTTATCGTAACAGAGTCAATTGACACGTTACTGCATCCGCTTATTTTAGTAAAATATCCGCCCTTGATATTCCATGTACCTCCCTTGATGCACACATCCTGCTGTTTTAAAGAATTGACTGCATATTCACAGTCACAGCTTATAACAGCATCTGTTGCATCAAGTGTCTGTCCGGAACAAAGTACAAGAGGATGTTCAAGTTCAAATTCACCGACCAGCTTTATTGTACTGCCTGTACCTACAAGATTATATATTTCTCCCTGTATTTCTTCGGCAGATGCACCGGACTCTATGACTTTTATATTTCCTGCTGCCGCCGCACTTTCATATACTGCGGTATCAGCCGCAAAGTATACACATGACGGTACAAAAATACTTACACTAAGCAATGCACTAATGAAAAGTGCAGCTGTTTTTAAATGTTTTTTCATTTCATTATCACCCTATTGACGCTATGCGTAGTTTAGCAGCTAACCGCTGCACCCTAATTACGCTACATGACAAATGTAAGTTTACTCTTATCAAAAATAGGAGAATACTTATATAACGAAGTGACATACTCCCCCACCTATAGAGGTGGGGGCTTCTCGCTCAAGTATGGTAGCCCATACAGTATCAACGAGCTATCCCCGTGTGT
>OMZF01000107.1 GCA_900315465.1 uncultured Eubacteriales bacterium | reverse complement strand
TCATAAAGAGAGCTGATAACCAGATTCGAACTGGTGACCTCATCCTTACCAAGGATGCGCTCTGCCTACTGAGCTATACCAGCATAACATATTGGCTCTCTAAAAAGAGAGCCAAAGAAACGATCCGGAACGGGATCGAACCGTCGACCTCTAGCGTGACAGGCTAGCGTTCTAACCAGCTGAACTACCGGACCAAAATATTATGGCAGCAAACCACTGCTCTAACATAATAGCACAACAATAAATATTTGTCAATAGTTTTTTATAATTTTCTGATAAAAATTAGGAAGAAAATTAGGAAGAAAATATTTGTTTATGGCGGTTGACAATCAGGATTTGATGTGATATGATAGAAGAGCCGCATACTAAGGGCATTTAAGAGGGCATCGCTCCGCCTCATGTAGCGAGTTTAAAAACAGGCAGGTGCTATTAATGTACGCAATAATCGAAACAGGCGGAAAGCAGTACAAGGTTGCAAACGGTGACGTTGTATATGTTGAGAAGCTGGAAGCAGAGAACGAGTCAACTGTTGACTTCAAAGTAGTTGCAGTCAGCACAGATGACGGCTTTAAGGCAGGCACACCTTATGTTGAGGGTGCGAAGGTAACAGCAAAGGTTCTTGATACTGTAAAGGGCAAGAAAATCACTGTTTTTACTTATAAGCCTAAGAAGGGATCCAAGCGTAAGATGGGTCACAGACAGAGATATACTAAGGTACAGATCGAAGCTATTGAGGCATGATAACCGCACGTTTTTATATGCGTGATGACGGTATGCTGACGGGATTTCATATAAGCGGTCATGCAGAAACGGGCGAATACGGACAGGATGTTTTGTGTGCGTTTGTTTCGTCGGCAGCGTATATGACAGCAAATACTATCACAGATATAATCAGAGCCGATGCAAAGGCAGAAGCTGATGACGGAGATATGGTGGTGAAAGTATCTGAGGAGGATGTCCCGAAATGCAGAGTCATATTAGAGGGTTTCAGACTTCATCTGGAAGAAACAGAGAAACAGTATCCGAAAAATCTAAATGTAATTATTACGGAGGTGTAAGTTATGCTGAAAATTAATGTACAGTTGTTTGCTCATAAAAAGGGCGGCGGTTCAACAAAGAACGGTCGTGATTCCGAGTCCAAGCGTCTTGGTACAAAGCGTGCAGATGGTCAGTTTGTTCTGGCAGGTAACATTCTGGTAAAGCAGAGAGGTACACACATTCATCCCGGCAATAATGTCGGACGTGGTTCTGATGATACTCTTTTTGCTAAGATAGATGGTACAGTAAAGTTTGAGCGTGTAGGTAAAGACCGCAAGCAGGTTTCCGTATACGCTGCCGAGCAGGCTTGATTTTGTTACTAACGGAGCTTCGGAGTTTTTTCCGAGGCTCCTTTTTTCAATTAAATTCAAGCGGGAGGAAAGAATAATGTTTGTTGATATAGCCAAAATACACATCAAAGCAGGAGATGGGGGAGACGGTGCAGTAGCATTTCACAGAGAAAAATATGTAGCATCCGGAGGCCCTGACGGAGGAGACGGAGGACGAGGGGGAAATATTGTATTCGTTGCAGATGATAACCTGTCCACTCTTGCGGATTTCAGATATAAGAGGAAATATCATGCTCAAAAAGGAGAAAACGGCAGGGGAGGAAGATGCAACGGTAAAAAAGCTGATGACCTTATCATCCGTGTTCCAAAAGGTACACTTGTCAAAGATGCAAATACAGGCAGACTGCTTGCCGATATTTCAGATAAAGAACCTGTTATTGTTGCCAAAGGTGGCAAGGGTGGCTGGGGCAATCCGCATTTCGCAACTCCTACAAGACAGACTCCCCGTTTTGCAAAACCGGGTCAGCCCGGAGAAGAATACGATGTACAGCTTGAACTTAAACTTCTTGCAGATGTGGGTATAGTAGGGTTTCCAAATGTAGGTAAATCAACACTTATATCTGTTGTAAGTGAAGCAAAGCCGATAATCGCAAATTATCATTTTACAACGATAACTCCGGTTTTGGGCGTTGTACGTATGGGCCCTGAGGAGTCATTTGTAATGGCAGACATACCGGGACTTATCGAAGGTGCAGGAGATGGGGCAGGTCTCGGACATCAGTTTCTGCATCATGTTGAAAGGTGCAGACTATTGGTTCATATGGTAGATGTATCGGGAAGCGAGGGCAGAGATCCAAAAGAGGATTTCAGAATAATAAACGAAGAACTTAAAAAGTTCAATCCCGAACTTGCCGAGAGACCGATGATAGTTGCAGGAAACAAATGCGACCTTACAGATGATGAAACAGTCGAAAAATTCCGGAAATATATAGAAGATATGGGATATAAGTTTTTTCCGGTTATGGCAGCTATATCATATGAAGTTGAGCCTCTTCTGAAAGAAATACAGGAGCAGCTTTCCAAACTTCCTCCTATAGTACGCTACGAGCCTGAGCCTGAAATACTGCCGGATGCAGACAGTCTTGCAGGTCAGGAAATCAAGGTCAATTGTCAGGACGGAGTATATTTTGTTCAGGCGGACGGACTGCTTAGAGTTTTGAGAATGATAGATTTCTCCGACAGTGATTCTGTGCAGTATTTCCAAAGGGTGCTTATAAGTTCGGGCGTTATTGATGCCCTCAAGGAAGCAGGCATAGAAGAGGGAGATACAGTAAGCCTTTATGATTTTGAATTTGAATTTGTGGAATAAGGAAGTTTGATCATGCCAAGATTATCAGGACAGCCATGTGATCCAAATAATATAAATACTCTCGGTCTTGCATTTGTAGGAGATGGAGTGTATGATCTCATTATAAGAGAGCAACTGATTTGTGAAGCCAATAGACCTGTAGGAGATCTGAATAAGCTCAAAGTTGAAATAGTACGCTGTCAGGCTCAGGCGGAAACAGCAAAAAAAATAGAGCCTTTTCTTACGGAGGAAGAGGCAGATATTCTCAGGCGTGGAAGAAATGCTCATGTTACGCATACACCGAAAAGTGCTACTGCTGCACAATATCATATGGCAACAGGATTTGAAGCACTTTTAGGTTATCTTTATCTGTCAGACAGGGTAGAGCGTATAATGGAACTGCTTGAACTCGCAAATTCAGAAAATAATAAATGATGGTGTACGCTTATGAACAGGCTCACAGAAGATTATAAGAAAAAATTTTTAAGTACAACTCCAAGGCAGCTAATGACCGACATATTCGGAGGTATCATAGTTGCACTTGTTTCAATCCCCATATCAATGGGCTATGCTCAGATAGCGGGACTTCCAATGGAGTATGGACTATATGGTTCTGTACTTCCGATATTGTTTTTTGGTTTTATAACAGGGTCAAAAGATTTCGTGTTCGGGGTCGATGCTGCACCTGCTGCACTTGTCGGAGGAATGATAGCAAGTTTAGGTATTGTGGGAGGGACTGAAAAAGCAATATCTGTTGTACCGATGATAACACTTCTGGTATCAATATGGCTTTTGATTTTTTACATATTCAAAGCCGGCAGGATAGTCAGATATATAAGTGAATCTGTAATGGCAGGTTTTGTAACAGGAATATGCTGTACTATAATACTTATGCAGATACCGAAACTTTTCGGCGGTTCTCCGGGTACGGGAGAAGCTCCAGAGCTTATAGCACATATAATAGGACAAACAGGAGAATTCAATGCCGTATCACTTATACTGGGGCTTGCATCGATTGCGATTATAATGCTGGGGAAAAAATTCTGTCCGAAAGTTCCGATGTCTGTTATCGTAATGGTGCTTGGTGCAGTAATGACGATATGTTTTCATGTTGATGAATATGGAGTAAAGCTTTTGCCCCATGTGGACAGAGGTTTCGGTGGGATAAAGCAGTTATCCGGATTTTCGTCATTTGATGAACTGACGGAATATCTTCTTGATGCACTTTCAATAGCGGCTGTAATTCTTGCGGAGTCATTGCTTGCGTCAAACTCTAATGCCATGAAAGATGGGTATAAGCTTTCTCCCGACAGAGAATTATTAGCGTATACTGCCGCTAATTTTTCAGCGGCTCTTACAGGATGCTGCCCTGTGAATGCCAGTGTATCGAGAACGGGTATAGTACGTCAGTTCGGTGTAAAATCGCAATGGCAGTCGGTATCGGCTTGTATTTCGATGATAGCAGTATTGTATTTTGCTACACCGATAATAGAATATCTTCCCGTACCTGTGCTTACTGCAATAGTGGTATCTGCACTTATGAATGCCTGCGAATTTCATATTGCAAAAAAACTGTGGAAACAAAGCAGAAACGAATTTTATATATTTTTAGGTGCATTATTCGGAGTATTGATATTCGGAACTGTAGCAGGTGTAGTTATAGGAGTAATACTTTCATTTGTTGCGGTAGTGGTAAGGGCAGTAGTACCGCCGAGAGATTTTATGGGAGTAATAGCAGACAAGGATTCATTTTATAGTCTTGGCAGGAACAGTGAATCCCGACCAATAAAAAATACTGTTATATACCGTTTCGGAGGAAATCTGTTTTTTGCGAATATAGATACACTTCAGAGTGATATTGAAAATGCAGTGAATGAAAATACGAAATGCATTATAATAAATGCAGGTGCTGTGGGAAATATAGACCTTTTTGCAGCAGAAAGACTTGTTATGATATACCGCACATATAAAGAGAAGGGCATAAAGTTTTATATTACAGAGCATCCGGGGCAGGTAAATGATATGCTGAGAAAATTCGGTGCGGAAGAATTGCTCAGAAACGGTGCTGTGCGAATGACAACAGCACTTGCACTCAGAGATGCAGGAACAAGGTATCCGTATGAAACAGATAATGTGCCGGATAAGCTGATAGTAACGAAAGAGCCTTCGGGAATAATAGGCAAAGTGCGCAGGGCAGTAAGAGAAAGACCGAAACATATTTCAAGAAAGGCAAAAGGTATACAACCCGAACTTGAATGGGTAATGGGTGAGGACAGCACAGAACTGATGGACAGGATAGCTGATGAACTTATTGAAGAATTTTTTTCGGATAAAGAATTCAGTCTTGAAGATGCAGAGAAAAGAGGAGTATGGGGCAGAATAAATTATTTTGACGAAGACGAAATAATTGATCGTGTGGAACTCAGACTTATCAGTATGCTTGAGGAAGATCCTGAAAGTGCGGAAAAGTTTATGGATATGCTTGAAAAAAGGCGAGAGTATATTGAAATGAAAATGCTTTCAATGGATTCGAAGGTGCTTGACCGTCTTGCAGAGATGCGAAGAAAGTATGCAGAAGATTTTAAGAGGATAGATCCCGAAAATTATGCAAGGCTTCTTGCTAAACGAATGGAATATATACGCTCTGTAAATGACGCACATCCCGACCTTGCCGAAAAATACAAAGAAATATATTATTGAATTTTATACAATTAATAAAAAACAGCTGTTGTGCTTCTTTGTGGCACAACAGCTGTTTTGATTATTCGTTTGCGTATTTTTTGATGACGGAATAATGATTGTAATTATCGTCATCATCCTCGGCTGTGAGGATATTTTCTTTGGTAAGTTCCTTAAGGAGATTTTTGTCAGCTTTTCCTGCGTATTCGGATTTCTTTACGCAAAGACCGAATGCTGCGATAATGCTTGCCGCTTTTACGTTTTTGCTTTCAGCATTATCTATTTCATCAATTGTTACAGCTTTTGTAAATACCAGATTATTGCCGTCAATGTCTTTGTAGCGTATCTCTATGAATGCAAATTCTTCACTGTTGTCTGCTGTTGAAGTATTTACATAGCGTGACGAATACTGTTTCTCTGCTGTTCCTCTTTTGAATTCGATAAGTGCCGCAACATTATGCTCCGAGCCTATACCATCAACTGCCTTGCTTGTATCATTGAATTCCTTTTGAGTAAGCACTCTTGCATCGTAGCCGATAAGACGGTACTCTTTTACGAATTTCGGATTAAGCTCAACAGATATTTTAACATCCTTTGCGATAGTGACAAGATTTGAAATAAGCTTTTCCCAGAGGTTATCAAGAATATCAGCAGGATTGGTCACAATAGTATAATTACCGTTGCCGTTTCTTGCGAGAGCCTCCATGTTATCATCCTTGAAGTTGGACATACCGTAGCCTACAACAGAAAGGTAAATGCCGGTTTCTCTCTTTTTCTTTATATATTCGGAAAGTCCGCCTTCATTTGTTATACCGAAATTGAAGTCTCCGTCAGTAAAGATAAATACACGGTTATTTGCTTCTTTATCATAATTTTCGGAAAGGAATTTGTAAGCATTTTCCAGACCTTCGCTTCCGTAGGTGCATCCGCCTATGCCTTCAATGGAAAGTATAGCTTTAACACAATCTCCCATATCATCACATTCAAGATTTTTTACTACGGTAGTGGTATTGTCAGAATAAGCAATTATGGAGATAATATCTCCTTTTCCGAGTTTGCTGACTATTGCAGCAATAGACATCTGTACAAGTATCCAGCGGTCTTCCATACTGCCTGATACGTCGACAAGAAATGCAAGATTCTGTTTTACTTTTTTGTCTGCCTTTTTGCCCTTTATGCCAACAAACATAAGTTCGGCATCATCATTCCACAGACAGTCACCCTTTTCTACAGAAACGGAAAACAGTGCATCATCCTTCGGCTTTTTGAGCTTATAGGGGTAGGAATTTATAAGCTCTTCTATACGAACAAAATCCTTGTCTATAAACCGACCATTAAGAACTTTTGTTCTTACATATGACCATGATGCCGTATTTACATTTGCAGAGAATATAGCCTGAGGTTTATCTAAAGGAGTGGTTTGTTCGTTTTCGGGTGCTGTATGGGTTTTAGCGGTATTGAACATGGCAGCATTCATTCCCATAGGCATAGCAGCTCCCATACTGCCACTCATCATAGCAGCACCCGCCATAAGCGGTACAGGCATACCCACGGGAGCAGGTTCAGCACAGATCTCCTGTTCCATACAAAAACCTTCTTCATCGGGTACGGCAGATTTTGACATAACCATTCTGTTTACCAATCCTCGACCTCTCGCCTCAGTTGACGGTCTCGGAGGAGGATTTTTTAATGTTTTGCAGAATTCCCAGTCGTCATTGTAGGGCATACTTTCGTCAACCACTATCTCAGAGCCGAAACAGCTTCCACAAAGCTTCTCACACTGCTTGTCGCTGAAACCAAGTTTCTTGTAGAATTTCTTCATTTCCTTATACTGTTTCTTATTCATTTTGTAAATACATTTTATTTTGCGTTCAAATAATCCCATGACCATACCTCCGTATTCAATAAAATATTTTATACAATTTTAACACAAAAATAAACACAGGTCAACACTTTTAATATATTTTATTGGCTTGGAGATGATAATAAATCAGAACAAATCAAATATACAAAAACAGCATTTTTATATCATATTAAAGTATCTGCAATAATATTGTGCAATTAGTACATTGAATAGCACAAAAAGTAATGTTATAATGATTGTAATTAGTGTTGCTGCAATATTTTAACCCAAATGGGCAAGAAGTCCCCCACCTCTAAGCGAAGCGTAGGCGGGGGATGAATTGCCCGTCAGCCGTAAGGCTGACTTA
>OMZF01000130.1 GCA_900315465.1 uncultured Eubacteriales bacterium | reverse complement strand
TAGTTATAATTACAATACAAAAATAAAAAAGGACTGCCGAAGCAGCCCCTTACTCAATAAATATAAATAAAACCATATCAATCACAACTAACAGTCCGTATAGTTTGAACATTATAATTTTTCGTATGAAATATACCAGTTTGGGGATATTTCCTTGACTTTTTCAGGTGCAGCTTTGCTGTCAGAGGAATAAAATAATCCATAGCTTTCAGCATTTTCAGATCCATTGTTGTCTGATACACAAAAGAATGGTCTTTTCATCATCCCTTCTTTATAAAAATACAGATAATATTGTCCGTCCTCAGTCATACAATATTTTATTGTGCAGTACCCAAGATTTTTAAGAATATAAATAAATGCATTTGCTGATTCGGAATTCATCAGATCATCAGGTTTTTTAAGATTGTTAATATAACATATACTATTATCTTCAGGCATCAATACTAAAGAATCACCATTAAGACGTATAACTCCGGATATTGTTTTATTGGTTTTATCACTTTCAAAGACAGAATATGATTCATATTTATCCTTTAAAGAACCGACACATATATCAAAGTATTCTTTATTATCAATATAATCCTTTTGAGATTTATTTAACTGTTCGTTTATGTATGAAAGGTATATATTATTGTAATTATAGCTGTTAATAAACAAAATCAGACCACAAGCAATAAGCAGAAAAACAATATCAATGCCAATTATTAACCATGATTTAATTTTCATATTTATCATCCTTCAAAATCATTTATAAAAAGAACAATGGATATAACAGATATGGAAAAGCAGCAGAGATCATAAGAGATATTTTGTTTTTGACGGGTAGTTCTTTAATAGTGGTAAAAATTATCATCTGAATCAATAGTGCAATTAAAACTATGTCAATCGTTATATACATTTCGTGAACAGTATACATCAAGTCTCTCGCTGCATAATTATTATCTATGCATAACATGGTCAGATTTGATGATAAAACAGCACCTGAAATAATTACTGCGAAAAGGTTTAAAACAAAACCGGCAATATAAGCAGCTGTGATTTTTTGGCTCTTTATAACATTCTCCTTATTAAAAAGCCGAATGATCAGATTTGCTGCGATAAACACAAGCACCAATGCTGATACGATCAAGAGAAAATTCAGTTCCTGCCCTTTCAGATACCCGACTCTTTGTATATTATTATAATACTGATAATAAGCAGGTTCTGCTTCACTATCCATCAAAAAATCATTTCTTAATAATCCGCTGATAATTAAAACATAAGAAGAAATACTCAGCAATGATATATTTATATTATTCAGTAAAGTATTGCTTTTCACGATCATCACTCCTCTGTATGCAAGGTAATAATTATAGATTTAATTTGTTTAAGGTATTTTTCTTCATATCCAACTATTGCAGGACATCTTATCACAATAAAAAATCATCAATGATCAATTTACAAAATCCACCATAAGAAAGAGCATCACCTGTGCGTATAGAAGCATCCGGACTTTTCACTTCCATCTCCCCTACCTTTGCTGCCTAAACCACTTTTTCTATACAATAACAACGTATTTAAAAAAGTACCTCTATAATATAAGTGTGTAAATAATATGCCAATTGCAGAAAGTTTTTTAAAAAAGTTTTGAAAATCCAAAATTTTGTATGATATTACAAAATTATATAGCCTGTTTTGTTAAAAATTCTTAACTTGTAAAAGGTGAATCGAAAACTAATCGCAATTTATTCTATTGTCTATTATTCCACTATCACACAGTATTTCTATTCCGACTATATTTTTACCTGAAACATTGAAAGAAACAAAATAGTTTCGATTATATAAGAAGTTATAGCTAACACAATCCTCAAGGATATTATTTTCCGTATATTTTGTTCCAAACACTTTTAATATGTCACTAAAATCCGAATCAAAATCTAACGGAAACCCAATCTTATGCAGGATTAAATTGCATATGCTTATTTCATTTTTATCTATAATATCATCTAAACTGATTGCACAAACATAAGTATTATTCTTAACTTTAAAGAAAACTATTTTGTAACCTATAGTTTCAGCAGAACCCAAAATATCTGCATATCAATTACAAAAACAATAATTATTGAAACCTTTTCTTCTTATTTATCGTCATATATAATAGAAGTACTTCAAAGCAAAGGAGGCATCACGGTTGGATGAAAACAAAAAGCTTGCTCTCCGGCTTAAAAAGCATGATGAGCGTGCTCTTGACCGTATAATGCTGAAATACACTCCGCTCGTTTCGTCAATAATACATAATATCTCAAACGGCATACTCTCAAAGGAGGATATTGAGGAGGTAACAGCTGACACATTCGTTTCCCTTTGGAAAAATGCCGATTGCTTTGACCCTGATAAGCTGACAGGGTATCTGTGTACCATTGCAAAATCCAAGGCACTTGACTGTCTGAAAAAACACAGGATCAGTCTTGTCGATATTAATGAGGTAGAGATCGAGGATAATTTTTGCATAGATGAAATTACAGAATCGAGGGAGCTTATCGAAGAGCTGAAAAAGGCTGTTGATACAATAGGCGAGCCGGAGCGTGAAATACTGATACGGTATTATTTCTACTATCAGAAAATTGAAGAGATATCCGGATGTATGAAAATAAATCCTGCAACAGTAAAGGTCAAGCTTCACAGGACAAGAAAAAAACTAAAAAAGATACTAACAGAAAGGGGTTTTGGCTTATGAGACTGCACAGACTTTTTGACAGACTTGATGACTCCTTCGGGCTTGCCGACAAAAATGATGTAGCTGTCGGCGGCTATGCAGATACAGAACGGGTTATATCCCTCACACACAAAAAGCTTGGTCTACACCCGAAAAGATCAATAAAAAAAACAGCAGCCATATTATTGGCAGCTGCACTGATAACTGTTGTTTCTGTAATCGGAGCCTCTGCATTAATTCAAAAGCTTACGGCAGAGGATGTTTTCCCAAGGGTCTTTTCAGGAGAGCCAAATGTGTTAGGAATGTATGAAAGCCGCTCAGTGTGCTTTTCAAGCCCTGACGAAAGCCTGAGCACATCTGTTCTCGGAATTACTGCGGATAATCACGATCTTTATGCTATGCTCAGTGTTAAACATACAGACGGCACACTTTTTGCAGAAGAAGACTACCGCTATGGACTGTATATTCCCACAAGCAGCACATTCGAGGATTTCGGCGGTATGATAAACTGCACGATGAAGGACGGCAAACCGTTGGGAAATCTGGGGTTAGGCGGCGGTTTTGACTGCCGGTGTTATCTCGAAAGTGACAGAACAGAGCTGAAAATTTATATCCGTGTCGATCTGAACGGACTTGATGCACAAGGCGGCAATCTTACCTTTACAAGCCGCCGATTTCGAGCTCAGAAGATTACGGAGATAAAAAAGTGCTATGATATTGTAACAAACCGTGACTGGCTTGAAGTTGCAGAAATGATCGACAAGGAGGACTGGCACTTTATCCGCAGGGATAAGGATTATGTGCTTTGTAAAACGGAGGAAAAGGAATTTGATCTGCCCTTTGAGATCAGCTTTTCTCTTGATTATGAAACGGGCAATAACATATGGCTGCATCCCTCGCGAACAGGGATTTTCGATATCCTCACCCCAGCCGCACCGGAAATGACAGCTGTGATCTCTGATCTGGGGATAGAGCTTGACTCGGACTGCTCCGCCGGTGCTGCCGGTATAGGTAAGCCCGCAAGTGAGAAATTCATTGGCTTGCATTTCTTTGCCTTCCGGGAAATAGACAGTGCAAATTCCTATGTTACTCTTGACGATGGGACAAGCTATTATCTTGTTCTGAGCGGATTGGTCAGTGGGTCGAATGACAATACAGGACGCTATGAGGAAAAGATTCATTTAAGATACAAAGAAGTCCCCGATCCTGCCCTTGCGGATGAAATAATCGTAATTGATAAAAGAAAGATAAGCCGGATCGTTATTAACGGCAATACAATATATGAGGGAGGAAATCAGAATGTGGCTCAGACTAATACTCCTTAATATCAGGGAGCTTTTCAGGACACGCCCCATACTATTTGTTTTTATCATAGTATCTCAGGTAATATGCATAATAGCCGCCTTTACAGTAGCGGGGATGATGGATGCCGTCACCAAACCGCCTGACATAAAAGATGAACGTACCGACTGGGGTAAATCCTTTCAGGTAGATCTTATAGAATATGCCGTAGATGCAGATGATAATTTATTTCGAGGGACATTTTTTGACTCAAAAACAAATGAGCTTGTTTATCGCGGAACGGATAAAGACGAGATTGAAAAATATGAAAACAGCGATGTTACCGATGGAGGAAAATACTATGGCGAGTTAACTACACTTCCTTTGAACTATTATGAGCTGCCGAGGTACGGCGATATCAAGGGTAAGATAGAAAAGATACTTTACTCGGTGGGACATCACTATGTTGATATGGTGATGACAGGTTTTACATCGGAAGATATGATAGACTATTATTCCGTAAGCGGCCCGGAAAGCTTTGTAAAGAAAAACTACCCCAAGCTGAAGAACGGCGGAATTGAAATATATCTCGGCAAGCCTGCGAATATAATTGATGTTTCAGAGGGAGATAAGCTGAAGTTAGACGGTACGGAATATACGGTTGCATCGGTTACACAAAAAACTACAAGAGGAGATATAGAACCTCTGTGCTGGCTTCTGACCGAAAACTGCGACGACAGCTTTATTGTTACATATTTCAGGATACAGGTTGACGATACTCTGACCGGGGATGAGCTGGGACATATATCCGACCTGATAAGGAGTGAATTTTCCGGATATACAGACAATATACAAGACCCCGAGCCGAAGCCGCTGATGGAAAAGCAATTCAACAACATGATTTATGTAGTATCATTTATTCTTATGGCGGTAATGATGCTGAACCTGTCAAGGCTCTATACATATATCCTTGCAAAGCGTAAAAACGCACTTACAGTATATTCCCTCTGCGGTGGCTCAAAAGCAAAAATATTTGACATTTACATCAGCGAAATACTGCTTACGCTGACAGTTTCTTATTTGATTGGATTTATGCTGTTCAGGTTTATCATTGTGGATATGATCGGAACTGTATATCCCAGTTTTCTGACATTCTTTGATCTGCGTATATGCACAGTTATACTCGGTTCATATATCATTTTCGGTGGGATAGTTATGGGACTGAGCATTGCTCCGATGATAAGAAAATCAGTATCTGAGCTGAGAAGGGATGGTGAAGTATGAAATACATTCAGCTTGCATTGGGACTTATGCGGCAGCGGTGGCTTTTTAATCTTATAGTTATTATCGAGATTGCCTCCCTGCTGATACTTACAAATACTATGTATTCCACTGTGAGAAGTAAACAAATGATCTACGAGCCATATAAGGATATCCTCAGAGAAAATGGCGTTGTGGTTGATGCAGCTTCTCTTGATTTTATGGAATGCAGTAATGAGGAAATATCCCCGTTTTTACAGGTATATCCTGACAAGAAAAGCGTTATTTCTTTTCTTGAAAACCGGCTTACAGGAGATGTGAAAATACACTGCTCCGATAGTCTTACCTTTTGGAAACAGATAGGCCCCCTTTCAGTTATGTACAGAGATAAAGGCAACACCCTTACATATTATCTACTTGAACCAAATGTTCTTTCAAAGATGTGTCTCCCCCTCTCCTGCGGACGTTACCCAAAAGAAAAAAGAAATGATAACGGAGAGATCGAGATCGTTGTATCCGGAGGTACGGATGCAAGTCTTAACAATGTTTATGACACTCCTGCCGGAAAAATGAGGGTTGTGGGAATACTGACCGATAGCACCTACAAGCCTGTAAACTCAGAAATTGACCGAAACAATATAGATCCCGGAATAGATCGGGACAGTATTTTCAATTTTGTTCTGCCATTTGACAGTCAGACAAATCTCGGCGGCCCATTTGCAATAGCTGCTAAAGATATTTTCCCTGAGAACAGCGATGGATACAACATTATGGCAAATTCCGTCTGGTTTGTGTCCTACGGCGATAATATCAGCGAAAAGGATTTTGCTGCCAATACAGAGTATCTGAATACTGTCGGCACTGTTCAGTACGGTCAGACACTCAATACTATGGCTCAGGAAACCGAACGGCAGATAAACGACATTTATTACCGTATGATGCCGATTATAATAACTGCTGTGATAATAGTGCTTTCGGGACTTATAGGCTCTGCAGCTATCGGGGCTTTGCGACAGACAAGAACATTCTGTATTTTCTTCCTCTGCGGCTGCCGCAAGAAAGACAGTCTTTATATTATCGGTGCAGAAACAGCAATAACTATAATTATTGCCTCTGCCCTCGCTGCCACTGGTATTGCTGTAATGAGAATAATGAATTTTGAATACCTGATAGGTCTGTCATTCGGGTTCGGGAATATACTTTTGTCTGTTCTGGTGGTCGCTATTCTTTTTACACTGTCGATGATAATTCCCTTTGGAATGTTAAGGTCTGCTTCGCCTGTTTTGTCTATTAAGGAGAATTGATATGATCGAAATAAAAAAACTTACGAAAACTTATAATTACAAGAAGTCCAATGCATTTACTGCCCTGACTGATATTTCTTTGACAATAGATGACGGAGAAATGCTTGCCATCATTGGCAAATCCGGTGCAGGAAAATCCACTCTGCTGCACATTATCGGCTGCATTGACACCTTTGAAAAGGGGGAATACACCCTTGACGGCGTAAGTATTCATAAGCTGTCCGATAAGCAATTAGCACAGATACGCAATGAAAAAGTAGGGATCGTCACGCAGGACTTTGCTCTTGTTGAAGAATATACCGTTTTAGAAAATGTAAAGATACCGCTGTACTTTGCTAAACATCGCAAATGGAACACAAACGCCGCTGCCCTTGCAGCTCTTGAAAAGGTCGGTATTAAGGAGCTTGCAAAAAAGCCTGTGAACAAGCTTTCCGGCGGACAAAAGCAACGTGTTGCTATTGCAAGAGCAATTGTCAATGACCCATCATTCATTCTTGCCGATGAGCCAACTGGTGCTCTTGATACAAAAACATCAACCGAGATCATGGAGCTTTTCCACTCTCTCAATGATGAAGGCAAGACTGTTATTATAATAACCCATGATCCGACTGTTGCGGAAAGCTGTAAACAAAAAATTGAAATTTCTGACGGAAAGATAGTTTTATAATTAGTTTAAATCCGACCAGTCACTTAGTGACAATGTTGTTAATTTAAGGTTGTCATTCCGAATTTCTTACTGTCATCCTGAGTCGGTGTGCCGCAGGTGTAGATTTCGTGTTCTGTATTTTCAGTTTCAATACTTTCTTGATGTGCAGATAATTCTTTTGCATTATCTTTGCAAAGATAAAGGACTGCCAGGGCAGTGCGAAAAATATGGTTATTAACCACCTTCCGGAATACTATCTTTCACACTGTCAACAATACCATTTTCATCATAATGAATGTAATAGTAGTGTGGTAAATGATCCGGCATAATGGGACCATCATCAGTATAGATGTAATATCCAACTTCACCTGGATGTCCTGTTCGGACAGTACCAACATCAAAGTCACCGTACCGTTTCTGTACGTCACTGATATGACTGCCCTGAATTGCCCAATCATTATATTTGTAATAAGTAGGATGAGATAAAACAAAGATAAGCAAAAAGGCCAAAAGTATTACATCCATAGATAATAAAACACTTATGACTTTTATAGGCTTATGCTTCTTTTTT
>OMZF01000108.1 GCA_900315465.1 uncultured Eubacteriales bacterium | reverse complement strand
CAAGTCAGCCTTACGGCTGACGGGCAATTCATCCCCCACCTATGCTTCGCTTAGAGGTGGGGGACTTCTTGCCCATTTGGGTTAAAATGAATAAAAACAGAGTACAGCCACAAAAGAAAAAATGTACTCTGTTTTTTTATTATATGTTCATTTTTGTAAGTTCATAAACTGCCTGCGGAATTTCAGACGGTGCATTTACAGTTACCGATGCATTTTTTAATTCATTTTCGGACGCAAAACCGTATAAACATCCTATTGTCAGAATATTATTCCTGATACCGACTTCAATATCAGATGCTCTGTCACCTGTCATTACATATACTGTATCAGGAAACTTCTTTGCAAGATCTTTAAATATCTCCTCTTTAGGTATAAATCCATAGTCCTCTGCACAAAAATATCCTTCAAACCATTTGTCAAGACCGAGTGCTTTACGATGTGCTTCCATATATGAATGACGGCAGTTTGAAAGTACAAGTAAACGATAACCTCTGTTTTTGAGTATATCAAGCATTTCGGTGATACCGTCAAAAAGTACAGCATTTCCCCCAAGTATTCCCTCGATCATTTCACTGCCTATCATACTTCCGGCTTTATGCTTCATTTCCAAAGGCAGATCGGGCATGAAACTGTTCCACATATCAGGGGCGTTAACTCCGAGCCAACATGACACTTCTTCATCAGAATAATTGTGTTCGGGTGCATAGCCCTCACGAACAAGCATTGCATATGCCTTACGGAATGCACAGCCGTAAAGTCTTTTTGTATTATGCAGAGTTCCGTCAAAATCAAAAATTATTGTCATATCTCAGATCTGCTTCATAAGGTTGACCATCTCAATAGCACCCAATGCACAGTCATATCCCTTATTCCCTGCCTTTGAACCTGAACGCTCGATAGCCTGTTCGATATTTTCTGTTGTGATGACACCAAAAAGTACCGGTATACCGCTTTTTAGTCCTACCTGTGCTATACCCTTTGTTGTTTCATTGACAACAAGTTCATAATGTGTGGTTGACCCCCTGATGACCGCACCAACGCATATTATTGCATCATAACGTCCGCTGTCTGCCATTTTCTGTGCAATAACGGGTATTTCAAATGCCCCCGGCACCCATGCGGCATCTATATTACTTTCTTCAACACCATGACGCACAAGTCCGTCTACTGCACCATCAAGCAGCTTTTCTACAATAAAGCTGTTGAAACGTGATGCAACAATTCCTACCCGCATCCCTTCGGGTGCTACTACTTTTCCTTCAATAAGATTGATATTATTCATCCTTATATCCTCCATTTATTAAATATTATTAAAAAGATGTCCCATACGGGTCTTTTTAGTTTTCAGATAAAATTCATCATATTCGCCCGGTTTTATTTCAAGAGGTACACGTTCCTTTATAACAAAATCAAATCCCTCAAGACCATATATCTTACTCGGATTATTTGTCAGCAGACGCAGGGACTTTACACCTAAATCCTGAAGTATCTGTGCTCCGTTCCAATATTCCCTCAAATCAGGGGCAAAACCCAGTTTTATATTTGCATCTACCGTATCAAATCCCTGCTCCTGCAATTCATACGCTTTCAGCTTATTTATAAGTCCTATTCCTCTGCCTTCCTGACGCATATACAAAATTATACCTCTGCCCTCTTTTTGTATCATCTGCATAGCTGTATGAAGCTGTTCACCGCAGTCACATCTTGCTGAACCGAAAACATCACCTGTCAGGCATTCTGAATGTACACGGCATAATATATCTTCACCGTCACCAATATCACCGCATACCAGAGCAATATGATGTTCTCCCGTAATATCATTGACAAAACCATATATTTTGAAATCTCCGTAAAGTGTGGGTAGTTTTGCTGCTGCCTGCTGTATCATATGGTTTTCATATCGTCTGAGGTAATCCTGAAGATCTTTGATAGTTATGAAACATAATCCATGCTCTTTTGCAAGCCCCCATAATTCAGGTGTACGCATCATTGTGCCGTCATCACGCATTATCTCACAGCAAAGTCCACATTCTGTAAGTCCTGCAAGTCTGCAAAGGTCGACAGTTGCTTCTGTGTGACCGTTACGCACAAGCACACCGCCTTTTCTTGCTGTAAGAGGGAAAACGTGTCCGGGTCTTCTGAAATCATCAGGCTTTGATGATGCATCAGCACACGCACGACAGGTATATCCCCTCTCCTCTGCTGAAATGCCTGTTGTTGTGTTTACATGGTCTATCGAGACTGTAAATGCTGTACAGTGATTATCTGTATTTTCCGAAACCATCTGAGGTAAATTGAGTCTTTTTGCTATTTGCTCAGACATAGGTGTGCAGATAAGCCCTCTTCCGTATTTTGCCATGAAATTGACATTTTCCCTTGTTGCAAACTCTGCCGCACATATAAGATCGCCTTCATTTTCTCTGTCAGGATCATCTGTACAAAGAATAAGCTTTCCGCTTTTTAGTGCTTCAAGTGCTTCGGGAATTGTATTATATTGATATTCCATAATTTGACCTTCTCTCAGTATAAAAAATTTTTGAAATAATTGTACATTAAATCAAATGAATCCGTGTTTTGCTAAAAATTCTTCGTCTATACGGCTTTCCTGTTTCTGAGGCTGATTTATATTGAGTAACCTCTGAACATATTTTCCTATTATATCGTTTTCAAGGTTTACTTTACTTCCGACATTCTTTGAAAGCAATGTGGTCTGCTGTGCAGTATGAGGTATTACCGAAACTGAAAAACTACTATCACTCAGTGCCGCTACAGTCAGACTTATTCCATCAATAGTGATCGACCCTTTTTCAACTATAAGTGCTAATACAGTTTTATCAGCCGAGATCTCTATCCAGACAGCATTTTCTTCACGTTTTATATTTGTCACCGTACCTGTTGAGTCAATATGCCCCGATACAATATGACCTCCGAAACGTCCGTCTGCCGCCATCGCTCTCTCCAGATTTACCGCATCACCATTTTTAAGCAGTCCTAAATTTGAACGGCGTAAAGTTTCGGGCATAACATCTGCGTTGAAACTGTTATTGCTTAATTTAGTAACAGTAAGACACACACCGTTTACCGCTATGGAGTCCCCTATCTTCGTATTTTCAAGAACTTTATCGGCTTGTATATGTATCGTACCCGAATTGCTGCCCGAAACAATGCCGATTATCCTGCCTGTTTCCTCAACTATCCCCGTGAACATCTGCAAGCCCCCTCTCTACATCATACTCTATTAAAATGTCATCTCCGATAAAAGTGATTTTTCTGTTGATAAGTACGGCACAATTTTCGGGACAATCTGCCCCCTGTCCTTCAACTGGAGTTTTGGCATCTTTCCCTCCTAAAAGCTTTGGTGCAATATATGCATACACATGATTTACAATACCGCTTTTAAGTGCCGCTTCATTTACACTTCCTCCGCCCTCTATCAACACACTTGAAATCTGCCGTCTGCCAAGCTCCTGCATCAGTGATTTAAGATTCACTCTGCCGTTTTCTTCGTCACAAATATATACATCAACTCCGAGAGATTCAAGTTTTTCCTTTTTTTCTTTATCAGCCGATGTACATACCACCATTGTCGGATATTCTTTTGCACTTTTACATATATTACTTTCAATAGGTATTCTCAGCTTTGAGTCAAGCACGATTCTAAGCGGCTGATGTGCATTTTCTATACGGCAATTCAGCATGGGGTCATCTGCTTTGACTGTTCCTATCCCCACCATTATCGCACTGTAAAATCCTCTGAGACTCTGAACGTGATTTCTTGATTCTTCTCCCGTTATCCATTTTGATTTACCTGTATAAGCAGCAATTTTTCCGTCAAGTGTCATTGCATATTTCAGAACAACATACGGAGTTTTTTTGGTTATGTAATGGAAAAAAACAGGATTTAACTTATCACATTCCTCACGCATAAAATCTTCACATACCTCAATCCCATGCTCCCTTAAAATCATTGCACCTTTTCCTGATACAAGAGGATTAGGATCTCTTGAGCCTATGTATACCTTTGAGATTTTATTTTCGATTATTGCCTCAGTACACGGCGGTGTTCTGCCATAATGACAGCATGGTTCAAGCGTTACAAACAATTCCGCTCCTTCAGCTGATTCTGTCAATGATGCAAATGCATTCCTTTCAGCATGAAGTTCACCGCATTTACGATGATAACCCTCTCCTATTATCTTACCATCCTTTACTATAACAGCTCCTACCAAAGGATTTGGTGCGGCAAAGCCACCTGCCTTTTTTGCAAGCTCTATAGCCCTGTACATATATTCTGCCTTATCCATTTATTCACCCCCAATAAGATAAATGTTGTCAAATTAAGACTATAATCTAATGAATGTCATCCCGAATGTAACTAGGGATCTTTCGGAATGAATCGGTTATTACTGAAAGATTCTTTGCTTCGCTCAGAATGACAGGTACGCTTTGCTCCTCAGAATGACGAGTTGGCTGTCATCCCGAACGTAGTGAGGGATCTTTTGAATAAAGCAGTTGTTCCGGAAAGATT
>OMZF01000137.1 GCA_900315465.1 uncultured Eubacteriales bacterium | reverse complement strand
GTCAGGCTTCTACATCCACTGAACGCCCACGCTTCTATAATCGTCACGCTGTCGGGGATAACTACTGATGTCAGGTTTCTGCAATACTCAAACGCACCACTTCCTATACTTGTGATACCATCGGGAATGACAATTTCTGTAACTCCATGTTCCTCTATATATTTTTCCAATACACCGTTTTCGATTTCAAATGCCATGGATTTTTTCTCCTCCAATTTCAAAGTAAAATCACGAAAAAATATTTGTAAAATTATATTAACATATTGGGTTATTTTGTCAAGTGTTAGGTTAAAATCTGCATATTACTGATTGTCGATAGAATGTTGGTACAGGAGTCCTGAGGGAGTATTTCCGACAATTACTGTTTCCCCTATCAGTACAGAGGTTTCGGTTTGTCCCTGTGCAGTGCCTGACGGTAAAAGGACTGTTATATCGGTAATAAGCCGTACAGATAGTTTATGTACGGTCTGATTTATGCCGGCACTTTCAAATTCTTCTTCAAAATCTCCGCTTACTGCAGCGGACATTGATATATATACAGGAATACTCGGTACTGCTGACCCCATTATATCTATCCCGAATATTGATGTTACCGGCACATCTATCCTTTGAGTACAGATATTTTTAAGTTGGTTCTGAGTTCTGAGTATAAGTTCATTTTTAATGCGGTTTGCGGTAAAAGTGTTTGTGCTTACGGCTGTCAGAGTACCATCGCTGCGGGAATTCACTTCTTCGGCAGAATCGGTAATCTCACCTATATCCCCAAGCACATCTATTGCCGTCTGATTTACCACCTCAATAACACGGCACTCGGCTTGCTGAAGTGCAACAGAACATACAACAGGCTTCATTTTTGCATCGAATACAATAACTGCAATTACCGAAAGCACAATAAACAATAAGACAAATAACACAAATTTTCTTTTCACTCTTATTCTTCTGTTCAAAAAAAACACCCCCTGTACCATAATATACAGAGGATGAAAAATAGTGAAGTCAGCCTTCTATCAGAGCCTTTATTCCGAGGAATATCAGCACTCCTCCACCTGTCATCTGAATAAAGGAAGGTTTGAAATGTCCTGCACTTTTGCCGATGAAAAAACCTGCAACACACATAACAAATGTTACTCCGCCGATTATAAGAGAGGTCAGCATTATCATAGGAAATGACTTTGCTCCTGCCACAGAGGGAAGTGTCACACCCACAGTAAGTGCATCTATGCTTGTAGCAAAGGAAAGAGTAAAAAGTGTTTTTATATCGGAAAATGACTGTATAGCTGAACCTCCCCGACTGTCATATATCATTTTTATGCCTATAAAGACCAGTATACCGAATGCGGCAATGTGGTCAAAACCGTCAATAGCCTTGCTTCCCACAGTACCGATACTCCAGCCTAAAACCGGCATAAGACACTGAAATATCCCGAACATTGCCGCTGTTATAATACCTGTGCGAAGTTTTACAGTCCTGTCAGACGCACCGCACACCACCGATACAGCAAAGGCATCCGCTGCCAATGCCACAGCTATAAGTATCGTTACCACATCAATCACACTCCATAAACTTTTACTACATAAGTTTATGAAGTCTTATACTGAAAAATTACATTTATTAAGCCGGACAAACACTATAGTAAACGCAATCAATTATTTTATGTTGTGTCATTCTGAGGAGTGCCCGTAGGAAATGCCCTTAGGGCACGTAAGCGACGAAGAATCTTTTTCAGTAAAGTGGTTATTCCGTAAAGATTCTTCGCTTCGCTCAGAATGACAAAATCAAAAAATTAGTGTCGTTAACTATAATTGATCTGATCATTAATTTTTGCCGCAACTACTTCAAGACGTTTATATGTACCGTTTTCACAGCCACGTTCAATGGGAGCACCTTCAATATCAGTTTTAATACTGCTGTTAAGGCTCAGAAATGAAAGATGCTGACAATTTATAAAGCTTACCCCTTCAAAATCCTTGTCAGCTTTAAGAATATCCGCTGCAGCTGCTGCACATCTGCCGAAAGCTATCACACATTTATAGCCTTTTATATCTTCTTTCAGTCGGTCTATATTTTCTTTTTCCCTTACTTCTGCAAGTGACGGTTCTGTGCGGTTGTCATGTGCCTTGAAATGCACGTTTTCCGAAGAATTGGTTATCCTGTAGTCATATCTGTTTACAGACGGAAAAAGGTCGGGTCTGCTTTTTTTCAGTATAGAAAGCAGTAAATCAAGATTTTTTCCTGTCTGACCGTTTACCAGAAGACCGCTTTTCATTTCCTCTTGTCCGGGACACGAAAATATCATTGCTGTAGGTATACCTTTATTTCCTTCGTTTCTTGTTACTTTCATAAAATACATTCCTTTCGACATATATAGTAAACGACAAACGTCTTTACCCATTCTGTCATCCCGAACGAAGTGAGGAATCTTTAAAAGATTCTTCGCTTCGCTCAGAATGACAATAGGATATTATTAATGACGTTTACTATAAATACTTTAAGTAAAATTTTATTGAAAAAAGAGTCATGCCGTGATATAATTCTTGCATAATACTTTTTTGGAGGAAAACATATGAAGATAAAATTTACAAAAATGCATGGTGCAGGCAATGACTATGTTTATATAAACTGCTTTGAGGAGAAGATCGATAACCCCTCTGCACTAAGCATAATTTTTTCAGATCGTCATAAGGGTATCGGAGGAGACGGGATAGTGCTGATATGCCCCTCGGATATTGCGGATGCAGAGATGCGTATGTTCAATCTTGATGGTTCAGAGGGTGCTATGTGCGGAAATGCCATACGCTGTGTGGCAAAATACATTTTTGATAATAACATAGCAAGAAAACCTGTTGTCACCATCAGCACAAAAAGCGGCATTAAGACTATAAATATCAAAGAGGATAAAGGTAAATTCATAAGTGCCTCTGTGAATATGGGAAAAGCCGTATTCACTCCATCAGAAATCCCAATGAAAGCAGAGGGAGAAAATTTCATAATGCAGCCCATTGAGGCAGACGGCAAAACATGGCTCTGTACTGCTGTTTCAATTGGAAATCCGCATTGTGTCACATTTGTTGACGATGTTGACGCAATAGATCTTGAAAAGACAGGCCCGAAATTTGAAAACCATGAACTTTTTCCTGACAGAGTAAATACAGAATTTATCAAGGTGATAGATGAAAACACACTTCAGATGCGTGTATGGGAAAGAGGCTCGGGAGAAACACTTGCCTGCGGTACAGGTTCATGTGCAGCAGTTGCTGCGGCTATTGCCTGCGGTTTCTGCAAATATGACACTCCGGTAAAAGTAATACTAAGAGGAGGTATTCTCACAGATACCTGCATGAAAGACGGTACTGTTATCATGGAAGGCCCTGCAACAAAAGTATTCGAGGGAATCATCGATACTGACGACCTGTGAATCAATACGCTGAATTAAAATAATGACTGTTGTAGTTTTTTTGTGACTACAACAGTCGTTTTATTATATTTCGTAATACCTGCATAGCGTAAAACGTATGCGGCGGCTCACTGTCCGGTGATAACCGTATCAAACGAAGTATTTGAAGAAAGCCCACATGATGATACAGAATACGCCAAGTGCGATCATACCTGCGATCTTCATTTTTTTCATAAATTCATAACGCTGACGTTTCTTGTCTTTTTTTTCTTTTTCCTTATTGAATTTTTCGGCTGTAGCCTTGTATTCGGTGATAAGCTTATTACATTCATCCACTCTTTGAAGTGAATCTTCATACATTCCGATGGTGGAGAAGATCTGACTTGCATCTTTGAGCAAGATGATCGCATCTTCTACCTTTCCGGCATAATCTGTGCGGCAGGCATCTCGGTACATTTCTCTTGCACTTATGACTTTAACTCCTGCTTTGTAATATACTATGGAATACTTGAGATCTGCTATTTTCTTGTCACAGTCCTTTGCACACGCTCCCGCATCTTTATAACCAATTATACTCTTGAACAATATCTTCGCACGTTCCACATCACCCTCACGCACGAATTTGGTGTCGAGTATTTCATTGGCATCACGGTATACCTCCTCTTTTACTGAATCAGGAAGTACACTGTTATCAGGTGCAATAGGTGCACCGCAAGCAGGACAAGCTACTTCTTCTTTGTATATGATACGGCATTTGCAGTTATAACATATCCGAAGCGTCTGCGACGGGGATCTGAATATAGTATTTCCACACCTGCAGAACTTACTGCCCTTATCAAAGAAATCTCTGTCAGCTGTGAGCATTTTATTACATTTATCACATCTTATCTTAAAATCTTCAACATACATACCAAAATCCCCCATATAAAATGACCTTGCATAAATTATATCACATTTTTCACTCAAATGCAACATAAGTTTTAAGTAGTATTAATAGTATTAAAATATCGACCCCTGATTTTTTCGGTAATATGCACAAAAAGCATTGTCAACTATTGTCAATATAACGATTTCGGGGTATAATTTACATTATATTATAGAAAACGGAGGTATTATTTTGGAAGGTATCATTCAGAATCTGGTATCTGCACTTGGTGGGATACCGTCAGAAGCAGTTGTATTTATTATTTCACTTTTCCCTATACTTGAACTTCGTGGGGGGCTTATTGCCGCAAGTATACTCAATATTGATATGTGGAAGGCAATACCCATATGTATTCTCGGAAATATTCTGCCTATACCGTTTATACTTCTGTTTATTGAAAAGATTTTTGAACTGCTCAAAAATACCCGTTTCGTCAAAATGGTAAACAAACTTGAAGCAAAAGCCGAAAGAGGTGCTGAAAAAATTATGAAGCACAAAACATGGGGGCTTTTTCTTTTTGTAGGTATTCCTCTGCCGGGTACAGGTGCATGGACAGGTGCTCTTGTTGCCGCACTTTTCCATTTCAAGCTGAAGGATGCCTGTATTGCAATTTTAGGCGGTCTTATTCTTGCTACCTGTATAATGACATTCATTTCATACGGCATACCATATATTATTTCATTATTCTGATAAAAAATCGGAACAGGCAAAGTCAATCAGCAATGTGCAATTGATTGTTTGTTCCGATTTATTATGTGTGTTCAAAAGATCCTCTGCTATCGCTCAGGATGACACTTGGACAAAATTTTTTTAAGGAGGCTGAATATGTCGGGAGAAATTATCTGCGAAAGCTGTACACATTACGTTTATAATGAAGAACTTGAGGAGTATGAATGTCTTGTATGTCTTGACGAGGACGAATATGCTGTATTTTTACACAGCGGCAGTCAGAGGTGTCCGTATTACAGACTTGACGATGAATACGGTGTTGTGAAAAAGCAGATGTAACCATTGTCAGTAAAAAACTGCGGATACTGTATCGTTAAGACAAAAATATCACCCTGACTTCACTCTTCGTACTAAATTTCTGTAAAAGTCTTGTAATCTGATTTCAAATATGTTATTATTTGTCTTATGGATTATTTGCGGAAATAAATTGTACGGAGGGAATATGGAAAATTTTCACTTTTTTGCTATTATGTCAAGAATGAAATACATAAACCGCTGGTCACTGATGAATAATACACGCCTTGAAAATATCAGTGAACACAGCCTTACAGTTTCGATAATAGCTCACGCACTCTGTATAATAAATAACAAAAAATTAGGAGGGAATGCAGATCCTGAACGTGCCGCTGTAATAGCCATGTTTCATGACTGCACCGAAATAATAACGGGTGACCTTCCCACGCCTATAAAATATTCGAGTCAGACATTACGCAAAGCCTATGCGGATATCGAACAGGAGGCTTCACAGCAGCTTCTTTCAACCTTGCCGGATTATATGCGTGAGGAATATGAAAAAATTATTGTCTGCGGCAGTGAGGATAAACATCTGCTCAGACTTGTTAAAGCCGCCGACAAGCTTTCTGCACTTATCAAATGTATCGAAGAAGAACAAATGGGAAATAATGAATTCAAACACGCTAAATATGAAACTATGAAAGCACTTCAGTCCTCAGGTCTTGAAGAGGTTGAAATATTTATGAAGGATTTTCTCCCGTCATATCTTCTTTCACTTGATGAACAGCATATTTCACTGTAATTATGTACAAGTGCATATCTTGCAGATATAAGCAAAATATATATACTGCCGTTTTTTGTGTTTTTGTTTGAAAAAATGGTAAAATTATTCTATAATAGTATAGTTACATCGGTTTTTTCCAAATATTTCACCGCAAAAGCGGTTTTGTAAGGAGCTTTAAATTATGTCAGATGATAGCAAAAAGATAAATTCGAAAGATTCTGTTGATATTAATAATGAAGATATAGTTTTTTATAATACTCCGTCAAAGTCTGAACAGCCTGTTCAGACTGATGAAATCGTTCCCGAGGTGAAAAAAACATCAAAGAAACGAATAGTTATGAATGTTGTATGCATAGTTTTAGCCGCAATAATGATAGTTGCAGGTTCAGGCTGTATGGTAGCTTATTCGGTATTCAACCGTTTAGGCTACGCCTCAATCAATAACACAGAGGATGAAATAAAACAAAGCTCTCAGATGGTAAAACAGAACAGTCAGATAAATAACCATACCTATGAAGGAAAGCTTCTGAATGACCAACAAATACTGAATATACTCCTTATCGGTGCAGATACCCGATATAATGCTACATCAGGCAACTCCGACACAATGATACTTATGTCGATAGATACCAAAAATAATAAGATAAAGCTTCTGTCACTTCTCCGTGATACCTATATCGCAATACCCGGATATGACGGAAATAAACTTAATGCTCCCTTTGCTTTCAGCGGTGCTGAACTTACAGTACGCACAATTCAGCTGAATTACGGTATTCAGATAGACCGTTATGCTATTGTCGACTTCAACAGTTTCAAAGAAATAATTGATTCTATTGGTGGTATTGAGGTTGACCTTACCGAAGAAGAAGTGGACTATATCAACTGGCAGATATGGATAAATCAACAGCCCGAATATTCAGAGCTTCCTGCCGGAGATTATAAAGAGGCTGTTCGCAGTCAGCTTATGGACGTATGGTTCGCCACCGTTCCCGAATCAGAAAAGCCTATAAATAAGGATAAACTCACATTTACATCGAAAAATGATGACGATGACCCCACCGCTAAAGTACGTCTTACAGGCAAACAGGCTCTCTGGCACGCAAGAAACAGGGGTGAAGAAGGTGTATGCAGCGGTGATGACTATACCCGTACACTCCGTCAGAGAAATGTTATCAGCCTTATGATCGGAAAACTCAAAAACTGCGAGCTTTCCACAGTAATGAATATCATATATCAGATAGGGCCTATGATAACAACTAATCTCAAAACCACGGAAATAACTTCACTTGCCACGAATATCACAAAATATCTCAAATATGATATAGTTTCGCAGTCCGCACCGGACAGGGCAAGTCTTGGTATTGATTATTATTTTGATGATATTGATTATGTAGGCAATTGTATTGTTATCATTGACTGGGAAGATTTCCGTGACAAGGTCGCAGGCTTCGTTCTCGGCAACGAAAACAGACTGAAAGTCAATTAGAGCAATGTGCAACAGGCGGTAATTCTGCTTTGTCGTGCTATGCCTGCTTTTTGGTAAATTGACATTAATGGTACGGTGAAATACAGTCAATGACTGTACACCGTACCTTTTGTTTTTTTGAAAGGATGATAGTATGTCTGATAAAATTCAATATTATGACAGTAATGATTACGATGACGGTTTTTATGTTAAAGACGCAAGAAAAAGAGCTGTACGCACATCCTCAACAAAAACACCTCAGCCCGAACAGAAAGCCAAGAAAAGCTTATTCGGCAGATTCATACGGTCATTTCTTGTTATAATTGCAATAATGCTTATTCTTGCCGGAATATATATCACTCTGGTATTATCAAGGATAAATTATACAAATGAAGTACCCGACCATACTTTAGCCGAAGAAACAGGCAGTCTTAAAAGTGAAAACAATATCGAAAATATAATGATCTTCGGTGAAGACAATCATAAGGAAAATGAACACGGCAGAGCGGATACTATGATACTTCTGACTATTGACAAGGTACATAATCAGCTTAAACAGACTTCTTTCATGCGTGACATATATTTATATATACCGGGACATGAATATAATAAGCTTAATGCTTCTTATGTATACGGCGGTGCGAAACTTACAGTTGAAACGATAGAATATAATTTCGGAATAAAAATCGACAATTATATTATAGTTGACTTCAACAGCTTTACGGATATAGTCAATTCTCTTGGTGGGATCGACCTTGAACTGAGCCGTGAGGAAATAGAATATATAAATATGCAGTCATACCGCAACCATCAGACTCAAAGCGAACAGGAACTTGATCCTGACAGTTTTTCATATTATTACAACGAAAAAGAAGAGCAGGTTGCAAAGGTTCATTTAAACGGCAGACAGGCACTATGGTATGCCCGTGACCGTGACAGTATCGGAGTAGATTTTGACCGTACACAAAGACAAAGAATAGTTGTGAATACTGTTTTTGATAAATTCAGATCATCTGACCCGTTTTCAACAATGTATGCAGTATACAATGCTTCCCCCTATCTTACCACGAATATGTCGCCGTCTGACCTCACATTAAAGGGATTTGAGCTTATCAGAGCTTTGGATTATGAACGCTGTGAACACAGACTTCCTTCCACAGATAATTATTATGATGTATGGAATGACAGCGGTCTTGCACTTCAGATAGCTGATGAAGATCTGCAAAAACAAAGACTTTACGATTTTATTTTTCAGTGAGCTGCCCGGAGTGCCTCCGGTGTCGATTGACGCTATGCGTAGTTTATTTGTATAATAAATTTGCTTTGCTGCAAAATCTGCTGAAACGATTGAAAAAAATAAAAAAAGTGGTATAATTATGTCAGAGGAAGTGCACAATATGTCTATACATTCCATTGATTCACCTATTGAGCAGAGAAACACCGGAAAAGGAAATCCGAATGCTGTGCTGACATTTGGCATAGATTTGAATAATCGACAAAAACAATTACTTGCACTTTTGACGGAATTTGACAGTCGGATAACTGTGCCTAAAAAAGCAGTAAATATGACCGATCTTTCTGCTTTGACTGCTTATACCGGTGATGAATTTGCATTATTTACCAAAGGAAATGAAAGGCTTATTATAAGAGGAAATGCTGTAAGTGTAAATATTGATATTGAACAGGCAAAACAGATGTCAAAGCAGGGCTATCGATGGAGCGGACATACGCATCCGGGAGTTGACTTCAACTGTTTGTTTTCATCTGATGGTGATAGGACGATTCTGAAACAGTTTGATCAAAGCACAAGTGTTATTTACAATTCAAAAGGACAGTTCCTTACATTTGCATTAGAGGAGTGAGAGATATGTGTAAGCTTTTTGATAATTGGTCAAAACAAATCAAAGATTATTGTGAAAAGAACGATTACGATTTTGAAAAAGTAAAAAAGATGTCTCAAAGCTGGGGAAAGGATGTGCTTGTCTTACAGTTTCATGATCCTGAAAAGGGAGCAAGGGGACTGTTAGATGAAACTCCGTCTCCTGTGGTTCTTTTGATTAAAAAAGAAGGAGACGGGCAGCTTTTATTTGAGACAACCGAAAATACATCAAAATATATTGGAAAAGTTTCATAAAATTAACCGTTTCGTGAAACCGGGGTAGTTATGCAAAAAACTTTTTCAAAAACCTCTTGACTTTATAATAAAAATAAGTAACCGCCTGTTTTTCACAAAAGGCGGTTACTTATTGTAACTGTTCATATCAGGTGACTGCCGTATCCGGTCGGTCACCTTGTTCATTTTTTTAATAGAAGTATACGGTTTCTTCTTCAGGTTTTTTCGCAGGTTTAACATCTTTTACATAGAACATCGGGCCTAATTCTCCGCCGAACATCTGATTACGCTCTGCTTTCACTTCGGCAGTTATCATATACCAGCCCTTATTTTTGATGTTGTCGGTCTTTTTCCACTGACACATGAATCCTACATATCTTATATCTTCCGCACAGCATGCCATTGCAAAACGCCCGCCCACAAAATGTCCTCTCGGAAAACGAGGACTTCTGGCTGTGAGTGCTTTGAAGCATATGGTTTTGCCGTCATAATTCTGCGGCTTATCCATAGCATCCATATATAAAAGACCAAAATCTTCGTCTTTTACTTCTACTATTGGAGCATCCATGTCATACGGCAGAGGGTCAACTATATCATCATTTTCAACTGTGCCGTCTTCATATTCGTATACAATGGCTGTACGGCGGCTTACTCCTCTTACTATCGCATGGAGAGGCATCTTGTCAAAACCATGCTTACAGCGGTTAAAAAATACCACTTCGGCAGAATTAAGCTTATCATATACCAGCTGACGCATATTATTATTGTACGCCTCAAAATTATTTGCATCCGCAAACATCATTATCTGGTATATCTGCCAATCTCTCGGAAGTACCTGTCCAAGCTCCTGCAAAGTCCACATACCGTTGTATTCAAGCATTACCCTTTCAGCTCCGCTTTTTCTGAGTGCATCCTCAAGGAACTTTTTTGTGAGCTGTTCTTTACCGTCTGCAATAACAACACTTACATTTTTTCCGCCTTTATAGCAGGATGTGTCAAGCTCTTCTTCCCCATCCTCAAAAAGCAGACAAAGTGTTTTTTCATCATTCTGAAATTTTGAGTCACAAAGTGTTTCATGTATGAATTTTGTTTTTCCCCCATCAAGAAAACCGAGGAAAAGATATACGGGTATTTCTGCCATACTATTTCAACTCCGTTCAGATACCGAAAAGCTCTTTTAAAGCATCTTCGTTAAGTTTTGAACCTATAACGCATATTCTGCCTGTATAATCGGCTGCACCGTTTCTTACTTCTGCCTCACCGGGTACAAAATCGTAATGTATCCACTGTCCGTCAGCACCTGCTACAATACCCTTTGCACGAAGGATAGTACCGTATTTTTCACTGTCATCAAGTGCGGAAAGTATAGTGCTTATTTCATCTTTTGTAAATTTCTTTGCAGTTTCAGCACCCCAGCTTGTAAATACTTCATCTGCATGGTGATGATGATGGTGATGCTCGTGGTCATGGTCGTGATCGTGGCAATGACACTCTTCTCCATCTTCATGGTGGTGATGATGTTCATGCTCGTGGTCGTGTTCATGTTCGTGGTCGTGTTCATGTTCGTGATCATGGCAATGGCACTCTTCCCCATCTTCATGGTGATGATGATGTTCCTCTACAACATCGTCAACTGTAAGAAGTGCCTTACCATCTGTTGCGGAAAGTATCTGCTCACCTGTGAGATCATCCCAAGGAGTTGTAACGATGGAAGCCTTTGTGTTATGCTCACGGATAAGTGCAATAGCCTTTTCAAGCTTCTCGTCACTTACATTCTGTGTACGGCTGAGGATTATTGTGCTTGCAAATTCTATCTGATTATTGTAGAACTCACCGAAATTCTTCATATAGCTTTTAACTTTTGAAGCATCTGCAACCGTAACAAAGCTGTTGAGTACAACATCGTCACTTACAACACTCTTTACGGCATTGATAACATCCGAAAGCTTACCTACACCCGACGGCTCAATAAGTATTCTGTCAGGGTGATATTCGTCAAGCACTTTTGTAAGAGCAGTTCTGAAATCTCCCACCAGTGAACAGCAGATACAGCCTGAATTCATTTCATTTATCTGAATACCTGCCTCTTTAAGAAAACCGCCGTCAATTCCTATCTCACCGAATTCGTTTTCTATAAGAACAAGCTGTTCATTCTTATAGCCTTCTTTGATAAGCTTTTTGATAAGAGTAGTTTTTCCTGCACCGAGGAAACCTGAAAAAATATCGATTCTTGTCATAAAATTTCTCTCCTTTTTCTTTTTTTAATATGGCAAACGTGTCCGAATCTTATTATAACACTTCCTTACCAAAATTTCAACTTTGTTTATCATCTTTCAGGAAAATCAACTTTCTGAAAAAGAAATATGAATTATATTGGTGTGCCTCCGGCAGCGAGCCGCTGCCGCCGAGGCGGAGGGGTTAAAAAATTAGTAATGCCGGTTTTTTGAATAGCGAACTCCACACTCCACACTAAAAAAGGGCTGCTGTACCGATAAAAAGTACAACAGCCATTAT
>OMZF01000110.1 GCA_900315465.1 uncultured Eubacteriales bacterium | reverse complement strand
AGTGAGGGATCTTTTGAATAAAGCAGTTGTTCCGGAAAGATTCTTCGCTTCGCTCAGAATGACAGGTACGCTTTGCTCCTCAGAATGACAGTTTTTTCGTTAAGTTAATGACATTGGCACACTACTTAAATGCTGATTTCAGCCTTTTCTGTTTCCATATTTTCGTAATCTGCAAGTGCTGCCTTAACGGTTTCATTAAGAAAATCTTCTGTCTGCTGAGGTGCTCTGCCGACATATTTTTCCGGTATAGCCATTTCCTGAAGTTCTTCAAGTGTTTTGCCAAAATCGGGGTCTGCTGCTATTCTTTCAAGAAGATCATTTCTCTTGCCGCTGCTCTTTATTTCCTGAGAAGCAGCACGGATTTTCTCGTGAAGTTCCTGTCTGTCCTTGCCTGCCTTTACAGCATCCATCATTACATTTTCTGTCATCATAAACGGAAGTTCATTCATCAGATGTGCCCTTATTACGTTTTCATACACTACAAGCTCACTGCTGACATTAATATAAAGATTAAGTATTGCATCAACTGCAAGGAATCCTTCCGGAATACTGAGACGCTTATTTGCCGAATCATCAAGTGTTCTTTCAAACCACTGTGTAGCAGCGGTAATATAAGGATTAAGCACGTCTATCATTACATATCTTGAAAGTGAAGTCATTCTTTCACTTCTCATAGGATTACGCTTATATGCCATTGCACTTGAACCAATCTGATTTTTCTCAAAAGGTTCTTCTATTTCTTTCAGGTGCTGAAGCAGGCGTATATCGTTTGAGAATTTGGATGCACTTTGTGCTATTCCTGCAAGCACATTCATAACACGGCTGTCAAGCTTTCTCGAATAGGTTTGTCCAGATACTGCAAAACAGTCATCAAAGCCCATTTTCTTTGCAATAAGCTTATCTATCTGCTTGCATTTTTCATGGTCTCCGTCAAAAAGTTCAAGGAAACTTGCCTGTGTGCCTGTTGTACCCTTACATCCTAAAAGCTTCATTGATGAAAGCACATATCTTACATCCTCAAGATCCATAAGAAGATCCTGTATCCATAAAGTCGCTCTCTTACCTACTGTTGTAGGCTGTGCAGGCTGAAAATGTGTGAATGCAAGTGTGGGGAGGGATTTATACTTATCTGCAAAAACAGAAAGCTGACGGATAACGCTTACAAGCTTTTTTTCCACTATGCGGAGTGCTTCCGTCATTATGATAACATCTGTATTATCACCTACATAGCAAGATGTAGCACCGAGATGTATTATTCCCTTTGCTTTAGGACACTGTACTCCATATGCATATACATGGGACATAACATCGTGACGTACTATCTTTTCTCTTTGTTCAGCAACATCATAATTTATGTCATCTGCGTGTGCTTTAAGTTCATCTATTTGTTCCTGTGTAACATTAAGACCAAGTTCGTTTTCTGCTTCTGCAAGTGCGATCCACAGTTTTCTCCATGTTCTGAATTTCTTGTCGGGAGAAAATATGTATTTCATTTCTTTATCCGCATATCTTGATGAAAGCGGGGATTCGTATGTATCTCTCATAGTTATATTCCCTTTCGTATAAGCAATTACTTTTTCTTAGGCGGAAGTTTTTTATCATAATCGAGTCCGCCTCTTTCTTTTCCGGCAAGCATTTTTTCGGGTATTTTCGTGGGGTAAACTCCTGAAAAACAGGCATCACAAAATCCTCCGTCTTTGCCAAGCATAAGCTCTCCTAATTTTTCGGGCGGGAAAAATCCGAGTGAATCCGCACCTGTAAGCTTGCATATCTCGTCTATGGTATGATTTACGGCAATAAGCTCGTCACGGCTCGGAATATCTGTTCCGTAAAAACACGGCCAGATAAACGGAGGTGAGCTTATTCTGAGATGTACTTCCTTTGCTCCGGCATTCCTGAGCATCTTTACTATTCTGTCGCAGGTAGTACCCCTTACTATAGAGTCATCTATCACAACAACCCTTTTGCCCTCAAGCACCGATCTGAGAGGATTAAGTTTAAGACGGACACTTTTTGCCCTTTCCTTTTGTGTGGGCTTTATGAATGTTCTGCCGATATATCCGTTCTTTACTATTCCCTTTTCATATGGTATGCCGGATTCTTCACTGTATCCGATAGCTGCATCTATGCCAGATTCAGGCACTCCTATTACTATATCAGCTTCAACAGGAAACTCTCTTGCAAGTATTCTGCCTGCCTCTTTCCTTGAATTATATACGCTTATGCCGTCAACCTCGGAATCTGTTCTTGCAAAATATATATATTCAAATATACAAAGCGATTTTTTCGGCTTTTCGGGAGAATCATTCTTTATCGAATGTACTCCGTCTTCATCAACAACCACTATTTCACCGGGTTCTATATCCCTTACAAATTCTGCTCCGCAGGCTGCAAGAGCAGAGGTCTCTGATGCAAATACGAAACTATTGCCTATCTTACCCATACAAAGCGGTCTGAAACCGTGGGGGTCTCTTGCTGCTATAAGCTTCTGAGGACTCATTACAAGCAGTGAATATGCTCCCTCTATCTGTTTCATCGTCTGATAAACTGCTTCTTCGACAGATGCCGATTTTATCCTCTCTCTTGCTATAAGATATGCAATAGCTTCCGAGTCTATTGTTGTTTGAAATATAGCTCCTCTTTTTTCAAGTTCCTTGCGTATTTCGTAGGCATTTGTAAGATTTCCGTTATGTGCTATGGCAAGCGTACCCTTCACATAACGCATAACAAGCGGCTGTGAGTTTTCACGCACACTGCCGCCTGCCGTAGAATATCTTACGTGAGCGATAGCCATTTGCCCCTTGAGGAAATCAAGTATTTCATTGCTGAATACTTCGCTCACCAGACCCATATTTTTATGACCGGATACAACACCTCTGTCATTTACCGCAATGCCGCAGCTTTCCTGACCTCTGTGCTGAAGTGCAAGAAGTCCGTTATAACAAGCGTATGCGGGAGAAACTGCGTCATCTCCGTATATTCCGAATACTCCGCACTCTTCATGCAGTCCTTCGGAAAAATATTCCTGTGGATCAATATTCAAAAAATTCACCCCTGAATCAATATTCAATGTGCAATGTGCAATGTGCAATGTGCAATGTTTTTATCATCGCACATTGCCTATCGCTGATTGTTTATTGTCCGAGTCCTATTCTTCTCATCATTTCAGCATAAGCCTCTTCAACTCCGCCAAGATCTCTGCGGAAACGATCCTTGTCAAGCTTTTCGTGGGTCTTGATATCCCAGAAACGACAGGTATCAGGTGAGATTTCGTCTGCAAGTACGATCTCTCCGTCTGCTGTTTTGCCGAATTCAAGCTTGAAGTCGATAAGCTCAACTCCTACACTTGCGAAAAATTCTTTCATCTCTTCATTTATTTTGAGAGCCATTTTGCTGATTGTGTCAATATCTTCCCATGTTGCAGCTCCTATTGCTACCGCATGATATGAATTGATCAGCGGATCTCCGAGTGCATCATCTTTATACGAAAATTCAAGAACTGTTGTTTTGAGTTCTGTACCCTCCTCAAGACCAAGACGCTTTGCCATAGATCCTGCTGCCTTGTTACGAATGATAACCTCCAGCGGAACTATCTTTACTTTCTTAACTACTGTCTCGCGGTCATTAAGCTCCTCAACATAATGTGTCTTTATGCCTTTACTTTCAAGAAGTCTGAACATAAAGTTTGACATTCTGTTGTTTACAACGCCCTTGCCTGTGATTGTTCCTTTTTTAAGACCATTGAATGCTGTAGCGTCATCTTTATACTCCACTACACACATATTGGCATCTGCTGTTGCATATACCTTTTTTGCCTTACCTTCATAAAGAAGCTCTGTTTTTTCCATGATTTTATTACTCCTCTCAGAATTTTGCCTGTAAAAGCAGGCTCAAAAATCAAATTAATTATACAACCAAACCTCGATTTAAGCAAGCAATAATCTTATCTTGACGATTTTTTGACATAAATTACAATATATTATAAATTTTTTATTTATTTTTACATTATTTGCACAATTTCATTTAATTCATTATTTTTATGAAAACGGTTTTTGCATTTCTCTTACTTGCATAATTTATAGTAAAATATAACAAAAACGACCCGAAAATGCAAGTCTCAAAAAAAAACTTTCATTTTTTTATAAAAAAACTCTTGATTATCTAAAATAAGTGTGCTACAATATGCATGCGTTGATTTGAAAAACGCATATGATACTTTGCATGAATCAATGCAAGTATGCAAATAAAATTATTCAAATTTAATTTTTTAAGGAGTGACTTATCAATGTCATATGTAAGTGAAGTGCTTGAAAAGGTTATCGCAAAGAACCCTGCTCAGCCCGAATTTGTTCAGGCTGTCAAAGAAGTTCTCGAAACTCTTGAACCCGTTATCGAGGCTAATCCTCAGTATCAGAACGAGGCTATCCTCGAAAGAATCACAGAGCCCGAAAGACAGCTTATGTTCAGAGTTCCGTGGGTAGATGACAACGGTAAAGTACAGGTTAACCGTGGTTTCCGTATCCAGTTCAACAGTGCTATCGGTCCTTATAAGGGTGGTCTTCGTCTTCATCCTTCAGTAAACCTTGGTATCATCAAATTCCTCGGTTTTGAGCAGATTTTCAAGAACTCCCTCACAGGTCTTCCCATCGGCGGAGGCAAGGGCGGTTCTGACTTCGACCCCAAGGGTAAGAGTGACAGAGAAGTTATGGCTTTCTGCCAGAGCTTTGTGACAGAGCTGTTCAGACATATCGGTGCTGATACTGACGTTCCCGCTGGTGACATCGGTGTTGGTGCAAGAGAAATCGGCTACCTCTTCGGTCAGTATAAGAGACTTAAGAACTGCTACGAAGGTGTTCTTACAGGTAAGGGTCTTACCTACGGCGGTTCTCTCGCTCGTACAGAGGCTACAGGCTATGGTCTTCTCTACATGACAGAAGCTCTCCTTAAAGATCATGATATCGACATCAGCGGCAAGACTGTTTGCGTGAGCGGTGCAGGTAATGTTGCTATCTACGCTACACAGAAGGCTCAGCAGCTCGGTGCTAATGTTGTTACTCTTGCTGACTCAACAGGTTGGGTTTATGACGCTGAGGGTATTGATGTTGCTGCTGTTAAGGAAATCAAGGAAGTTAAGAGAGCAAGACTTTCTGAGTACACCAAGTATCGTCCCAATGCTGAATACCACGAGGGTAAATTCATGTGGACTATTCCCTGTGATGTTGCTCTCCCCTGTGCTACTCAGAACGAGCTTGATGTTGAAGCTGCTGCTAACCTTATCAAGAACGGTGTAATCGCTGTTTGTGAGGGTGCTAATATGCCCACAACTCTTGAAGCTACAAAGATGTTCCAGCAGTCAAATGTTATGTTTGTTCCCGGTAAGGCTGCTAATGCAGGCGGCGTTGCTACTTCTGCTCTTGAAATGTCACAGAACAGCCAGAGACTTTCATGGACATTCGAGGAAGTTGACGCTAAGCTTAAAGACATCATGAATAACATCTATCGCAATATTGCTGATGCTGCTAAGAAGTACGGCATGGAAGGCAACTATGTTGCTGGTGCTAATATCGCCGGTTTCGTTAAGGTTGCTGACACTATGATTGCTCAGGGTGTTGTTTGATAATTAACCTGCAATTTAATAAAATATATCAGAATAAGCCGTTTCTGTGAAAAGGAGCGGCTTTTTTCTGCGTTATTATTGTATTTTGAAATACTTTTTAATACTGTATGCGTTTTTCATAATAGGTCAGCATAATACTGCCGGAAATATTTTTATCATCACTTCCAATATGTTTTACAACAAAAAATCGCAGCCCCGTTTCTTTTTTGCGGGAACTGCGATTTTTTTATAGTTATGTAATTTTTATAAACCACGATCTTTTAATGTCTGCAATATCTCTCTGTACATTTCCAGAATGTCAGATATTCCTTCTCCTGTCTTTTTTGTTAAGCGGTGTCTACGCATATCTACCTCGTCACAATGCGAAATCCCCCGGTTTGAATTGCTTCTGATGATGCCTTTGAATTCCCCATGTTTAACACCTTCCGGAGTAAGAAATCCGTCATTCTCCCCCTCAAGTGCATTTACCACAATATGCGGTATCATCATAAATATATCCCCCCTGCTTTTATTCATTACACAGGCATAACTCTGATAATATATATCCGGTTTATCGGGATTTTCTATATTGAACTGATGTGCGTATACGGTAGAAAACTCTTTCAAGGTATCATATGTATGCGGATTTTTATCTCCGAGCAGCTTCATCCACAAATCAGTACATCTGCTGCCGAGTTTTATCGGTAACTGTGGTAATCCGAGTATTTTATCTATTGTTTTTGAGCCGTTATGAGGTGTATTTACAGTAGTAAGCGATGCAGCGAATTTGTCTGCTCCAAGCTGACATATCGCATAGCGTATATCCATGCCGCCTTTTGAATGTGCAATGATATTCAGCCTTTCCTCCCCTGTTTCCTCAATTATTTTTTCAATACGTTCTTTCAGTATCTGTGCATTGTCTTCAACAGTACCGTTGCTGTCCTGACCGCCGTAAAAAACCTTATTGCCGTCATCTATGAATATTTTTGGAATCCTGCCCCAGTAATTTATGATTTTTCTGTCACGAAACCCCATTCCATGAACAAAAAGTATCGGATATTTAAGCATTTTATTTTTCCCCTTTTTTATAATTTTAAATTCTCCATCGGGTCAAGGTCGGGAAATTTTCTGTTTTTGTAATCCATGATATATGCTTGTATCTGTAGATCTCCGCTTTCCTGAGTATGTTTGATAGAATAATCTATGATTTTCATAATATTGTTTTCATTGACCAATCTATCCGTATCAAGCAGTTTTTTAAAAGTATCATAATCATTTTTATCAATAAAGTATGTTATCAGTTCCTCAAAATTATTTTTGATATAACTCTCTGCCTCCGGCTGACCCGTTTGTAAAAATATCTGTGATACCATACTGAATTTTATATATTTATTTATTTCACAGTTATAATTTTTATTTTTAAGCATTGACCTGATATCCGATATATCAGTATCATAAAAATCAAATTCATTAATATCAATATCAAAACCAAACAGTGTTATTCTTTCAAGTTTTTCGCAATCATCAAATACAGGATAATCCATGGTCTCTATACTGTTTGGTATAGCAATATGTTTAAGGCTGCTGCATCCGCTGAATGCCTGATAGGATATACTTTCTATACCTTCGGGAATTATAATGTTCTCAAGGCTGATGCAATCTTCAAATGTTTCACCGTCTATGTATTTCACTCCGTCAGGGATAACAAATGATTTAAGACTTGTACATCCGCAGAATGCTCCCGAGCATATGCTCCTTACACTGTCCGGAATTTTTATGTTTCTGAGACTTGTACAGTTCCAGAACGCCCAGTCTCCTATTATCGTCACACTGTCCGGAATAGTTACATTTTGAATGTTTTTACATTCTCCGAAAGCTTCTGAACCTATGACATTTATGCCATATGGTATCACAACATTTCTGATGCCTCGCTTAGGTATATACTTTTTCAATACACCGTCTTTAACCAAAAAGCCCATATTTTATTCCCCTTTTTGCATATTATCCCGATACCATCCGAATTTATTATAACATTTCACTATTTGGGTGTCAATTATTGCTGAAATGTCAAAAAAAACAGTAGACAATAAATTGCCTGCTGTTTTCTTTGCTTAAAGGTTACTTAATTATGACTATGTAACAAAAAAGTGCGTACTTGCAAAATCCTAATAATGTCTTTATAATGTAATTGTAAGCAGCAAACATTAAGATTCATCACTAAGGAGGACTCACGAATGAATTATATAAACGGCTATCAGGAAACTATTAATAAAGGAATTTCGGGACTCAGATATTTTAAAGGAAAAATACACGAGAAGAAAATATCAGTAAGCTAAAAAAGGAAATTGAAACAGCAGATGCTATAATCATTGGTGCAGGTGCAGGACTTTCAACTGCTGCCGGTTTTACTTACAGCGGTGAAAGATTTGAAAAATATTTTTACGATTTCAGACGGAAATATAGCTTTAAGGATATGTATTCAGGAGGATTTTACCCTTTTCCCTCCAAAGAAGAATTCTGGGCATACTGGGCAAGATACATTTATATAAATCGTTACATGAATCCGCCTAAGCCAGTATATAACGCTCTGTATGATCTGGTAAAGGATAAGGACTATTTTGTTATAACTACAAATGTTGACCACTGTTTTCAGAAAGCAGGGTTTGACAAAAGCAGACTCTTTTATACGCAGGGTGATTACGGTTTGTTTCAAAGCGTAAATCCCGATATAATTCAGACATTCGATAATGAACAGTGGGTAATTGATGCCATAAAGGCTCAGGGATTTGAACAAAACAGTGACGGTATATTTGAAATACCCGAAAATAAAGAAATTCTTATGAAAATTCCGTCATCGCTTATTCCGAAATGCCCCATAGATGACAGTGATATGATAATGAATTTACGCTCAGATGATACTTTTGTGGAGGATGAAGGATGGCATAAGGCATCGTATGCTTATTCGGATTTTCTTCAAAAACATGAAAATCTGCATATCCTGTTTCTTGAAATAGGAATAGGCTCTAACACACCTGTAATAGTTAAATACCCATTCTGGCAAATGACATATTCAAATCCGAATGCAGTATATGCTTGTCTTAACTATAATGAAGCATATTGCCCAAAAGAAATTGAAGACAGATCTGTCTGCATTGACGGGGATTCTGGAGAAGTTATTTCCCTTGTGACATACTCCCACCGCCTACGCTATCGCTTAGAGGCGGGGGCTTCTCGCTCAAGTACAGCAACCTGCACAGTATCAACGAGCT
>OMZF01000186.1 GCA_900315465.1 uncultured Eubacteriales bacterium | reverse complement strand
GTATCTACCTGTTCAAGACTTCTAAGAAGGAGTCTGTTGATGCATAAGCATCACTCCTCACATCGCACGATAAATGGGAAGAATTTCGTGATTCTTCCCATTATCTTTTGTGTACTTATTTTAGGGATATGTACAGCAGTTGTATATCCGTCAACGTATGGCTTGATAGCTGTAAGTAACCTGTTCTTTTCGGGAACGGGAGAAACCAAAAGCAGCAAGTATGAAAATATCTTTGTGCCGGTAGCAGAGGAAGAAGATGTATACGATCCCGATAAACCTCAGACCCCAAGGACTGTTCCCATTTCATCAATACAATATCCGGTCTATGGTGATCTTTTCGGAGAGCTTATAATTGAGGATTGTCAGATACAGGATAATATGTTTTTCGGTGACGGAGATGTTCAGCTGAATAACGGTGTGGGAGTTTATTCCGGAAGCTTTATACCGGGCTACGGAAGGACAATATTGGTGGCAGGTCATAACAATACCTACTTTAACGGACTTAAATATGCAAAAGCAGGGCAAAAGGTAAAGCTTCGTACAAGCTACGGAAACTATACCTATGAAATAACAGATGTACAGGTAAAACTCAGTACGGATAAGACTGCTTACGATCTTCTTGCAGAAAAGGAAAATCTTATTATGTACACTTGTTATCCGTTTGACGAACTCGGACTTACGCCTTACAGGTGTTTTGTTTATGCGAAATTCGTTTCAGGCCCTGTTATAGATAAGAATAGCTGAGGTGGGGAAGTATGTCACATAGATCACATAAGAGGTCAAAAAAATCGAGATTCAAATCGCTGGTATATATATTTCTTTCATTCGTTCTGTCTTTTGTACTGTTTTTGCTTTCGGTGTGCCTTGTGCTGAGGCTGACTGTATTTTCGGGAGATTTTATGAAATCTGCCATGTCGGGTACAGGCTATTATGAATTTGTAAGTGAAGAATTTTCTGATGGTATGAAAAATCTGGGACATGCCAGCGGTCTGTCTGATGAATTTGTTGATGATTTTGTAAAGAAATTAGATTTTATAGAAATCGAAGGCGAATATATCGACGCTTTTTATACGGGAGAATCCACTCTTGTAAATACAACACATTTTAAACAAACCATGCTCGGTGCATTAAACGACTATATCGAAGAAAACAATATTGACAGAGAAAAAGCAAGTGAAGCGAACCTCAGTTATCTTGTAGACAAGGTAGCTGAATTATATGTAGCACACGTATCTATACCGTTCTTTTCGGTACTTGGAAACTACATATCAAAGCTTGATACTCCTTTAAGAGTAACAGAAATAGTGCTTGCGATACTTGCTTTGGGAATAGCTGCAATACTATATTTTACTAACGAATATAAGCATCGTCGATACAGGTATCTTTGCTACGGACTTATCGGAGCAACTCTTACGACTGCGGTAATACCTGCTGTTGTGGGTATTATGGGATTTGTGTCCAAGGCGAATATCAGTTCACGCTCTTTATATAATCTTTTTGTGAGTTATTTTAATTCATTTTTCAATTATTTCTGGATATTTGCGGGTATCTGGGCTTTGTTGTCCGTATTGTCATTTGTTATGTTCTATACCCGTTTCAAAAAAGCCGTAAACAATTAGCAATGTGCAACTGTTTGGCTGCTCAAATTTAATACGCTGAATAAAAATGGCTGTTGTGCTTTCATTGGTACAGCAGCCATTTTTTTAGTGTGGAGTGTTGAGAGTGGAGTGTGGAGTTGATGGTTAGCTCAAATTTACTACGCTGAACTAAAATAAGGATGCTATATCAAAACACGTTGATGAAGAAGATAAAACCACAAATCACAGGCAGTAATTATCAATGAAAGCGGACTGTACAGCCTGATCTTGTCAAGCAAGCTGCCGAAAGCAAAAGAATTCAAGCACTGTATGACGAGGGTGACGGGGTTGACGGGTTTATATACCTTCGTGTAAGAAAAAATAAATCAATAATTAATATATAAAAGTTTATAAAGTGCCGTCATGGTCGTCACCCCGTCACCTATATGCTTAATAATAATTCTAAATACGCAAAAATGATGTATGGATGTATGGTTGTGTATGGTTTACATACCTTCGTGTAAAAAAATTAAAACTAAAATTAATATATAAAAGTTTATAAAAGGGTACACAACCATACACTACCATACATCTTTTCAAAATACGAAAAGCAAAGTAAAGCAGAATAACCACTAATTGAACATTGCTAATTGCTAATTGCTAATTGAATAAATACATCCGCAGAAATTTTGACGGTATAAATTATATACTGCTGATAATTCTATCGACCTTTTATATCCTCCTTTTTTCTTGAAATCAGAAAAAAGATATGGTATGCCGTATTCTTCGCTTACGTTTTTTCCCGTTTCATTAATTACAGCTGAGGATTTTTGCGGTGATATGGAAAGTGTTGTTGTGAAATAATCACTGCCGCTTTCAAGTGCCTGTTTTGCCGTGGCTTCAAGCCGCATACGGTAACATTTTAAACAGCGTTTGCCTCTCTCGGGTTCTTTTTCAAGTCCCTTTGCCATTTCATAGAATTTTTCAGGTTCGTATTTTCCTTCAATGAATTTTACATCAGGACACATCTCTGAAATAAGTCTTTTCTGTTCTTCGACTCTGTGACGATATTCTTCTTCAGGCGAAATATTGGGGTTATAATAAAATATGGTTATATCAAAATATTTGGTAAGATATTCCATTACATAACTGCTGCATGGGGCACAACAGCTATGAAGCATAAGAGAGGGTCTTTTTCCCTCTTTTGTTATCTCAGCAAGTGTTTTATCAAGAACAAGCTGATAATTTGTTTTTGGCTGCTGTGTCAAATTATCACCCCTTATCCGTTATCGGAGTATAAAGTTCGGGTCTGCGGTCACGGAAAAGTCCCCAGCTGAAACGCATATCAGCTATTTCCTCAAGATCAAATTCCGCTGTTATTATACCCTCGCTTACTCTGTCCGCCTGTACTATTATTTCTCCTGTTTCATCTGTAATAAATGATGAACCGTAAAAACAAAGCTCTGAACTCTGATTATTATTTTCTGCACAAGGAGTAACTTTTTCTGTACCTGTCCTGTTGGCAGCAATAACAGGAATGATATTTGCCGCACTATGTCCCTGCATACATCTTCTCCAATGCGGCATACTGTCTACCTCAAGAATAGGCTCACTTCCTATTGCTGTAGGATAAAGCAGAAGCTCTGCACCTTTCAGTGCCATACATCTTGCCGCTTCAGGAAACCACTGATCCCAGCATATTCCTACTCCTATTCTGCCGTATTTTGTATCCCATACTTTAAAGCCTGTATCTCCGGGGGTAAAATAGAATTTTTCCTGATAAAAATGGTCATCGGGTATATGCGATTTGCGGTATGTTCCCATTACTGTACCGTCTGCATCTATCATTGCTACAGTATTATATATGCTGTTGATATGCCTTTCATAAAAACTTATGGGAATTACAACTTCAAGTTCTGCGGCAACTTTTGAAAATCTTTGTACAGCAGGATCTTCCATTGTTTCGTATGCTAAATTATAATAATCGTAATTTCTTTCCTGACAAAAATACAAATTTTCAAAAAGCTCGGGCAAAAGGATTATTTTAGCTCCCTCACCTGCCGCACGTCTTACAAGCTCCTCTGCCTTATCAATATTTTTTTCGCTGTCCGGTGTCATTGACATCTGTACAGCGGCAACTTTTACTTTTTTCATATCACTTAATCTCCTTATCAAAAAATGGTATCTGCTGAGTTATACAATGTATATTTCCTCCGCCGATAAGTATATCTCTTGACTGTATGCCGATTACCTCTCTGTCGGGGAAAAGCTCTTTCAGAAGTTCAACTGCCCGTTTGTCGTTATCATCACTGAACTGAGGACATATCACAGCACCGTTTGAAATATAGAAATTGACATAAGAAGCAGCAAGTCTTTCATCAGGTATACGGGTGGGCTCTCCGTCCATATTGTCAAGACCATCACATTCTTCTGCTGTAATGCATACAGGTTTTGGCAAATACATTTTATGCACCTTTATTTTTCTTCCCTTTGCATCAACAGAATTTTCAAGTATATTCAGACACTCTTTTGATATTTCATACTGAGGGTCATTTTTATCATCAGTCCATGCAAGCACAACTTCACCGGGAGAAGTAAATGCACAGATATTATCTATATGTCCGTTGGTTTCATCATGGTATATGCCACGCCTGAGCCATATTATTTTTTTTACTCCAAGACATGAACAAAGCGTATTTTCGATTTCCTGTTTTGTCATTGAAGGATTTCTTCCCTTACTGAGCAAACATTCCTCTGTTGTTAAAAGAGTACCCTCGCCGTCGGTATGGACAGAACCTCCCTCAAGAATGAATGACCTCATATTATAGCTGTCCTTATCAAGCATATCACAAAGCTTTCTTGCCATGCGGTTATCCTTATCCCAAGGAAAATACAGACCATCAAAAAGTCCTCCCCATGCATTGAATCCCCAGTCTATACCACGAATTTCCTTACCGTTTGTAACGAATGTGGGAGCGACATCCCTTGCCCAGCTATCATCGCTGTTCATTTCGATAACACGGACTTCGGGCGGCAGCATTTCACGGGCATTATCATAATCATCATATCTTGCACATACTATTACCTTTTCAGATTTTGAGATTGCTTCTATCAAAGCCTTGAATGCACGTCTTGCGGCATAAGCACCGTTCTGCCATGAATCCCTTCTGTGCGGCCATATCAGAATACAGCCGTAATGCTTACTGTATTCCGCAGGCATAAAAAAACCATCGTCCGAGGGCATCGTGTTCAGAATTTTCATACTATATCACTCCTCTTACATTAATATACACTATATTATAGCATACATCTGTAATTAACGGAAACATTTTTTAGTAATAAAGCAAAAACTCACCGTTTTCAATCATCAGTTGAATTATTATTGTATTTTGTAAATCAATATGATATATTAAAAAAGTAAAAGCTAAAAAATGGCGGTGTTTTAATGAAAAGAATTGTGATTTGCGATGACAACGACGAAAGCAGAATACAGATCAAAACCCTTGTTAAAGAATACTTTGATGAAAAGAAACAGGATGTACAGATTCTTGACTACTCCTCAGGAAAGGAAATGCTTGAAAGTAATATAAATACGTTTGATGACAAGAGGAAGATGATTGATATTGCAATACTTGATGTTGAAATGGATGAACTGAACGGTATACAGACGGGATATGAACTTCTGAAACATAGTCCGGATACTATACTTATCATAACAACTGCATTTATGAGATACCTTGATGAAGCCATGGATCTTAAGGTTTTTCGTTATTTTGAAAAGCCTGTGGAAAAGGACAGGCTTTTCAGGGCATTTGATATAATTTTCAGAGAAAAGCAAATATTTGAAATATCTACAGAGCATGGTATTATCAAATATGATGAAACAGAGATCGTGTGCATATATGCAAATCTAAGAAAAACCACGATACTGACCGATAACGGCAAAAGAGTAAAAACAGAACTCAGCATAAAGGAGTGGGTATGTCCAAAATGTCAAACTATCCATGATAGAGATGTCAATGCTGCAAAAAATATTCTTTCGGAAGGATTAAGGCTTTT
>OMZF01000111.1 GCA_900315465.1 uncultured Eubacteriales bacterium | reverse complement strand
TGTCATCCCGAACGTAGTGAGGGATCTTTTGAATAAAGCAGTTGTTCCGGAAAGATTCTTCGCTTCGCTCAGAATGACAGGTACGCTAAGTTTCTCAGAATGACGAGTTGGCTGTCATCCCGAATGTAACGAGGGATCTTTTGAATAAAGCAGTTGTTCCGGAAAGATTTTTCGCTTCGCTCAGAATGACAGGTTTGTTATGATGCATAGTATAAATATGGTGCAGCGGCACACCTAAAAAAAGCCCTACGGAACCAAAATTCCATAGGGCTTAAACAAATTCTGTATCATACACAACCTTTTTCATCCGGACTGTCACCGTCGGCTTCGGAATTTCACCGAATCAGCTCGTCTTTGACAAGCAGGCGGGCTATACCGCCGATAGGGAATTTCACCCTGCCCTAAGGTCTTTCGTGCTTTCATATCACGCTATTATTGTATCACAGTAAATAGTATTTGTAAAGAGTTTTTAATCAATTTTTAATTCTTTCATTGGGTCAAAATCAGGGAATTTTCTGTTCTTATAATCCATTATATAAACCTGTATCTGTACATCCCCTCCTTTTCGTGCATTTGAATTTGCATGATCTATAATATTTACGATATTGCGTTCTGTAATAAATTCATCTGTTTGGCAGGGTGACATTTTTAAGGTGTCTGCAATTTGCAAATGTCCATCTTCCTATACTTTTTACGCCATATGGAATAATAATACTTTCAAGTTTCCTACAGCTTCTGAACGCTTCATCCGCTATATGTTTTACACCTTCGGGAATTATAACTTCCGTTTCATCATTTTCTTCTATGTACATTTCCAGCACATTGTTTTTTATAATAAAACTCACACTCTCACATCCTTTTGTTCTATACACAAAACACTGATTTAATATTATCATATTTTATATCGTTTTTCAGCGAATTAAATTCACGAACTCTACACCGGTACTTTGTTCGTTGCTTGACTTTGAAAACGCTTTGTGATATAACTAAATCAGCGGTGCAGTTGTGCCGTTTCCCGACTGTATCTTATCCGCAGTGTTGCGGAAAGGTAACATTATTCAAAGGAGCGATATGCTATGAAAAATACTGTTTCTACCCTCCTCCAGCAGAAGCAATCGGGCGATAAAATAACGATGCTTACTGCTTATGACTACACAACAGCAAAAATCATCGACGAATGTGGTGTAAATTCAATTCTCGTGGGTGATTCTCTCGGTATGGTTATGCTCGGCTACGAAAATACTCTGCCTGTCACTATGGAAGATATGATACACCATACTGCTGCTGTTGCAAGAGGTGTCGAAAATGCCTTTGTTGTTGCTGATATGCCATTTATGTCATATCAGGTAAGCGTAAGAGAGGCTGTTATCAATGCCGGCAGACTTATTAAAGAGGGCAGTGCAAACGCCGTAAAGCTTGAAGGCGGGGCGGAAGTTTGTGAGCAGATCGAAGCTATTGTTAATGCTTCAATACCTGTTGTTGCACATTTAGGACTTACACCACAGTCTGTTAATGCTTTCGGAGGTTTTAAGGTTCAGGGCAAAACTTTTGAAAAGGCAAGAAAACTTATTGATGATGCACTCAAAATACAGCAGGCAGGTGCTTGTGCCGTGGTACTTGAGGGCATACCTGCAAAGCTTGCCGATATTATTACTAAAAAACTTTTTATACCAACCATTGGTATAGGTGCAGGAAACGGCTGTGACGGTCAGGTGCTTGTATATCAGGATATGCTCGGTCTTACTACCGGTCATACAGCTAAATTCGTTAAACGCTTTGCAGATCTCGGCGATATGATGCGAAAAGGTATAAATGATTATATCACCGAAACAAAAAATACAGCTTTCCCGTCTGAAGAGCATACCTATGCCATTGATGACGATATTATAAACAAGCTTTTGGAGGATAATGAATAATGAAAATAGTAACTACGATACATGAAGTACGTTCACAGGTAAAAGAATGGAGAGCTCAGGGACTTTCTGTTGGTCTTGTTCCTACAATGGGTTATCTTCACGAAGGTCATGCAAGTCTTATTGATGCTTCACACCGTGATAATGATAAGACTGTTGTTTCAGATTTTGTAAATCCGATGCAGTTCGGGCCCGCTGAGGATCTGGAAAGCTATCCCCGTGATATAGACCATGATGCTGCTCTTGCTGAGGCTCACGGCTGTGACCTGATATTTCATCCCGATCCATCAGAAATGTACCATGACGGTTTTTCGTCATTCGTTGACATGACAGTTCTGACGGAAGAGCTTTGCGGGCTTAGCCGCCCTGTGCATTTCAGAGGTGTTTGCACAGTTGTTTCTAAGCTTTTCAACATCGTAAAACCAGACCGTGCTTACTTCGGCAAAAAAGATGCTCAGCAGCTTGCAGTTATCAAACATATGGTCGATGATCTTAATATTGATATACAGATAATCGGCTGTCCTATAATTCGTGAGAATGACGGTCTTGCCAAAAGTTCAAGAAATACTTATCTCAGCCCCGATGAAAGAAAAGCCGCTCTTGTACTTTCACAATCGATAAACCTCGGCTCTGATATGGTAAAAAACGGCGAAAAAGATTGTTCTGTAATTATTAAAGCAATGAAAGATCATATAAATGCCGAACCGCTTGCAAAAATTGATTATGTAAAAATAGTTGACCTTGCAACAATGCAGCAGATTTCCGACCTTGACCGTCCTGCACTTTGTGCCATTGCTGTATTCATCGGCAAAACAAGACTTATAGATAATTTCTTTACAGAGGATGTTATATAACAAAAGGAGATAAGAATGGAATTATCAATGCTGAAATGTAAGATACACCGTGCAGTTATCACTCAGGCTGAACTGAATTATGTCGGCAGTATAACCATCGACGAAGATCTGATGGATGCGGCTGGACTTTATGAGTATGAACACGTTCATATCGTGAACGTGAACAGCGGAAGCCGTATCGAAACTTATGTTATAGCCGGTGAGCGTGGCAGCGGTATGATATGCCTTAACGGTGCCGCCGCACGTTCGGGACAAAGAGGAGATCTTGTAATTATAATGTCATACGCTTCTATGACACCTCAGGAAGCAAAATCGTATCAGCCTTCCGTTGTATTTGTTGATGATAATAACAAAATAGTTCGTACTGCTAAATATGAAAAGCATGGAGAACTTGCATAATAGTTTACCGCACCTTGAGATTCAGGGTGCGGTATTTTTATCAAGTATTTTTATAAGCTGTGAATAGTCTGTATCGGGATGTTTTTTCTGTGCGAGAGTTATAAGCTTTAATGAAACAGCACGATATAATTCCCTGTCTGTGTCACTTTCAAAACAACCCATATGTTTACTTACTGTTTCACAGTCACAGCGTTCAACAGGCCCTGTAAGTGCGGTGACAGGATCGGTTTTTATTATGTTACTGATATTTGCACTTATAAGAGGGGTCAATGCACATAGAGCCTGTTCACTTGTAAATCCGCATTTTGTCATCATCTCAATGCTTTCCTCTATAACAGCACATACAAGGTTGCTTGCTATGGCACAGGCGGCATGATATTCCGTTTTATGCTCACTTGACAGTATCTTTACAGGATTACCAAGCTTTTCAAAAAATATCCTCCATTCATTTATATGAAGCTCGTCACCCTCTATCGAAAAATACGCACTTCCTATTTCTTTGTAAGAATTATATTTATCACTTACAGGAAAAAGCGGATGTATCGAATACCCCTCTGCCCAATACTTTTTTATTTCAGGAAATGCCTCTTTTACAGATAACGCTCCGCTGCAATGGCATATCTGTTTTCCCTTTATATCATATTTTATTAAGGACAAATATATATCTTTGATTGACGAATCGGGTGTTGTTATAAATATCACATCACATTCTCTTACAAGCCCGCCAATATTATTAAATGCCCTGCTTTCCGTAAAATCAGCCGCTTTTTCGGCGAAATCATAACTTTGGCTGTAATAACCAGAAATTTCAATGCCGTTTACTGCAAAATATTTACCAAGTGTAAACCCGACTTTTCCTGCTCCGATAAATCCTACAGTCATTTTTTAACCCCCCATTGTGTATTTTACTCTTTAATATTATATCACAAATACTCTTAAAAGTCATTGTCAATTGATAAATAGTATGCTATATTATTTTTAAAGAAATCAGGCAGGTATGGCGTATATGAAATATGTTTCGATTTTAGGTGACTCTATAAGTACATTTGAAGGCTGTAATACAAAAGGTTATTCTATTTACTATGATGAATACCATAAAGAGATAAACGGGATAAAAGGTGTTGAGGATATGTGGTGGCACAAAGTTATTACTCACCTTGGAGCTCAGTTATGCACCAATAACTCTTATTCAGGCAGTCTTGTCACAGGGGATAAATTCCCTGCTGCAAATACTTATCAAAGAATAAACAGTCTTTGTACCGCTTTTAATAAACCGGATATTATTCTGGTGAATATAGGATTTAATGATTTCGGCTACGGAAGAAAAATATATCCGGATTATAATAATGACCACGACTTTTTATCTTTTATATTTGCATACGGCATAATGCTTGACAGAATAAGAGAAGTATACCCTGATTCACAGATCATTTGCGGTACTCTGGTAAGAGGCTATGTCAAAGATCATAAAGACCGGATATTTCCTGATGCCCCCGTAAGCTATCATATTGACGATTATAATAATGTAATACGTGATTCATGCAAAAAAAGAAATATCAGGCTTGCCGATATTGCTCAGTCGGGTGAATTTCTGGAAACTCTCGAGCTTTGTCATCCCACTGCTGCCGGTCAGGATACACTCGCCAAATTATGGATAAAATATATTGATACAAACTGAATCCTGAAAATAAAATGCACCCGTTTACGCAGGTGTATTTTTGTTTATAAAGTTTTGATCAACGAACAGTACGACCTGCTTTTCTCTTTCTCTTGTTTTCATACATTATCTGATCTGCACGACCTTTTTGGTTTTGTCAGCTTGTGCATCCGCAGATAAAGTAGAATAATAAACAAAATTACCGATATTTCGATAGAATCTTTGGTAATTATATAAAATAATTATTGCACATTTATTTCAAAAAATATGGTATCATTTAATAGTAGCTTGTTCGGTCTGAACAGCAGCATTTGTTATAATTATACTATTTATCGGGGGAAAAGATTTTTATGAAAACAGATATAATATTTGTAAGTAACGCAGGAGACGGATGGGATGACGTTTTCAGCGAAACAGAAAAATATGCTCAGTATAAACAGCTGAATAATAAAGAAAAAATTCATATACGTCTTCTTGCAGAAGAATTATTAAGCATGGTCAAATCAATCGCAGGTCAATTTCATGCAAATGTGTGGATAGATGATGACCAATATGCGTACTATATCCATCTTAAAGCATTGGTAAATATGGACGGTGATATAAGAAGCACTTTTATTGATGCTTCTACAAGCGGTAAAAACGCTGCTGCAAAAGGTATAATGGGTAAACTCAAGGACATTTTCCAGACCTACATGGCAGGAATGAAATTTTCGGGCTCAGCACCTTTAACAGATTACTATGGCGGTTTTTCCGGTTATGACCCGTATGAAATGGAAGCCTTTAATTCATACAATATGTGGTCACTTTCAAACTACAGACAATCTATACAGGGTGAAAAAGATGACAGTGATACACAAAAGTGGGATGAACTTGAAAAATCTATTATAGCAAATATCGCTGACGAAATAACTGTCGGAATAAACGGTGATTACGTTGAAATGGTAATCACAAAGGAAAACAGATAACTATTTATTAAAATCAAAAAATTTAAGCCGGGCTGATCGTGTACAGTCCGGCTTTAAGTTTTCTATTTCAAAAATATATAAACATATGTTTTGCTGGTGACATACTCCCGCCGCCTACGCTAACGCTTAGAGGCGGGGGCTTCTCGCTCAAGTACAGCAACCTGTACAGTATCAACGAGCT
>OMZF01000182.1 GCA_900315465.1 uncultured Eubacteriales bacterium | reverse complement strand
TGTTGTTTTACTGTAAAATGCCGGATAGAGATTGTGGGAGCGGCGGCTCGCCGCCTGCGAACCAGTAGGTCGGGGGTTCGAGTCCCTCCCGGCGCGCGAAATTATGACAGGAGAGTGTGAAAGCTTTCCTGTCATTTTGCTTTATGTATACTGTTGTTTTATTGTAAAATGCCGGATAGAGATTATGGGAGCGGCGGCTCGCCGATTGCGAACCAGTAGGTCGGGGGTTCGAGTCCCTCCAGGCGCGTAAAATTATGACAGGAGAGTGTGAAAGCTTTCCTGTCGTTTTGCTTTATGTATACCATTGTGTTACCCTTCTGATTTGGAGGCCCATGGGTTAGTCGATCTCGTCTTAATCGCCGATGTACATTTTCTGACCATTGCAAGGGGTTCAAATGCAGAGATTGAAACACAACTGCTTATTTGTGTCAGGCTTAATTATTTAACAAAAGAACAAACAAAAGAGCTTTGAGCTAAATTTATGAGTAATGAAGATTTCTCTTTATTTTTCTGCCTGACATGATTTTCTCCTCCATTTTTTATCCGTTCTTTCACTTTATCACACCTCACTAAAAAATGAAAGTGCATAAGCCGATTTTATATTTTTTCGACTTACGCACTTCATTTACACTCCCTGTGCAAACCAAATAAGCTTACACACTGCGTTTTACAATATCTTTTTTTACGCCCTCACTTACATACTTTTCTTGAAAAAACTTATTCAACGCTGAAACTAAATCCTGAATGATATTTTGATCTTACATTCGGTGTACCGATATAGAAACCTTCACCCGACGCACCGAATCCCAAGGTAACTTTTCTATCCTGTTTCCAGATATTGAACTGAACATCTTTTACTGTTAATTCAAGTGACCTTGTTTTGGTAGATGGAGTCGGTTCTTTATCGGTCATTTTGGCTTCAGTGCTGTCAAATATCTTTTTATCGAGTTTGAATACATCAACAGCATGCTGCTTCGCTATCTCTAAACACTCATTGGCAATGGCTGCATCATAATCGGCATCAATGACATAGACTGTTGTCGGAAAAGATATACTAAGAGAGTGTATATCAATATTTCCGTCCTTCTGTCTGGTGATTTTTCCTCCGATATTAAGACTTCTTGCTCCATCACCTCTTTGATCTCCGATATTGCCTTCAAGACTGCCTTGTATTATATTCGTTTCAGTCGGTTCTGATATACGATGTGCTTTTATCTCAAATTCTGACATAATGGAGCTGTCGCTGAATTTGATCTGGTCAAGCATTTCGGACTCGACAGTTGTTCTTTCATAGGGATCATATTTGGTGTCATATTGCAGAACCTTGCTGAAAAAATCCTCGGGCTTGTTATAATCAGTATTGCCGAAATCAACATCAAGCATATCCGAGAAAGAAAATCCCCATTCCATCGGCTGATAATTGTTTTTATAGTTGTTATTACCCGATGTATTTCCATCTCTGTATGTTATTTCAGTAATAAATGAAAAATTACTTGCATGGAATTTAAAATAATATTCGCCTTTTCCGTCTGATGTTTTTAAATAATTTGAAGATATGAACTCATCATCTCCTTCTTTGTAATCATCAGGTTTATTATATACAAGATACTCGGCTATTGGTTCATTGAATATGCCTTTCAGCAGTTCAAACACTTCGTCCTGAGTAATGCCGTTATTTTTTATATAAACGGAACATTCATTCGGTTTGTCGTATTGAGTATATTCATGCTTTGTTTCAATGCGTACATTGTCCTCACCCAATTCAAGAGTGCCAACTTTTTCAGCATAATATTTTTTGTATTCGTCAAGTGTTTTATCGGATCCTCTCAGCCATTTTGTTTTGGAAACAAATACTTGATCTGAGCCTGAAACGCTTGCTGAGTTTCCAAAGTTCTGATTTTCCATTTCCTGATTGACAAACTCCATAGAAGAAAACTTCGGATTTTCACGGATAATTTTTTCTGCCTTTTCAAAATCAAGATATATTGCAGGTGATGCCGTTTGTTGAGGTTTTCCGTTTGTCACTTTTTCGGGATGTTCCGTATAAACCGTATCTTCAATGACAGGCTCTTTTACGTTTTTGAATACCCAATTAAATTTATTGCTGTCATCGCTGCTTTCTTCGACAGAAACTGACGATTCCGGTTTACTCGGCTCTCCGACAGAAATACTTTCCTGCTTTACTGATGCTTCGGAAACAGCTGATATGGCAGATGTATCTGTTTCGACA
>OMZF01000113.1 GCA_900315465.1 uncultured Eubacteriales bacterium | reverse complement strand
GAAAGACAGTTCGCTAGGGATAACAAATCACTCGGTCAGTTCAGACTTGATGGTATTCCACCAGCAAGAAGAGGTGTACCACAGATCGAAGTAACATTTGATATAGATGCAAACGGTATCGTTAATGTTTCTGCTAAAGACCTCGGTACAGGCAGAGAACAGCATATTACTATCACATCCAGCACAAATATGAATAAGGATGATATTGAAAAAGCTATCAAGGATGCAGAGCAGTATGCTGCTGAGGATAAGAAACGCAGAGAAGAAGTTGACAAGAGAAACGAAGCTGAAAACCTCGTTTATGCTGTAGAAAAGCTTCTCAGCGAAAACGGTGAGCATATCTCTGATGAGGATAAGGAAAACCTTACCAATAAGGTTGCTTCTGTAAAAGCAGCTCTTGCAGGAACAAATATGGATAATATCCAGTCTTCAAAGGATGATCTCCAGAAGACAATGTATGCTGTATCTGAAAAACTTTATCAGGATGCGGCAGCACAGGGTGCAGTTGCTCAGCAGGCTCCAGATACCGGCAACAATGGTGGTGTATATAATGCAGATTTCACAGATGTTGATGATGACCAGTAATAGTCATTTTTCAAAGTAACAGCCTACAGGGAAAGCCGAAGGTACGGTTTTCCCTTTTGGCGATTTTATGTTGTACGTCATTTCCTTAAACTTTTTGGGAAATGTATCACAGATCATATGTTCATAAAGTACTGAGGTGGTCTTAATTGGCAGATAAAAGAGATTATTATGAGGTTCTCGGTATACAGAAGGGTGCTTCAGAGGATGAAATTAAAAAGGCTTTCCGTAAGCAGGCAAAAAAATATCACCCTGACCTGAATCCCGGTAACAAGGAAGCAGAGGCAAAGTTCAAGGAAGTTAACGAAGCCTATGAAGTCCTTTCAGACCGTGATAAGAGATCAAGATATGACAGATACGGTTTTGCGGGAGTTGACCCGAATTTCGGAGCAGGCTCTACAGCTTACGGCGGAGCAAATCCTTTTGGTCAGGATATAGATATAGGAGATATATTCAACAGCTTTTTCGGTGGTTTCGGGGGAAGAAGTCCGAAGAATCAGAATGCACCAAGAAGAGGTTCGGATGTAGAAGCTTCTGTTACCATAACATTTGAAGAAGCAGCAAAAGGCTGTAAAAAAGAGGTTACATACCAGAATGTCGAAACCTGTAAAGACTGTAAGGGTACAGGTGCGTCAGAGGGTACTAATCTTAAATCCTGCCCTGATTGTACAGGTACAGGTACAGTAACAGTTCGGAAGCGTACACCTTTCGGTGTTGTACAGACTTCTCAGACTTGTGAAAAATGTCGCGGTAAGGGCAAGGTAATAGAAAAACCCTGTCCGAAGTGTTCAGGCGTGGGAAGAATACGCTCGACCAGAACTGTAACGGTAACTATTCCGGCAGGTATCAATCAGGATCAGATACTTAATATCGGTGGTCATGGAAACAGCGGATATAACGGAGGCCCGGCAGGTGATCTTCATGTATATGTTGTTGTCAAAAAGCACGAAATATTTGAACGTAAGGGCGATGATGTATGGTGCGAGATACCTATAACATTTGCTCAGGCAGCTTTGGGACATGATGTGGTAGTGCCTACTCTTGACGGTAAGTCAAGCTATACTGTTCATCCCGGAACTCAGCCCGGAGATATTTTCAAACTCAAGGGCAAGGGTATTCCTCACCTTAATTCAAAGGGCAGGGGAGACCAGTATGTAAAGGTAACTATCGAAGTTCCGAGAAATCTTAATGACGAACAAAAGAAAATTCTTGCGGAATTTGATAAATCCTGTTCGGCAAATAATTATCATAAGCGTTCAAGTTTCTTTGACAAAGTAAAGAATCTCTTTAAAGACACATAAAAAAATTGCTCTATAGATGGCGACCATCTATAGAGCATTTTTATTTTAGTTGCGTCCTCCGGGCATTCCCATTCCTCCTCTTGTCTGAACATCAGAATAATAAAGTGATGAAGAGAAGTCCATGGTTGATGATGAAGAACCTGCATTAAGAGTGTAGGTATTTCCCTGAGTCATTGACGGTGAGGAATAAACTACACATTCAAATTTCTTTGTAGTGGTGAATGTGAAGCCTGAGCCGTCATCAGCCTTTATTTCAGTACCGCTGTCACCTGAAAGTGATACAAGTGCAGAACACTGTGAGCCGGTATCAAAATTTACAGCCATTCCGCTTGAACCTATTGCAAGTAAAGTACCTCCTGTTATGCTTGCTACACAGCCGTTTCCGTCACCCTTATCAATAGCACCGTTACCGTTGTCTGTCGGGCCTTCAACTATAACAGTACCTCCTGTGATATAGATAGAGCCGTTTGAATCAAGACCATCACCGTTTGCATTTACGTACACACTTCCTCCGTTGATGGTGAGAGCTGAATCAGTCGATGCTCCCCACGGGTTATCGTCATTTGAAGATGTATCTGAACCGCCGGATGTATTTATACCATCATCACTGGAAGTTACGTTCACTTCGCCTCCGTTTATTGTGATATTGGCTGCTTCTATACCCTCGTATGATTTTGTTACCGAAACAGCACCGTCATTTATTGTAATATCCTTTGAGGCGGTAATACCATCATCTGAACTTGAAAGTACATAGCTGCCAGAGCCTATTGTGACATTTGCTTTGCCGTGAACTGCATCATCAGCTGAAGAAATATTAAGACCTGCTCCGCTGAGATCAATATCGCCCGCACATTTGATGCCCTTCTGGGATGTTGAACTGTTCTTTGAATTATCAGAGCCTCCGCCTGATGTGATCGAAATAGTTCCGCTTACTGCTTTAAGATAACCTGTGAAATCTGTATTATCCGAATCTGCTGTAACTGCTATTCCGTCATAGCCTGCATTGATATTCATTATAGCATTCTCAAAATAGAAATATGCGTTATTATCGGAATTTGATACCTGAATACCATCATGCCCAGAGGTTATGCTTATTTCTCCTCCGCCTGTTCTCAGGGAATCAGAAGCCTGTATACCTATTGACTCTGCATTGATATTTACATTTCCTCCGGTAAGCTTTACATCTTTCTTTCCTACGATACCATGCAGTGCGGATGTTATATTCAGACTGCCGCTTCCGTTTACTGTTATATCGCTCTTTGCATATATTGCACCGTCAACCTTTGCAGATGAATCCGAATTTGAACAGGTGATGTTATTTTCGCCTACACACTGGATTATTACTTTATCTGCAGCCTGTATGTTTATACATGATGTTGAGGAATTTGTCATGGTCACATTATCAAGTATCAGATATATATTGCCGGATTTTGTGCTGTCATTTACCACTATAGATACGCCGTCGGATGAGCCTGTTATACGGTAAGTACCCTTTGAAGTTATTGTAACTTCACTGCCTGATGAACCTCTTGTTGTATCGGATATTGTTCCCTCACTTCCTGAAAGGGTGATAGTTGCATTTGCGTCCTCTGAGGTCACATCTTTAAAATCTCCGTCAGAAAACATTTCTGTAGAATATGAACCGTTATCTGATACTGTTGAAGTTTGTGAGGGAGTATCTGTTGTACTTTCTGAGGCATTGTTTTCAGCAGTGCTTTGTGTCTGTGATGAATTTGCAGACGCTGAAGAGGATGAAGTTGAAGTATCCTGATTGCAGGCTGTAAGACATAGTGCAGACATTATAAGAGCCATAAAAATAGCTGTCTTTTTTCTTAACATAGTGATTTCTCCTTTACATTTTTATCAGAGCTGATTTTGTGGTTCGGTGTATGGAAGTATAGCTATTTCAAGATTACCGTTTTTAGTGCGGAGTTCATCAATGAATGCCTTCTCTTCAGAAGGATCTTTCATTCTTATACGGAATGAAAGACGGAACATTGATCCCATTCCTGTGGTTTTTACACCGGCATTTTCATAGAAACTGAGATAGTGTTTGAATGTGTCGTCAAAAGCTCCCGAATATTCAAGGGATTCGGGGATAGTTATTCTGAGAAGTCTGTCGGATGACATTGCTTTGTGTTCAAATATCGGCAGGAACGAAAGCAGTACAAATATTACTGCAAGTGCAAGAAGTATCACAACACCATACGCAACATATCCCATACCAAAGGCAATGCCTGAGCCCATTGCAATAAGTATAGCGGCGATTTCATCGGCACTTCCGGGGGCACTTCTGAAACGTATAAGACTGAATGCACCGCCTACAGCTACGCCTGCACCTATGTTGCCGTTTACGAATGTTATCACTGCCGAAACGATAAACGGTACTATTGATACTACTATAAAAAATCTTCTTTTCGAGCGTATTCTGAATGACATTATCCATGAATACAGAAAACCTGAAACAATTGATGCCGCTGCCATTATAAAAAACTCCGATGCAGCTACGGGGGTAGAATAAATAGAATCAAACATAATCAAAAATTCCTTTCATTTAACTTTCAGTAATTGTTGTTTATAAGCTTCTCCGTATTTTGAAAAGCTGCCTTTATATATTTTTCCTTCGGTAAGTATTGAGCAAAGCCATAAAGGAACAGCCTGCTGTACTTTGACTTCAAGGATCGTATATCCGTCTTTCAAAAGTGAATTACCCTCCATTGATACCGAAAGATCAAGGTCTTCATATCTGTAACGGGGGTTATGGTCTATGGTCAGTCTGAGATCTCCGCCCGGCTCGAAATATGCTACACGATCGTAAATTATCATACAAGCCGGTACTAAAGTCTGGTAATAATCCCTGAAAGTTGTTATTTCACGGTTTATCTGACCGCCGGCACATATATCTCCTTCACCGTCAAAGAATTTTTTGACAAGAGGAATAGTGGATTGTACCCTTCGTTTATACACTATTCCGTATGCTTTTCGTTTCAGTTCAAGAAAGACAGGTGAGGAATTTGTTGCTATGCCGTATGACCTCAGTCTTATTTTCTCTTTAAAAGGAGGTTTTTCAATAGATGTTCTTATAAGTCTGTAATCAGGCGTATCGTAATATAATGAAGCGATAGATGTAAGACCGAATTTGTCTACTTTCATATGTCCTTCAACACTTTTTTTGAAATATTCCGTCTGTTCTGGACTGAGGATATATTTCATTTCGTATCGTTTCATTACAACTATGGGATTTGAAACAGCTGCCATATTTTTTCACCTCCGTATGAAATTTGTTTTTTTACAAATCAATTTGTAATATAAAGTTTCCGTCACTGACTTTCGCACGGCATCTTCCGTTATGTGCGGAAACTGCATCCTTTACATATGAAAGACCGAGTCCGGCATTATTTGCACCTTCCGCATTTGAAAGTATGGTAAAGCGGTCAAATACCTGATCTGCCGAGCCGTTTGGAAGTGTAGTATCATTTATCTGACGAATTTGTATGCGGTCTTTTGATCTTTTGAGTTCAAAATTTGCTTTGCTTACTGAATATTTAAGGGAATTGTCGATAAGTTCGATAAGTGCCTTGCGGATTATTTCTTCATTTCCGCCAAGAAGAATATCATCTTCTATATTTGTTGTAAGTTCGATATTTTTGTCTTGAAATTTCGGTCTGTTATGATCTATAAGACGATTGATAAAATCGGAGATATTTATTTTTGCCACGGGGATATTTTTATCATCCGATATTGAAAGAACTGATAGATCTTTTACAAGGGCGGTCATTTTCCTTATCTGTTTGTTTATTATTTTTGTCTGCTCGGATTGACCATGCTCTTTTTCCAAAAGCTCAGTGTTTGCATTTATTATCGTAAGGGGCATTTTGAAATCCCTCTCCGCATTTGCAATGAACTGTTTTTGTTTTCTGTCCGATTCTTCGAGAGGTTTGAACAGCTTCTTTCCTACAAATATGAGTATTATAAGACTCAGTCCGAGAAGTACAGCACCTCCGACTATCGATATAAGAAGTATACGATATGACGGCAGAAGCTCACGCCCCTGATCTATTACTGTTACATATGTCTTATCCTTTATTTCATATACTCTGTATCGGTAATTGACATTTGTCCAGCCTGTACTCTGATTTATAAGACTTCTTGCCCATGATTCTGCTTCTTCCTCTGTTACAGCGGAAATATTAAATGCAATCTTTTTTGCTTTGCCTTCTTCATTAAAGGAAAAGGTAAAATATCTTGTTGAGGCTTTAAGTTCGGGTGAATCAGGACCCATGAATTCAAATGTACCTTTATTTTTCCCGAACTGCTGTCTGTTTGTATTTGGTTCTGCCGGTGCATCATGCTCAAATGTTCCTTTTTTTGATGCAATTATTTCCGTTATCCTGTCGGCATCTTCGCTTACCATTGTGAAATTTACAACATTTATTACCGACAACAGAAGTGTAAGAAGCACAAATATTGCACATTCGGCATAGATTATAAATTTTTTTCTTGCTTTATTCATTATCCGTCACCAACCTGTATCCTTCCTGCATAACATATCGAATGCGGGTTTTTTTATTTAATTTAGTCAGTTTGTTATTAAGAGAGCTTATATACGGCCATGATTTTCTAGAATTTATATCTTCTTTGTCTATAAGAGCTTTAATAACATTGATCTCTTCATTTGTTACCCTCAGTTTATCACAAAGTCTGAATGAAGCTTCATCTATTTCAATATCTTCATATACAGTTTTCTGACCTTTTTTCTTTTTATCAGTTACTTGGGTCACAAGTTCTTCAAGCTCTGACGGGAAAAATGGAAGACTTATATATGCATTTGAAAGCGTGTCACTCAGAAGTATATCTGAATTTATTTTTGAACTCAGAATAGAAATTACAGGTATATCTGAGCTATTCAGCTGAGATATGATTATTTTTCCTGCAATTCTCGGAATATCGTTTTCAAGAATAACAATATCAGAATTTTGTTCATGCAATTTCTGAATTACCTGAGTTCCGTCAAATGCACATATAACTTCATGTCCTGAAAGCTCAAGAAGTTTTTTAAAAGAAGTAAGGAAATCCCTGTTTGAATCGGCTAATAATATTTTCAATTTATTCACCGCCTTAGTTTAAGCCGAACTTTTTATTAAAATATAACACATTTAAAAATATTTCGTCAACATATTTGTTGATTAAGATGTTATATTATTATCTTAAAGCACAAATTTAAATATGTTAAACACGTTTTATTAAAAAAATGATAATATTTCCTTTAAAAAATTTAAGTTTCATTTATTGTATTTAAAAATAATTCTAAATAAGAATTATAAATTGGCGTAAACAAAGTAAGATATAATTGAGTAATTGTGTTCGGTTTGTGTTAAAATATGATGAAGGAGGATAATTATGTCTGAACTGACCACAAAGATAATATCTGTTATACCCTATTCAAAGGCAGTATTCAATCATGCCGCAGAAATAGAAAGCTATATAAAAAATATTACGGATGCACAAACAGAAGCTTTTGAAAGCAATAGTATAAATTTCGTTGACTGTGGATCTGAATTGGAAGAAATAATATGTCCCTGCTGTAAAAATAAAGTTGATATGGACTGGTGGAATGAAACGGTAAATGATCTGTATGATACAGGTTTTTCGGATCTTAATGTAGAAATGTACTGCTGCGGCAGAAGAATTTCTGTGAATGATCTTGAATACAGACTTCCATGCGGTTTCGCATCAGCGGAATTTAGAATAAAGGGAGATATTCCTTTGTCTGACGATGAGATAAAAGTTCTGGGTTATATTATTAATGAAGATGTCAGAGTAATAAAAGTTTACGAATGAGATTATTTTTTGGCAGGAGGTGGTTGAGTGGCTTCACTTTTTAGAAAGCCAATAGGTACTTTAGGCGGAGTAGGGCCGAAAAAACAACAGCTTTTTGAAAAGCTCGGAATATTAAGCGTCGGAGATCTGCTCAGGTTTTATCCGAGAGCCTATGAAGACTGGAGTGCTCCCTGTAAGATTGCGGATGTACCCGAAAATACGGTACGCTGTATAAAAGCAAGAGTAGAAACAGCACATAAACCTTTTGTAGCGAGAACAGGTACGATCCTCCTGAAAATAGATGTGACTGACGGCGATGATTTTATGACAGTTACATTTTTTAATCAGAGGTATTTATTTGATAAATTAAAGGACGGTGGTGAATTTCTGTTCTACGGTACTGTAAAAGATACAGGTATCGGATATGAAATGCTTTCTCCTGCCGTATCGGATATAACAGCGGCTGAAATACATCCTGTATATCCTCAGACAGCCGGACTTACTACCCGTCAGATAGAAGCAGCGGTAAGACAGGCAGTAAAACTTTTGCCCGAAAAAACAAATGATCCCATTCCACAGGAGATACTTGATGAATATAATATCTGCTCGCTTGATTTTGCAATAAGACGTATACATTTCCCTGAAAAAATGGAGGATGCATTAAAATCAAGGGAAAGACTTGCTTTTGAAGAAATGCTTGTTTTACAGCTTGGAATGGCAAGACTGAAAGGAAGTACGAAAAAAGAAAAAGCCACACTTAAAATTACCGAAGATCATACAGAGGAATTTTTTGATTTACTGCCGTTTGAACCGACAAATGCACAGAAAAGAGCAGTTTCACAATGTATAGATGATATGATGAATAAAAGCTATCCTATGAACAGGCTTATTCAAGGAGATGTGGGTTCGGGAAAAACTGCTGTTGCGGCGGCTGTTTGCTACAGTGCAGTCAAAAATGGTATGCAATGTGCTTTCATGGCACCCACAGAAATACTTGCAACACAGCATTATCAGTCACTAAGCACACTTCTTGCCGACAGCGGTATTAGTATAGAACTTCTTACAGGTTCTGTTACACCTGCAAAAAAAAGAGTAGTTTATGAAGCTCTTGAAAATGGTGATATAGATATAATAATAGGTACTCATGCACTTATTTCCGAAAAAGTAGTATTTAAGGCTTTGGGGCTTGTAATAACAGATGAACAGCATCGTTTCGGAGTTGCACAGCGTTCGGCACTTATTTCAAAGGGGGACAGTCCGCATATAATGGTAATGTCTGCAACCCCTATACCAAGAACTCTCGCTCTTATGATATTCGGTGATCTCGAACTTTCCGTACTTGATGAAATGCCCCCCGGCAGACAAAAGGTAGACACATATTTTATAGATGGTGCAAAAAGAACACGTGCATATAGATTTCTCAAAAAACACATTGAAAACGGTAATCAATGCTATATAGTCTGTCCTTTGGTTGAGCAGAATCTTAGCGAATTACAGTCAGCAGAGGAATATATATCAAAGCTTAAACAGACACCTTTGGGTGAATATAATCTTGCACTTCTTCATGGTAAAATGAAACCAAAAGAAAAGGAAGCGGTAATGTCTGATTTTGTTTCAGGAAAGACCGATATACTCGTAAGCACGACAGTTATAGAAGTCGGGGTAAATGTTCCTAATGCAACTATTATGATGATAGAAAATGCTGAAAGATTCGGACTTTCTCAGCTCCATCAGCTCAGAGGACGTGTGGGCAGAGGAAAGGATAAATCATATTGTATTCTTGTTTCCGATAATTGTTCGGACAGTACCATCGAAAGACTTGGTATAATGTGCAAAACAAATAACGGTTTTGAAATTGCTGATGCCGATCTTAAAATGCGTGGGCCGGGTGATTTCTTCGGTTCACGTCAGCACGGTCTGCCGGAACTCAAAATTGACGATATGTCCGGAATGGATATTCTTGAACAGACACAAGATGCTGCAAAGAAAATATTAAGCTCAGATCCGGATCTGACACAGCCCGGTCATGGCGGTCTTAAATTTGAAACAGAAAGACTGTTTGAAAAAGCAGGAGGAGAACAACTGCAATAAAAAACTAAGAAAGGAATAATAACAATGGGAAATTTTGAAGAACTTAAAAAGAAAATGGCAGAGGAAAATGAACAGAAATACGGCGAGGAGATACGTGAAAAATACGGTGATGAGGTATATGAAACAAGTGCAAATATAATTGCCGGACTTACCGAAGAAAAATGGTCATATTCCGAAAAACTAAGACAGCAGGTTGAAGCTATGCTTAAAGAACTTGCACCCTCGGGAGATTACAAAAGCAAAAAAGCAAAGGAAATGGCAAGACTTCACGGAGAATGGGCAAGCTGTTTCTGGGCAGAAGGTGCATATTCTGAAGATGCCCATGTTGCTGTGGCTAAAATGTATGTTGACGATGAGCGATTTACTGCTTACTATGATGCGATAGTTGCAGGAGGGGCTGAGTTTCTGTATAAAGCAGTAGAAAGTTACTGCAAGGATAAATAATATACAAGGGGTTTTTACAAATGAATCAACCGTTTATGTTTATGCCAAATCTTAATCCTTTAGCTGATAATCCTATATTTATAAAAAAGGCAGTAAGGAGAAAATTTACTATCATTGCGGCAGTTTCTCTTGCTGTTGCTTTGACTGCGGCTTTTTTCGGGATGTTGTATTCATTCGGATTATCTATGAATGGTGCAACATTTTATGTAAGTTCATACGATCAGGAATTACAGGGAGCAGAACTTTCGGGTTTTGGAATGAGTCTGATAATAATTATTGCTATGTTTACCCTCCCTGCGATAGCAGCGGTGAATTATTCTGTTACATCAAAAGATAAAGAAAATCCTTGGTTTCCTGCATCAGTCGGAACCTTGACACAAATATTTTTTGTTTTTTTTATGCTGATAAATATATATAATATATTTACTTCTCTGGCAAGCATAGGTGTTTATGCACTTATGAATGAGATAGGCGAAAGTTCTGTTGAAATGAATGCATGGACAGATTTGGTTCTGCCTAAGACTGTGCCGGCTATGATAGGTGTGGTATGGGCAATAGGAGGACTTGTTTTCATGGCATCTTTCAAAAATACCATGAAATGCAACAGACTGACTGATAAAGGCTCAGGATTTTTCGGGATTATGTCAGTTATTATGCTTATATCGAATATTGTTATGATGATAGTATATAATGTGAACGGATTTAAAGGTGGAATGTTCTTTTCATTACAAAGTCCAGACACATTGACTGTTGCTATCAATGAAAATACTGCAGCACAGATCTGCTTTGATCTGTTTTATATTGCCTGCGATATTGCAATATTAATGATAATGTTTTTCTCCACTGATTTCAGCAGGGCAATAAAGAAAGCAAAAGCTTCATTTCAGGCAGGAGGCACAAATCTTTATATGAATGGTGACAGTACACACGCCGCATATTATCAGGGATATTACAACGGACAACCACCTTACGGTCAGCAGGCTCCTGCATATCAGCCGCCTGTTCCTGTACAGCAACAGTTCAATAATGTTCAGCCGGGCAATATACCGCAAGTACAGCCGAGTAATGATATACCGCCAATGCAGCCGCCTATAAATAATACGCCTCCTGTGCAGCAGTCATTTAATAATGAAACATTTGTAAATGATATAAAACCTGATGTGGAACAATATACTTCTGAGCCTGTAAAGGAAGAAAATGTAAAAATTTGCAGATGGTGCGGCTGTTCCAACCCTGCTTATTGTAAATACTGTGTTGAATGCGGAATATCTTTGGAAGAATAAGCTTGAATTACTGAATATAATCATGTATAATAGCATTGTAAAATTAATGTTATATACTTGGAGGAAAATATGAAGAAAATTATACTTAGCGTAATATCAATTGTGGTTGCTGCTGTATTATTCGGGGGATGTTCGAGCGGCAACGGTCTTCCCGGAGTAAAAACCGAAGATGCACCAAAAGCAGATACTGTTAAACAAAGTGATTATAATAATGATCTTGAGGGGCTGGAAAAGTATCTTAATGCGTTGGGCTATATTCCCGATGACTGCAAGCCCGTTGAGATGATGTATACTGTTATCGGTGCAAAGGCAGGAAACAGATATAACTTTAATGTTGATAATTCTCCTGTTTATGTAGAACTTTACGAGTATGATACTGATAATCTTAACGAGGAAGCAAAGCGTGTTATAAGTGAAATAAATAAAGACGGAAAGTATTATGTATTCGGAGAAAGCAGCAAAGAGGATGCTGCCGCTTATGAAGCAACGATTTCAATGAATGGTAAGTATATGGTATCGTACAGTATTTCATCGAGCGGAGATAATGTTGTTCAGCGTAAAAAGGATTTTATCAGTGAGGTAGAAAATTTCTATAAGTAAAATTTTTAAGCGATGTCTTTGAATGGCATCGCTTTTGTTTATATCAAAATAATACAAATTGTAAAATAAATTAACTGTTTTTACTTAAAAATAATGAAACAGTATACAATTTGTAGAAGATGAAAAATAATTGAAAAAAAGTGTTGACATTTGTTTTCATATGTGGTATTATAACAAAGCTGTCACACGAGAGCTTTTAAAACAACAGAAAACATCGGAAGTTCAGGACTTGGGAAAGTATGATGCCGATTATATTCAAAAAGTTGAAAATAAAAAAAGTTTGAAAAAATGCTTGACAAATGCATTAAGGTGTGATAGAATATATAAGTCGCCGAACGAAAGAGTGAAGCGGCGAGGACCTTGAAAATTAAACAACGCAAGAGACAATTATACCCGTAATTCTTTGAGGAGT
>OMZF01000114.1 GCA_900315465.1 uncultured Eubacteriales bacterium | reverse complement strand
CTCGTTGATACTGTACAGGTTGCTGTACTTGAGCGAGAAGCCCCCGCCTCTAAGCGTTAGCGTAGGCGGCGGGAGTATGTCACCATCAGAAAAACTAAAAATACACATACTGACAGTTGAGCGGAGAGGATTCAACTGTCAGTTGAGTATTAAAAAGCCTATCATTATTCTGTATCAGAAACAAAGCCATAGTAATTCTTGTTCGGAAATACTATGGCTTAATTATTTTTATTTACATATTTGTCTTATTACGAAAGTTCAAAAGCTCCTGTGTAAAGCTGATAGTATTTGCCTTTTTGCTTTATCAGGTCATCATGTGTTCCACGCTCTATTATTCTGCCGAGTTCAAGAACCATAATAACATCCGAATTCTGTACGGTACTGAGACGGTGTGCAATAATAAATACAGTTCTTCCGTACATAAGTCCGTCCATACCCTTTTGTACAAGAGCCTCTGTTCTTGTATCAATACTTGATGTAGCCTCGTCAAGTATCATTACAGGAGGATCGGCAACAGCTGCTCTTGCTATGGAAATAAGCTGACATTGTCCCTGAGAAAGCTGTCCTCCGTCACCTGTTATAATGGTATTATATCCGTCAGGCAGCATCATTATGAAATCATGTGCATTAGCAAGCTTTGCAGCTGCTATACATTCTTCATCACTTGCATCAAGTTTGCCGTAACGTATGTTTTCCATTACCGTACCTGTAAACAAATGTACATCCTGAAGTACCATTCCAAGAGAACGGCGGAGATCGGATTTTTTGATCTTATTTATATTTATGCCGTCATATCTTATCTTTCCATCGGCTATATCATAGAATCTGTTGATAAGGTTTGTAATAGTAGTTTTTCCTGCACCGGTAGACCCTACAAATGCCACCTTTTGTCCGGCATTTGCATAAAGAGAAATATCATGCAGTACGGTCTTTTCTTTTGTATAACCGAAATCAACCTCTTTCATTACTATATCGCCGTTAAGCTTTGTATAAGTAACAGTACCGTCACCGTGGGGATGTTTCCATGCCCACATTTCTGTTCTTTCATCAGTTTCTGTAAGATTATTGTCTTTGTCATATTTTGCGTTCACAAGAGTAACATATCCGCTGTCCTGTTCGCTTTCTTCGTCCATAAGCTCAAATATTCTCTCAGCTCCTGCAAGTGCCATTATAACGGCATTTATCTGCTGGGATATTTCGCTGAAAGGTCTGGTAAAATTCTTTGAAAGCTGTAGAAATGAAGCAATTATTCCAGCTGTGATGGGTGCTATACCGAATATTGAAAGTGCCCCTCCGACTATTGCGATAAGTACATACTGCAAATTCCCGAGGTTATTCATTATCGGCATAAGCACATTTGCGTAAGTATTTGCTGCTGTGGCACTTTTGCAAAGTGCTTCATTCTTTTTATCAAATTCTTCCTTTGCAGCCTGTTCGTGACAGAATACCTTTACAACTTTCTGTCCGTTTATCATTTCTTCAATATAACCGTTCACTTCTCCTATTTCCTTTTGCTGTGCTATAAAATTCACTGCACTTTTTGAAGCTATCTTTTTTGTTACAGTCAGCATAAGAAATACGAAAACAAGTACAAACAAAGTCATATAAACACTCATAGACAGCATTGTTACAAGCAATGTTATTATTGTTATTACAGAAGAAAACATCTGTGGCAAACTTATTGACATCATCTGTCTTAATGTATCAATATCATTTGTATAGCGGCTCATTACATCGCCGTGGGAATGGGTGTCAAAATAGCTTATAGGGAGTGTCTGCATATGTGCAAAAAGTTCATCCCTGATTTTTTTCTGTATTCCCTGTGATATAGTTACCATAATACGATTATAGGCAAGTCCTGCTAATGCACCTATAAAGAATGCGATCCCCATTCCTATAAGCATTTTCAGAAGTCCGCTGAAATCAGGATTTTGTGTACCCATAAGAGGAGCTATGTAATTATCGATAAGTATCTGTATCATCATTGAGCTTAGTGCACTCGCTGCCGCACTTATGACAATACAAAACAATACCGCAACAAACCGGAATGTATATCCCTTTAAATAACTAAGCAAACGTTTTATTACAATACCGGGATTCTTTAATCTGGGAGGACTTTGCATTTGTGCCATTATTCCTCACTCCCCTTTCTCTGAGAATTATATACCTCGCTGTATATCGGATTCCTTGCAAGAAGTTCTTCATGCGTACCAATATCTGCAATAGTACCCTTATCCATTACGATTATCTTATCTGCATCCTGAACACTTGATATTCTTTGGGCAATAATAATTTTTGTGGTATCGGGTATTTCCTCAAGAAAAGCTTTTCTTATAAGCTTATCCGTTTTGGTATCAACAGCACTTGTCGAATCATCAAGTATAAGTATTTTCGGCTTTTTGAGCAGTGCTCTGGCAATACAAAGTCTTTGTCTCTGACCGCCCGAAACATTTGTTCCTCCCTGCTCGATATATGTATCATATTTATCAGGCATACGCTCTATAAAATCATCAGCCTGAGCAAGACGACATACACGCTTTATATCATCGTCGGAAGCATCCGGATCACCCCATCGGAGATTTTCCTTTATCGTACCTGAAAACAGTACATTTTTCTGCAATACCATTGCAACGCTGTCACGGATAGTTTCTATATCATAACTGCGTACATCTTCTCCGCCGACTTTTATACTTCCCTTTGTAACATCGTAAAGTCTTGGGATAAGCTGTACAAGACTTGATTTTGAAGAACCCGTCCCGCCTATTATTCCGATAGTTTCTCCCGATTTTATCGAAAGATTTATATTTTTAAGGCAAAGATTATCTTCCTTTTTGGAATAACTGAATGATACATTTTCAAATAATATACTTCCGTCTTTTACTTCCTTGATAGGATCATCACAATTTTTAAGATCAAGTTTTTCATTAAGAACCTCTGCTATTCTTTCTGCTGATGCCCTTGAAAGCACCACCATTACCATTATCATGGATATAAACATAAGGCTCATAAGTATCTGGAAAACATAAGTCATCATGCTTATAAGCTGACCTGTGGTCATTGTTCCGAAAACTATCTGTCTTGCCGAAATCCATGATATGATTATTATGCATGTATAAATACATACCTGCATAATAGGCATATTGAATGCTACCGTCTTTTCTGCCTTTGAGAAATCCTTATATATCCTGTCTGATATATCGCTGAATTTTTTTACTTCATGTTCTTCTCGCACAAAAGATTTTACAACCCTTATGCCATGAAGATTTTCCTGTACAACATTATTCAGCTTATCGTATGTTTTAAAAACTCTGCTGAATACAGGATGTGCAAAACGTATAACAAGACCGAGGGCAAGTGCTATAACAGGTATGAACGCCACAAATACCCATGAAAGCTGTGCATTTACACTGAATGACATTATCATTGCAAATATCATCATAAATGGTGCTCTTATTGCAACACGAATTATCATCTGATAAGCATTCTGCACATTTGTAATATCGGTAGTAAGACGTGTAACAAGGCTTGATGACGAGAATTTGTCTATATTTACAAATGAATACTCCTGTATCTTATAGAACATATCATGTCTGAGATTTTTTGCAAATCCTGCGGATGCCTCTGCTGCGAATTTGCCGGAAAGTATACCGAATGCAAGTGCCGCAAATGCTACTCCTGCAAGTATCAGTCCCGAGGTTATGATATGGTTCATATCACTCTTGTTCACACCGTTATCAATAAGATCTGCCATAAGAAACGGCAGAAGAACCTCCATTACCACTTCAACTGTTACACAAAGCGGTGCAAGAATTGAGGGCAATTTATATTCCCTTATGCTTTTTGCAAGAAGTTTTATCATTCATCAATCTCCCTCTCTGCATTTTTTCTGATTTTTTCAAGTATGCGGAAAAATTCTTTCAATTCTTCTTCACTTAAACCTTCACGAAGATTTCTTTCATCTCTCTCAATATTAGCCATCATTTCCTTATACATTTCAAGTGCCTTCGGTGTAAGAGTGAGTTTTTTCAGCCTTGCATCATAGCCAACGCTTTCACGCACAACAAGACCTTTTTTCTCCATAAGTTTAAGCATACTTGACACAGTTGACCTTCTGACAGAAAATTTTTCCTCAATATCACGCTGAAAAACATCTCTGTCGCTGTTGGATGCAATAAAACCGATTATCCAACTATTTTTTTCGGTAGCTTCGTCGATTTTGCGGCTAGTCTCACTACTGCAAAAACTTCTTTTTATAACATTGCTTGCACGACTCAACTCAATACCTATGTACTTTTTTTCATTCATACCCTCACTTCCAGTTTTTTATTTGCATAGATCAGCCTGATAAAGTTAGCAAGCTAATTGTTAGCATACTTACATTTTATCACGAAATACCGAAGAATTCAAGTATGTAGTCTATACTTACAGGTTTCATATCATTGGCATCCACACCAACATCGTAACGAAGAATACCATTATTTCTGTTGTTTATGTTATATTCGGGGGAATTATGCTGATGACCGTGAAGCATTATACTGCCATGACGTTTTCTGTTCCAATCGTCAATCGGATAATGCATAAGTATAAAAAGTTTCCCATTATATTTTAATTCCTTATAATCATATACATCTCTGAAAATTGATTTGTCAAAACCCAATTTTTTTACAAAATAATCATGATTGCCCTTAACCAAATATTTATTACCATTTAACTGTTTGAGAATATTGTTAGCAACATCCGCACCCTTCATTGTTACATCACCCAATATATAAACCTCGTCTTTTTGAGTTATAGCACTGTTCCAATTAGTAATAAGGCATTGATTCATTTCATCAGCATCATTAAAAGGGCGTTTTTTTATATTAATTATATTTGTGTGAGAAAAATGCAAGTCAGATGTAAAGTATATCATTAATCCTCACTTCCCATGGCTTCGATATATTTTTTATATTCTTCCTGCCAATATTTTTTATCTTCATCATTTATCTCCCTGTAGACTTCACAGGGATTTCCAAAAGCTATAACATTATCCGGAATATTCTTTGTAACAACAGAACCCGAGCCGATAATAACATTATTTCCTATGGTAACACCTGGATTTATTACAACATTTCCTCCGAGCCAGACATTATTGCCTATTATAACTTTTTGGGCATATTCAACAGCCTTATTTCTGATTTCTACATCGGTAGGATGATTTGGAGTATAAATAGATGTGCGAGGCCCGAAAAAACAGTTATCTCCGATATGCACCTCTGCAACATCAAGAATTATACAATCAAAATTTGCATAAAAGCTTTCGCCGATATATATATTGCATCCGTAATCGCATCTGAACGGCGGCTCAATATGAAATTTCTTTCCCGTACCTCCCAGAAGTTCTCTGAAAAGATCATTTCTGCGTTGAATTTCTTCTTCAGTTGTAGAGTTAATAAGACGTGTAAGATAACGCGATTTTTTTGCCATTTCTCTCAGTTCATCATCTCTCGAGCTATAAAGCATTCCTGCAAGCATTCTTTCTTTTTGTGTCATGGTAAAACCTCCAATACAAAATATTACAGTAATTACATGATACCATTTTTTATATAAACAATGCAACAAAAAAGACAGCCACAAAAGTGACTGTCTTATATTATGTTGGCATCTTCCTATTTTTCCGGGACGTTACCATCCAAGTATGTTCGGCACTATCGGGCTTAACTTCTGTGTTCGGCATGGG
>OMZF01000116.1 GCA_900315465.1 uncultured Eubacteriales bacterium | reverse complement strand
GACCGGCTCGGCAAGCGGAGGCTCGGGTTCTTATAAATATGCTTTCCAATATAAGAAGTCGTCCTCGACTTCATGGAGTACAATAGGTACAGCTTACGGTACTGCAACAAGTGCAACATTCAAACCGGGTGCTGCTGCTACATATGATATAAGAGTTATAGCAAAGGATACTTCAGGAACGACTGCTGCAAAAACATTTACATTAAAAGTAACACAGTCTGTTCTGGTAAATAATTCTACAATAAGCACAACAAGTGTTCTGAAAGGAAATGCTGTGACCCTCAAGGGTGCAGCAAGCGGAGGTACAGGTTCATACAAATATGCATTCTTCTATAAACAGCAGTCCGATTCTTCATGGAAGACGCTTGGCACAAAATACGGAACTTCTACATCCGAAACACTTACACCCGGTGCTGAGGTAATATATGACATAATGATAAAGGTCAAGGATACTTCCGGAACGGAAAAATCAAAGACATTTACCCTTGTTGTTCATAACGGTACTCTTACAAATACTTCAAAGCCCGACAGTGCAACTGTTGCGGCAGGAAGTGCAGTTAAGATAAACGGAACAGCAAGAGGAGGAACTAAGCCCTACAGTTTCGCATATTATTATAAACTCAGTTCTGCAAGTTCGTGGACGACTCTTTCGGCTTATTCTGCAAATACGTCTGCTTCCTTTACAACAAAAACAAAGGGTACTTATAATATAAAAGTAAAGGTAAAAGACGCAACAGGCAATATTGCTGACAAAACTTTTAATGTTGAAATCAGTTGATATTTATAAATAATAATATACGGCTGTTGTACCGATTGAAAAGGTACAACAGCTTTTTTATTGAATTTGAATAGTGCAAAGTGTATAAAATTATATATAAAGATGAAATAAAAATATTGAAAAATCGGGATTTTTATGATAGAATATAAGTACAATTTTTGAACGAAAGGAAGGAATACTTATGAAAGGAAAGATATCACAAAGGATACTCAGTGCATTCTTGTCGGCTGTGATGGTCATGTCAATGATGACCATGTCGGTGATAACTGTTAATGCAGCAGATGAAGACATCCTTAATATCACAATTAAGGATGTTGTCAGAAGGTATACCGAAGTGGAAGAAATTTTCAACGGTATCAATCAGAAACGTGTGGAGAACGGAAAATCCGCTCTCAATCTTGGAGAGGATCTTACAGAATCAGCAATGGTTCGTGCGGCAGAACTTTTGCTTCGTCAGGAGGAATTTGACCTCCTTGATGATAGATTCTCGAACAAAGGGATCTTCGGAAATGATTTTGATGCAGATAAACGCTACGAGGCTATTATAGTTTCTGAAAATGATCTTGACGAAATTATAAATGATCTGGCAGATGGTATTGCAACCAAATCGGCGGTTCTGGCATCTAATGTGCTTGATATGGGTATAGGCGTAATTAGTCCTCTTTCTGATAAGAGTAAGAGATATATCTGTATCAGAACAAGTAATGAAGCTTACAACAGATATTATGATGATACTATTGATGTCAGTGCTCTTCCCTCAGAAGATCAGACAATAAATCAGGAAACTCAGGCACTTACCAACAGACTTAAGATCGAAAGTGTTGACAGCCTCAGCGGTATGTCAATAAGTAAGGGTCAAAAAGTACCTCTTACTTTCAAAGCAAGTTATGATTGTGATGAAAGCGGAACAGCCGAGCTGATACCTGTTCTTTCTGCTAATCCTGTGGGTATTATAAACTGCAATCAGGACGGCACTATAGAAGGTGTTGCATCAGGTGTAACTAATGTAAGCATGACGCTTGAGGGCGAAGATTCCGCCGATTATACAAGAACTGTTACAGTTTATGTTACAAGCAAAATGCTTTCAAGCTGTACTTATGAATATAAGGATGCGTTTACATACAAAGACGGTGAACAGTTCCGCCCGACTGTAGTTGTAAAAGATACAGACGGAACTACACTTATTGAAGGTACGGATTATACCGTGAGCTACGGTGAAAACAGAGAAATAGGTACCGGAACTATTTACTTTACAGGTCTGGGTGAATATTTGGGCACATTTAACGAAGAGTTTTTCACAATAGTTGAACCGCCCTATGCAGATATAACCCTTTCAAAGACAAGGATCTCCCTTGGCGGTACAGTTCTGGCTGATATTCAGCCGGGCGGCGGTATTGCTCCGTATAACTGTGTTGTATATTACGATGACCCTACCGGTGACAGAAATGATGCATATACAGAGAACGGAAAATATGTTATTCCTGCCGATATGGTCGGAGAATATACAGTATATGTAAATGTTACCGATTCCGATGGAGTGTCCGTGGAAGAGGCAAGAACCTTTGAAGTTGTTTCCGAACTTAATGCTTCATTTGAGAATGATTCATATTCGGTAATGGCAGGCAAAACAGTAGAAACAAAGGTTAATGTCAGCGGCGGTATTGAGCCTTATAAGTACAGCTACAAATATTCCACAGGTACAACAGTTTCAGGTACGACTGATAATATAAAGGTAAGTGCAGGTTCAACAGTCGGAGAGAAAACACTTATAGTTACAGTAACAGACGCTGAAGGAAATAAAGCAGAAGCAGAAACCATTATCAATGTTGTTGATAAAATAAGCAATAAACTTGTTGCGGAAAAATCATCGGTTTATGTAGGTGATACTGTAAATCTTACTTCTGAATCGGCAGGCGGTGTGGGTAATATCACATATCAGTTCTATGTTACATTCGGCGGTCAGAGAGAAGAAATTACAGGTGCAGTCGGAAATAAGTGTACATATGTAGTTGAAGACGAAGGCAGCTATACTTTCTCATCAACAGCAACTGATGAACAGGGTAACCTTCAGGCAAGTTCAGTGACCGTTACGGTTAAAAAGTATCCGACATTGGAACTTAAAACAAATACTCCTTACGTACTTGCAGGAACAAGGACAACTATAAATGCAGCAGCTACAGGAGGATATACTCCGTATACATATCAGTTTGAGGTTAATCCTGAATGTACAAAGACAAGTTCGGGTGCAAATGCATATATCACGCCCACAGAAGCAGGAGATTATACTGTTAGTGTAGTAATGACTGATAAGTTTGGTACAGAGCTTACAGACAGCATAGTAATACATGTAGCAGATAAGCTTACACTCAGCATGGATCAAAGTGCAGCAATGGCATATGTGGGTGAAACAGTTGTATTCAATGCAGACGGCAACGGCGGTTTTGCTCCTTATGAATACGTGTTCACAGATAAGAACGGAAATACTCTTCCAAGCGATGGAAATCAGCTCCTTTACACGCCCACAGAAAAGGTTGACCAGAAAATTACCGTTACTTATACAGACAGCAGAGGTAATAAGAGTACAACCTATAAAACACTTAAAGTTGCAGATCCGTTCAGCATAGATTTTGCTGCATCGGCAGATCATGTTCTTGAAGGAACATCTGTAAAATTTACGACTACAGTAACAGGCGGTTTCAGTTCATTCAAATATGCATATCAATATAGCAGCGGCGAAGCTATAAACGGAACATCTGCAACAGTTACAGTACCTTTTAAGACAGCAGGCGATTATTCTGTAAAGGTAACAGTAACAGACCAGAAGGGCACACAGTTGGAAAAAACAATTGACATCTATGTTGCTCCAAAACTTACCATTACAACAAATATCAACAGCACATATGTTCATATCGGAGATGTAGCACCTGTAGATGCAGTTGCAGAAGGCGGTTTCGGAAACTACAGATATGAATTTACATTGGATGATAATCCTGTTGATGGTGTGGACAACATATATAACTTTGCTCCCACAGAGGAAGGCACATATGTTGTAAAAACAACCGTTTATGATGAATACGGCTTTTCTGCAAGCCGCAGCGATACATTCAAGGCAGCACATCCTTTCTCAGTAAGCCTTGATGCATCCAAAACAAGAGTTCTTGTATCAGAAAAAATCACTCTCACCACAACAACAGTCGGTGGATTTTCCCCTTATACATTTAAATATGCTTATTCAAACGGAGGAAGTGTGAGCGGATCATCAGCCACAACTTCTGTAACACCTTCAAAAGCAGGTGCCTATACTGTTATAGTAACAGTAAAGGATGCTTCCGGAGAAGAAAAACAGGCTGATGTATCATTTGTTGCGGCTGAGAAACTTAAACTCACTACAACTGTATCTGATGAAGCAATATTCAAAGGACAGGATGCTGAATTCACAGCAGAACTCACAGGAGGATTTGAACCCTATACTTATGAATTTACATACGGAGACGGTGTAAAGATCCCGTCACAAGGTAATGAAGCTGTTCTTACACCGGACGAAAACGGCGATTATGTTGTAACTATCAAAGCAACAGATGATGCAGGTAATTCATTACAGCAGACAAAAACTATAAAAGTAGCAGATGAACTTATACTTGAAGTTGTTACTTCACAGACTGAATTCGTAGTAGGTGACAGTACCACATTCACAAATACCGTAAAGGGTGGATTTGACCCTGTAACTATCACATATTCAGCTACAAACGGCGGAAGTGTATCTGTAGTAAACGGAATAGGTACATTTAAACCCTCAAAATCAGGCGACTATATCGTAACAGTAACAGCAAAGGATAAATATGCACATACTGTTCCGATAGATGTTCCGATAAAAGTTGTTGACAAACTTTCAGCAACTATAACAGCTGATAATCAGTATCCTTTTGTAAATAATCCTGCAGTGCTCACTGCAACAGCAAAGGGTGGATTTGAGGATTATACATACGAATTTACACTTGATGACGGCACTCCGCTTGCATCACAGGGAAATAAATTTACTTTTATTCCTACTGAAGCAGGAACAACACCCATAAATGTTAAGATAACTGATTCAAAGCAAAATGAAGCAACAGCAAGAATGATAATAACAGCTGCTGATGTACTTTCAGCAGAGCTTCAGGCATCAGCGGATAATGTACTTCTCGGTACAAAGGTTACATACAAGGCTGTTGTAACAGGCGGTTTCCCGACATATACATACAAATATACGGATGCAGATGGCAAATCGCTCGGTACATCATCCTCTTACACATTCAATCCTGCAGAAGAGGGTATATATGTTATTAACCTTACAGTAACCGATAAATACGGCAATAAAAAGGAACTTTCACACACTGTAAATGTAGCATCGCAGCTTAATGCAGCACTTAGTGCATCTGCAGCACAGGCACAGTCCGGAGAGGAAATAACCTTCACAGCACAGGCAAGCGGAGGTTTCGGAAATTATACCTATACATTCAAAAAAGGCGACGGAAGTATAATTTCTTCAGGTACAAGCAATACTGCAACTATCGGTTCATACAAAGAGGGCACATATACAGATACGATAACTGTAGAAGTAACTGACAGCTGTGGTTTTGTAAAGACAGCATCCGTCAAAGTAGTTTTTGTTGATGAACTGAAAGTAACGCTTACTCCCGTTCCGTCAAATACTCTAAAAGGAAAGAGCGTTAAGCTTACATCAATAGTTACGGGCGGTATATCACCCTATACATACAGCTATGCATTTGTTGATGACGAAAATACAGCTATCTCAGGTTCTTCATCAAGTGTGAGTGTAAGTATGAAGGAAATAGGACAGACAACTGTAAGAGTGACCGTTAAGGACAGCGAAGGAACAACAAAAACAGCTGATGCTATAGTAAATGTAGCAGATACAATGGCTGTTACAATTAATGCGTCACCCAAAATGGCAAACTTCGGAGAGGACATCGTTCTTACAGCTGAGGCAACAGGCGGTTTCGGAGATTATACATATGTATTTACTGATTCCAAAAATAATGTTATTAACGGCTCAGGCAATACAAGAACAGTTTCCTATTCTGAAGCAGGCAGCTATACAATAAAGGTTACAGCCACCGATAAGGAAGAAAATTCGGTTTATAAAACAGTTTCACTGAAAATAGCCGATGAACTTTCAATCGATATGACAGCATCCGCACAGGAGATAAATCTCGGTGAGTCTGTCACCCTCACAACAACAGCTGTTAACGGTTTTACATCATACAAATATAAGTATACCCTCGAAGACGGTACTGTTATAGGAAGTTCCGCAAAACTTACATATACTCCTAAAGTTGCAGGAGATTATAATGTAACAGTAACAGTAACCGACCAGAAGGGAACAGTTAAGACAGCACAGGCATCATTTACAGTTGTAGGTCCGCTTACAGCACAATTGAATGCTGATAATGAATATACAGGCGTCGGCTCTGCAGTAACACTTACGGCAAAAGCAGGCGGAGGAAAAGGCAACTACAAATATGTATTCAAAGATGCATCAGGTACAGTTCTCAGTTCCACAGGAAATACTTGTGTATATACTCCGGTTGAATCAGGTACATATGAAATTACAGTAACTGTAACAGACGGAGAAGGTACATCGGTAAGTTCTTCAAAGAAGATCAATGCAGCAGAGCCTATGACAGTAGTTCTTACACCGAGTGAAGAAGAAGTTATGGCAGGAAAAACTTATAAGCTTACAGCAGTTATCACAGGCGGTTTCCCCGCTTATACCTGCGTATTCACAGATGCACAGGGAGAAAAGGTATCTTCAAGCTCGAATGTAACATCAGCAATAACTGCAAAGAAAACAGGCGAATATGAATATAATGTTGAAGTAACGGATAAGTCCGGCAATGTTGTAAATGCAAGTGCTAAGGTAGTTGTTAAGACAGACCTTGCAGTATCACTGACACCTTCTGCTACTACAGCATATAAGGATCAGACAATATCTGTTGCAGCACAGGCTACAGGCGGAGCTTCAACAAAGACTTATGAATTTACCGTAAACGGTGAAGTTGTTACAGCTTCAAATAATACAGTAGTTGTAGGGCCTGCAAGCGGCGAATATGCAGTTGCTGTAAAGGTAACAGATTCCAACGGCAACTTTGTGACAGCTTCTGTAACAGTAAAGGTTGAAAGCTGTACAGAGCTTATCAACACATCAACACTTAAGACAGATGAAATTTCAGTAGGTCAGAATCTTGAAATCTATGCAAGCTGTGAAGGCGGCGTAGCACCCTATAATTATACATATCAGTATAAGAAATCTTCCAATACTACATGGATAACATTGGGTGAAAAGAATACAACAAATCAGACGGGTATCTTTAAATCAGGTTCAGTTGCTGATTATGACATCCGTGTTATAGCAAGAGATTCACAGGGTCATGCAAAATCAGAAGTTCTTAAAGTTAAGGTAAATCCCGCATATGAACCGCTTGTGAATGTATCAACAGTTCCTTTTACAAGCGTTGTAAAGGGTACAAATGTTAAGATCACAGGTAAGGCAACAGGAGGAAAAGCTCCTTATTACTACACGATCCAGTCAAGAAAAGCAGGATCAAGCTCATGGCAGGCAGTAGGAGAAAAGAATACCACAACTAATGTACAGGTATTTACTCCCGGTGCAATATGCACATACGAAATAAGAGTTATCATCAAGGACAGCCTCAATTCAACAGTATCCAAACTCTTTACTCTTGATTCTGTCAGCGGTGCACCTCTTAAAAATGAATCTTTCGTAAGTACATACAGCGTTCCTGTGGGTGAATCCCTCACAGTTGTAGGAAAGGCTTCGGGCGGTGCAGCTCCATACTTCTACACAGCACAGTATAAGAAGAAATCAGCTTCTTCATGGACGACAATAGGTCAGAAGGACACAACATCCACTAACTTTACATTCGTTCCTGGTGCAGAAGAAACATATGAAATCCGTATGATAGTTAAGGATAACGCAGGTGATATGGTTTCTCGGGTATTTACAATAGAAGTAACACCGAGCGATTCACAGCCTCTCAAGAATACTTCAACATTAAGTGCAGAAAGCTTTATCCCCGGTGAAGTTATTACAATCAACGGCAGTGCTGCAGGCGGAAAAGCTCCTTATTACTATACTATCCAGTACAGAAGGGATTCCACTAACTCATGGTCTACCGTTGGAACAAGAAACAGCACAACAGGTACAGTTACATTTAAACCCGGTGCAAAAGAAACTTATTATGTAAGAGTTATTCTTAAAGATGCTCTTGGAACTACAAAGACAAAGAATTTTACACTTCCTGTAAAATAATTCTTTAAATGATTAAGCGGTACATGGCAGAAATGCTGTGTACCGCTTATGTTTTTTGTTTCTGAAATGATATACAAATATCAACTGTAAAAATAGTGCAAAAAGTCATGTGATAATTAAACAAATGGATTAGCCTATTTTTGACATATATGACAAAATGCTGATTTAAAAGGAAAATTTTTGTATAATCTTCATTTAACGAATTTACTTTTAATAGATTTTGGTGTAATATTAAGTTGTAAGCCGTAGGTTACGGTGTATCTTTGCAGTCATGGGGAGGTATGTGTAAAAAAGAAGAAAACGTTCGCACACAGGCAAATTTTTTTTACAGAAAGAAGGAACAAAATGAAATCAACAACACACAATCTTTTCCGCAAAATACTCAGCGGAATGCTTTCAGCTGCTTGTGTATTTTCGGGCACAGCGGTTGCAGGTGCATCCTTGCTGAGTGCAAAAACACTCGAAGTATCTGCTGCAACAACAGAAACAGAAGCTCCTTTTTCATGGGATAATGCTTCGGTTTACTTTTTGCTGACAGACCGTTTCTGTAACGGTAACACAAGCAATGACCACAGCTACGGCAGAGGGCTTGACAAAAACGGTAATATAGTAAGCGGCTACAAAACAGAAGCTGCTTTTCAGGGCGGTGACTTTGCAGGTATCACAAAGAAACTCAACGAGGGTTATTTTGATGATCTCGGAGTAAATGCTATCTGGCTTTCAGCACCCTATGAGCAGATACATGGCTATGTAGTAGGAGGTAATGGTTCTCCGTCTTTCCCGCACTGGTCTTATCATGGTTACTATGTTCTTGACTATACCGAAACAGATGCTAACTTCGGTACAAAGGAAGAATTCCAGACAATGGTAGATACTGCACATGAACATGGTATCCGTATCGTAATGGACATCGTTATGAACCATGCAGGCTATAATGACCTTCAGACAATGTCGGAATATAGTTTTGGCTCTGCAAGCGGATGGGAAAACTACTATTATTCCTATCAGAATACCAATAACACCGACTATCATAGCTTTATTGATTACACAAGCCAGAGTGCATGGGCAAAATGGTGGGGTCCCGATTGGATACGCTGCGGACTTCCCGGATATTCAAGCGGTTCAGGCGAGGTTGCAGGCTCACTTGAAGGTCTGCCGGATTTCAAGACAGAATCAACAACAACAGTAGGTATCCCCGAAGTTCTTAAAACAAAATGGAACAAAGAAGGTACATACAGCGAGAAGGTAGCTAAATACGGTTCAAGCGGAACAGTACGAAGCTATCTTGTAAAATGGCTCACAGAATGGGTAAAGCAGTACGGTGTTGACGGTTTCCGCTGTGATACCGCAAAGCACGTTGAAATGGAATCATGGAAGGCACTTAAAGATGCCGGTGTTGTAGCTCTTAACGAGTGGAGACAGAACAACCCCACTAAGCCCGGAGCAGACTGGACAGATGACTTCTGGATGACAGGTGAATGCTTTGGTCATAAAGCTGAAAAGAGCTATTATTATACTTCAGGTGCTTTTGATTCAATGATCAACTTCTCGTTCACCTCTGTAGGTTCATGCAATGTACCCTCAGCAGGCAGTGTAGAAGGCGTTTACAGCGATTATGCAAGCAGAATAAACAGTGATCCTTCGTTCAATGTTCTGACATATCTTGCATCCCACGATACTACACTTATTACAGGTGACAGAAATTATGCAGGTTCATTCCTGCTTATGTGTCCCGGCGGAATACAAATCTACTATGGTGATGAAATAAACAGACCTATGGCATCGGTAAGCAGTGATTCATCAGCTGGTGCAGGTCATATGTTCAGAAGCTTTATGAACTGGGACAGCATGGACAAAAATGTTCTTGCACACTGGCAGAAAGTGGGTCAGTTCAGAAGAAATCACCTTTCAGTAGGTGCAGGTCAGCATAAGGTAATTTCTTCCTACAGCTCAGGCTCAGGATATACATTCGCAAGAACATATTCAAACGGTGATGTTGAAGACAAGATAGTAGCAACACTTTTTGCACCGGCTAATACTTCTCTTACAATTGATGTTTCTTCCGTATGGTCAGACGGCATAGAGATCACAAACTTCTATGACGGTACAACCTGTGTAGTTTCAGGCGGAAAAGTAACATTCAATACAGGTGCAAACGGTACTATTCTTATGCAGGAGCCTCAGGGCAAAAAGGGTAAGGTATTAGTTACACATATCGACAAGGATAAGAATACAGTTATTAAAACAGAAACAATGGCAGGTCTCATCGGTGACAGCTATAAAGTATCAGCACTCAGCCTTGAGGGTTATACAGTAGCAAGCACAAGCGGAAGTATGTCCGGCACATATTCTGAGACAGACAAAGAAGTTAAGATCTACTACACATTCGATACAAACAACTATGGTTTTGTAACAGTAAAATATGTTGATGCAGCAACAGGTGATGAACTTGCTGATGCAGAAACAACCACAGGTAAAGTGGGCACAGCATATTCTGTATCTCCTAAGGATATAAAGAATTATGAATGTGATGAATCACTTACCACAAACGCAACAGGCACATACAAGAAGGGTACAACAACAGTTACATTCAAATATAACTATGTTGAGCCCACAAATTTAAGAGTTCACTATTATAATAAGAATAACTGGGGTTCAGTTTATATGTATTCATATGACGAGAAAAACTCCAGTTCGGTTAAAGAATATAACGGCAAATGGCCCGGAACTCAGATGACAGCAGAGGGTGACGGCTGGTTCGTATGCGAAGCAGATGCGGAATGGGCACAGATCATCTTCAATAACAACGCAGGCACTCAGGAGCCCTCCGGTGGTACACAGGCAAGTGGCTATGAATGTTCAGGTGAAGTTTACATCAAAGACGGCAAACAGGTAACAACAGGTAAAGTAAGCGTTAAGTATATTACCACAGACGGTAAGACACTCGCTTCACAGACTATTACAGGTCTTGCAGACGGTTCGGCTACTTATACCACAACAGCAAAAACATTTGACGGCTATACACTTAAAACTACACCTTCAAATGCATCAGGTACTATCACAGAATCAACTATCACAGTAACTTATATCTATGAAGCTGACAGTGTTCCATCAGATCCGCTTGCAAATAATTCAACAATAAGTGCAACAAACGTTGCAGTAAACGGCACAATCAAACTTACAGCTAAGGCTTCAGGCGGCACAAGTCCCTATCTGTATACATATCGTTACAGAAAGAGCGGAGCTTCCTCCTGG
>OMZF01000120.1 GCA_900315465.1 uncultured Eubacteriales bacterium | reverse complement strand
TTTACTGCGGCTTGCATAAGCGTCAATAACTCTCTGCTGAATAGTTTCTCTTTCAAGCTGAGCAAAAACAACGCAAATATTCAGCATTGCTCTGCCCATAGGATTGGAAGTGTCAAAATGCTCTGTTGCCGAAACAAAATCAACCTTGTACTTCTGGAACAAATCCATAAGCCCCGAAAAGTCAAGCACACTTCGGCTCACTCTGTCCAGCTTATAGACAATGACCTTGCTGATGAGTCCGGTTTTGATATCTGATACCATCCGTTGAAAATCGGGGCGATCGGTGTTTTTGCCGCTGTAGCCGTTATCCTGATAGACAAGATATTCCTGACCTCGTGCCTCATACTCGCACATTTCTATCTGGGATTCGATTGAAATGCTGTCCTCTCTGAAAACTGATTTTCTCGCATATATTGCTATTCTTTTGTCCATGTTATATCAACCCTTTCATTAAATGATAAGGCTGATAATGGTCACAAGCCAATTCTAAACCATTATCCGACTTTAATCAAGTTTTTTCCTCTTCCTGAAAGTATTTTCTGAAAATCTCGTAAAGTGCTTTTTCTATATACCGTTTCTCTGATTCTGTCGTCTTTTGAGATGTTTCTATAACTGTTGTCAGAAAACTCATAAAGCATTACCTCCGGATAATATTATGTTGAATTTGCAGAATATATATCTGTGCTTAATATAGAAACAGGTATTAAAAATGCTCTATTAGTCTGATGAAAATCCGGAAATATATGAAATAAATAAAAATCAGCACATAACAGGCACTTTTTCAAAATGTCTGCTATGTGCTGCAAAACTTACCAAGGAAGGAAGTGAACATCATTTGCAAGTTTTTAAAAATGGTATTGTAGCGGTTATGAATTACAGTTTGATGTACAAATTATTGTAAATGTCTATAAAACTGCAGTCATAAATTGTTAATAATAATTTTACTCAAGTCTGCGGTTTACGGGAACTTGTTTACGCATAATAGCAGTTCTTACAACCTCTGCACGGATCTGATCTCTTTCCTGTGCAGTTAATTTCTTGCCTATGTTCTTCATAAGGGTTGCAGGCTGCACTTCGGTCATAAGATGATTTATGGTATCATAATCAATATTCTCAAATAATCCCAGTTCTACACCAAAACGCAGATTTGAAAGTAACTTCATACATTCATCATTACTCAGAAGTTTTGCATACTGCAAAATGCCGAATGAACGATATATGCTGTCAAGTACACTTATATTCTTAGCCATAGCGGTTCTTGCTGTTCTTTCCTGAGAAATAAGCTGCATTGCAATATCATACAGATTGTTTATAGCCTCTCTTTCTGATATGCCGAGTGTTACCTGATTTGAAAGCTGATATACAGCACCCTTCTGGGTCGATGCATCACCATATACTCCTCTGAGTACGAGTCCGAGTTTTCCAAGGTAGGATACAGTTTTTCCAATAGCACCTGTCTCTTTAAGTGCGGGCAGATGCAGCATAAGAGATGCCCTCATGCCTGTACCGATATTTGTAGGATTCTGTGTGAGATAGCCGAGTTTATCATTAAATGCGAAATTGAGTTTTTCATCAAGGATTGTATCTATCTTGTCGGCAACATCAAATGCTCCTTCAAGATCAAGATTCGGCTTTATCACCTGTATACGTATATGATCTTCTTCATTTATCATAATGCTGACGGTTTCATCATCAAGAAGTACAAGTCCTCTGCCCTCTCTGTCCGATATGAATTCCGGACTCACAAGATGACGTTCCACAAGAGATACTGCCTCCTCCTGTGTAAGCTCAGACATCTGTATATAACGGAATTTCTTTGACAATGCATTGCTGCTTTCAAGCACAGCTTCCTTTACTATTTGTGCCACACGGCATTTCTGTTCCGTATTCATTCTGCAGGGGAACGGATATTCTTTAAGATTTCTCGCAAAACGTATTCTGGTGCTTATAACAACATCACTCATATCCTTGCGTTCTTCTATTACCTTATCCATATTCAAGCACCCTCCTTTTTGTTTTCTTCCGACTCAGCCATTTGTTTTTCAAGATCACGGATCTTATCACGAAGTTCCGCTGCTCTTTCAAATTCCTGAGTTTTTATAGCCTTCTCAAGTTCAAAATGAAGCTTAGATATTTCATTTTTGAGTTTTATTTCTGTACCTGCTGATTTTGCAAATTTACCGGTATGTCCTGTTTTGCCGTGTATTCTTTGGATTGACGGCAGAAGCTCTTCAAAAAATTCTTCGTAACACTGAGCACATCCCACTTTTCCGCTTTTTGCAATATCCTCAAAGCTGCTTCCGCAAAGTTTGCAGCGTCTCGAACTCCTGTCTCCTGCAAAGCCTTCAAAAAAGCTGCCAAACAGTTTATCAAGGTCAAAACCATAATCTCCTAAAAATGACCCGTAGCCCAATTTTGAAGCACATTCAGGACACAGATCATATTCTCTGAGTTCACCGTTCAGAATCGTCTTTATATGGGTAGCAGCCTGTCTTTTTTCACATGATTGACATAACATAAACATTTCCTCCCTGTTCTGCAAAAATTAATATGATTGTTTTTCGGTCATTATCAGGGTCATAAGCATATTTTTCATTACAGAAGCCCTGAGAGCGTCCCTTAGCTCCTGTGGTACTGATGAATATGCTTTATCCGACAATGCCGAAGATATAAGTGCATGGTCATACGGGGAAATCAATTCTCCGAAGGTCATATTATCAAGTATGACCTCTGCTGCTGTTGCTGAAATACTGTCTTTGAGGGAAGAAATGATATGCATTACAGCAAGTTTTCTGTCTGCTGCAACTCTCGTTATTCTGATATATCCTCCTCCTCCTCGTCTGCTTTCAACTATATATCCCTGTTCGGGAGTAAATCGGGAGGTAATTACATAATTTATCTGGCTTGGCACACATCCGAGTGTCACTGCTAATTCATTTCTTTTTATTTCTGCATTTCCGCCTTCTTCATCGAGCAGACGTACAATATATTCTGCAACGAGGTCACTTATTTTCATTTTCTCACTTCCTTTATTTTTGACCTTGTCTGACCTTATGACAATAGTATATATCAAAGGTCAGAAAAAGTCAAAGTCAGAAAAAGTCAAATTTACTTTAAAGCGTGCATTTTTCTCCTGTTTTCTTATTTTTTCTCTGTTTTTCTTTATTTTTTTAGATAATAATTACACATTGCTAATAAAAAAGGCTGCTGTACCGATGAAGTACAACAGCCGTATGATAATTATTTTATGAACCGGAATTAAGTGTTTTATCACCGTTTTCAAGGGCGGCAATACCTGTTCTTGCCATTTCAAGAATACCGAATTTATCAAGTTCTGAAACAAGTGTATCTATTTCATTAGGAGTACCGCTTGCTCGGAAGGTCATGGAGTTCTCACCGAGATTAACAAGTGATGCATGGTACTTTGATGTAACAGCAAGTATTTCGTTATTATCATGTCCCACAGTGCTGGTCTTTATAAGTATAAGCTCGGAAGCGACAGATGATTTTTCCGGAAGAACTTCTGCCTTTTTTACATCAACTATTTTCATCATCTGGTTTATGAACTGTTCAACCTGATCATCGTTACCGTTTATACGGATAGTCATACGGGAATACCCTTCTACACCGGCAGGACTGACTGTAAGACTGTCAATATTAAAGCCTCTCCTTGAAATAAGGCTTGTAACTCTGAGCAGTACACCCGGATGGTTATGAACGAAAAGTCCGATTATCTGTTTGTTATTCATTTTTATCACTCCATTTCCGTAATCATTTCATCAACTGTCTTTCCGGGGGGGATCATCGGAAGAACATTTTCATCGGGAGATATACGGCAGTCTATTACTACAGCCTTGCAGTCGGAAAAGGCATTTTTAAGCACTTCTTCTGCATCATCATCATTGTGTATACGCATTCCCCTAATTCCGAAAGCTTCTGCAAGCTTTACAAAATCCGTCTTTCTGTGGGGATCTGTCTGAGAAAAACGTCTGCCATAGAAAAGCTTCTGCCACTGTCTTACCATACCGAGAACTGTATTGTTAAGAACAATTATTTTTATAGGCAGATCATAGGAACATACTGTTGCAAGCTCATTAAGATTCATATGGAAACTTCCGTCACCTGTGAAAAGTACCACTGTTTTATCGGGATGTGCAGTAGCAGCTCCCACAGCTGCACCGAGACCATAACCCATAGTACCGAGCCCACCCGATGTACACCATGTTCTCGGGTTTTCAAAGCGGTATTTCTGTGATACCCACATCTGATGCTGTCCTACATCTGTTACGATAATATCGCTGTCCTTTGTAAGACTGCGTACAGCTTCGATTATATGATAGGGGTGTGCATATTCATCAGATTTGGGTGTTTCTGTTACACTGCCCTTTTTTGCCCACTCCGAAAGCTGTTCATTCCACTCTTTATGTTCGGCTGGTGAAACTGTATCTGTAAGAATTCTGAGAGTGTCCTTAAGATCTCCTAAAACATATGCATCTATCTTTACATTCTTGTTTATTTCGGCACGGTCAATATCAAGCTGTATGATCTTTGCATCCTTGCCGAATTTTTCTCTGTCGCCTGCAACACGGTCTGAAAATCTCGCACCCACGGTAATTATAAGGTCACAGTTATCTGTAGCCTTACCTGTTTCGTATCCTCCGTGCATACCTATCGTGCCCATAAAAAGTCTGTGCGATGACGGGAATCCGCCAAGACCCATTACTGATGTTGCAACGGGACAATCTGTCTTTTCAGCAAATTCAAGAAGCTCCTTTTCTGCATCGGCACTTACAACGCCTCCGCCCATATATATCATGGGACGCTTTGAAGCATTTATTATAGCCGCTGCATCCTCAAAGTTTTTATCATCGGACAAAACAGGATTTACTATAGTTTCGGGTTTAACAGGTTCATAATCATATATAGCCCCTGTAACATCCTTTGGTATATCTATAAGTACAGGCCCCTTCCTTCCGCTCATAGCTATTCTGAAAGCCTTGCGGATAACATTTGCAAGATCCTTTACATTTTTAACTATGAAGTTATGCTTTGTTATCGGCATTGAAATTCCGCATATATCAACTTCTTGAAAACTGTCTCTTGCAAGAAGATCATTTGTTACGTTGCCCGTAATAGCAACCATAGGGATAGAATCCATATATGCTGTTGCAATACCTGTAATAAGATTTGTTGCACCGGGGCCCGATGTAGCGATAACTACACCGCATTTGCCTGTTGTTCTGGCATATCCGTCGGCAGCATGGGCAGCACCCTGTTCGTGTGATGAAAGCACATGGGTTATCCTGTCGCTGTATTTATACAGTGCATCATATATATTAAGCACTGCTCCGCCCGGATAGCCGAAAACGGTATCAACACCCTGTTCAAGCAGACATTCTGCAATTATTTCCGAACCGTTGAGTTTCATTTTTTATTCCTCCTGAATTTAATATAGATATTTGTAATCTGTAAATGTTTTAACAAAAGCGGCTTCATCTCTTATGACAAAGAGACGAAGCCGCATTTTACTTCGCTGTACCACTCTTATATGGCATAACCGGTATCGGACAATCAAAATATCGAATACCTGCCGTTTTAACGGTCGGCTCACGTCTTTGCTTACTGACACACGAGGTTCGGCAAAGCTGCTCCGAGACTACCTTCATGTTATCCGATGACTGAACTCTCACCGCCGTCAGCTCTCTTTGCACCGGTTGTAACACTACTCCTTCTCTTCACTGCATTTAACATATTACATACACTATAATACAATTTTTATTTAATTATGTCAATCATTTTTAAGAAAAATGACACTGTATTTTTTCATCAGCTTCTGAAAAGCCTTATAGTTTCCTCAAATATTCTCCTGCAATTAGACTTATCCCTGTACGCAAAGAAATCATCGGCACGTTTTCTGTATTTTGGAGAAATGGTAAATCCTTCATTCACGCCTGTGATAAGACGGTCACAAAGGTCATTGACACTAAGTAAAAGCTCTCCGAAGCCTGTTGACGAGATTTGTTCTCCGGTATGTTCGGATGAAGGGGGGAGTCCGGGGGGAAAGAAATAATAAACAGGCTTACCCGAATATGCAAATCTGAACTGAATATCAGCATAATCTGTTACAAGCACACCGCCGCGGCTTGCAAGTGACATCTGATTCTGCTCTGTACGTGGGCAAAGCTTTACTATATCATTATCTGTATAAAAAAGCTTTGAATAATTGTCGAGTATATTTGGGAGCATGGTTATTATTTTCCAGTTGTTTTGGCGGCAGGCTTCAATAAGCTTCGGTGATGACATGACATCGTTATACGCTTTAAAAAACTCACTTTCAGCAAAATTACTGTAGGATGAATTTTCATATATCCCGAACATTCGTCTGTCGGATGGTGCAATAATGATCAGTTTTTCTCTTTTGTCATTTATTGTATCAAACAAAGGACTTCCCGTTACCTTTATCATAGTTTCGTGATAATCATAAACCGGTTTAAGAAGATTCTGCTTTTCCTTCTCAGAAGCACAAAATACATATTGTGTATTATCCCTCAGTCTGTTATCAAACTGTGCTGTCTGATATGTAAAAAAGAAATTTTTTACCGATATTATTTTTGCATTCATCATGTCTTTGTAAAAAATCAGATCATCTTTGCTGAAACCCAATGATTCATATACGTCACAATCAGATGCAAAAATATAATCTGCTGCCAAAACAGCGGTTTTTGCTTTTATTGAACCTGTTTCAAGTATATTGTCATATCCCATATCCATAAGGAAGATTTTTTCGGGAGAATTATGACCTGTTACAAAATACGGAATAAAACTTTCGTTACGGTTTTTTGAAAAATATCTGAACAAAAGATTTCCGTTATAATTTATACCTGTTTCATCATAGAAAATAAGAATTTTAGTTTTTCCCTTATCCTTTATAAGACTCCGTACCGAATGACGTATCCTGCGGCATACAAGCTCCAGGGCAATACCGCTTTTTCTTCCGACAGATGCGGTAAAGCGTGTTTCTGAAACAGCAGAAAGACTTTCGGTATATTTTCTCAGAACAAGAGATTTGTTTCTTGCGTCATAAGTCAGCACTCTGTCCTTAAATAACGCATATGACACTATCGGCGCAGATGAAAGCTTTGAATGAATACCGCTGAATGTGAGTCCCATTCTGAAAGACAGTGCGAGGTATTTGAAATAAAAACATATCGTGTCAAGCTTCTTTCCAGTACCAAAAGGAACAAATACTCTGAAATGTCTTCTTTTTATAAACGGTGTATCAAAAAACTTTTTCAGATCATACACCTGAGAATATAAAACAGATGTACGAGCTCCGTTCACGGATGCATAAACAGTGTAGCTTTCATCATCAAGACATGAACAGCCCTGAAGAACACCATCAATATAAAGTCCGCCCGAATCATGATTTATTGCAATAATATCTGCACTTATTTTTCTTGAGCGTGTCACCATAACATTATTTATATGTGCCACAAATTCACCTGTCATATCTATGGCTTCCATACGGTTATCTGAAATATAATATTTATGGCTTTCCACCTTACCCGGCGGTACTTGATCTATTGACGGGAAAAGAGCAGGATTTTTATATTTCATTCTCAGAAAACGGAAAGGCATTTCATCACAAAGTCCGCAAAGCTTACAGATACGTTCATTCATTATAACTGTATCATCAATATATTTCAAAGCGTTTGCACAGACATCAAAAAATTCCTTTACTTTGTCACCTGTAAGAACACACTTATATCTTTCATCCGCATTAAGAGCAAATTTCACTCCTATCAGGTACATCATAACCGACATTATAAATGCAGAATTCGGAAAAGACCTTAAAAGAGGTATCATAAACTCCTTTATATCCCTTGTGTAAAAATTGACAGAATACTGCGGTTCATACCTTATATTATCCATTTCGGATAATGCTTTGGTGGTATAAGAAAATTTATCTGAATATGCATATGTATGTTTTTTCAGCAAAACCTCAATTATGAACTTAGTATCAGAATTAAAACAAAGCTGCTTATCAAAAAGCAGACCATTCAAAAATGACAGTTTAAAGAAATAACATCCAAGAAGAAGAATAAATTTTGAAGGTGTATCATGCAGACGTACAGTACCGTTTTCAAAATCATCCGCAAACGAAAAAGTTCCTCCTGATGACGTATGGTAAAACGGCTTACAGCAGAATACATTTATACTTTTATCCTGTAAAAATTCCATTATACCCCTTAGTGCCTTTTTTGAATAGCAGCCGTAATTATCCGTAAAGGCAACATAATTTCCGAATGAAAGCGACAGGGCATTATTATATCCTTCCGAAGAATTTTTGCCTATAGCATCGACAAAATATACATTTTCAGGATAAAGAGAGGTATATTCACCGCAAACCTTTGTACTGAGTTCGGAGCCTACAGTATCTATAAGTATAAGCTGAATATTCTGGGTAAAAAATTTTTCATTATCTATAACAGAGCTTATGGACTTTCTCAGATCCGTATCACTCTTTATAAGAAAATTTATGGTAAAAAAACATTTCTTTGGCATAAGTATCTCCTGTAGATCATATCAATGTACAATGTACATTAATTATATATCAATATTATCATCAAGTCAATTTTATACGGGTAACAAATATGCAAGACGGGGTTACAATCTCGGTACAAAATCATAAATGAAAAAATGCTTATAATTTTTTGATAAAAAGCAAATTCAGAATGCAATTCGACGAAATAAAAAATAATATGACAAAACTGTTGACATAGAGCGGCGGATGTTATATAATTCAGACATCGACAGCAAAGGCGCTGTAGGTTACTGAGACAATAACCTACGGTGCTTTTTTGTATTTTTACAAATTTTTGTGAATGGGGAGTAAATTATGTTGAATGTACCTGAAATGTTCGGATCACTGGTTTTTAATGACGAAGCTATGAAAAAGTATCTTCCGAAAGGAACATACAAGGAACTGAAAAAAACTATTGAGGACGGCAAACCGCTGGACATCAATATCGCAAATGTTGTGGCTCACGCCATGAAGGAATGGGCTATCGAAAACGGTGCTACACATTATACACACTGGTTTCAGCCTATGACAGGCATAACTGCTGAAAAACATGACAGCTTTATCTCCCCTACAGCAGGCGGAAAGGTTATCATGGAGTTTTCCGGCAAAGAGCTTATAAAGGGCGAGCCCGATGCATCCAGTTTCCCTTCGGGTGGTATAAGAGCAACCTTTGAGGCAAGAGGCTATACCGCATGGGATCCTACATCTTATGCATTTATCAAAGACGGCTCACTCTGTATTCCTACAGCCTTTTGTTCATATACAGGTGAAGCACTTGATAAAAAGACCCCGCTTCTGCGTTCGATGGAATGTATAAATACTCAGGCACTCAGAATTGTAAGGCTTTTCGGTGAGGATGATGTTACTCATGTAGCTACCACAGTAGGGCCGGAACAGGAGTATTTCCTTGTTGATAAAAAGGTATACGATCAGAGAAAAGACCTTATCTATTGCGGCAGAACACTTTTCGGTGCAAGACCCCCCAAGGGTCAGGAGCTTGATGACCATTATTTCGGATCTATCAAACCAAGAGTTGCAGAATTTATGAAAGAGCTTGACAAGGAACTCTGGAAATACGGCATCCTTTCAAAAACCAAACATAATGAAGTGGCACCTGCACAGCATGAAATGGCTCCCATTTTCGATACGACCAATATTGCTACCGACCACAATCAGCTTACCATGGAAATTATGAAAAAAACGGCGGAAAAGCACGGTCTGGTATGTCTTCTCCATGAAAAACCTTTTGCAGGAGTAAATGGTTCGGGTAAGCATAATAACTGGTCAATGTCTACAAATACAGGCAAAAACCTCTTAGACCCCGGCAAAAACCCGAGAGAAAATACACTTTTCCTTGTAATACTTGCAGCTGTTATAAGAGCTGTTGACGAACATCAGGATCTTCTCAGAATATCTGTAGCAAGTGCAGGAAATGACCATAGACTCGGAGCTAATGAAGCACCTCCGGCAATTATTTCGATGTATCTCGGAGACGACCTCATTCAAGTACTGCGTTCTATACTGAGCGGTGAAAAATATGTTCCCGGCGGAAAACAGCTTATGGAAACAACAGCCGAGGTAATCCCTAATTTCACTAAGGATACCTCAGACCGTAACCGTACTTCTCCATTTGCATTCACAGGAAATAAATTTGAATTCAGAATGGTGGGTTCTGCCGAAAATATTGCCTGTGCGAACTTTATCATAAATACTATTGTTGCGGATGTACTCGGAGATTTTGCAGATCAGCTTGAAAAAGCAGATGATCTTAAATCTGCCGCCGAAGAACTTGTTAAAAAGACTGTTGAGGAACACAAGAGAATTATTTTCAATGGAAATAACTATTCTGATGAATGGGTAAAAGAAGCTGAAAAAAGAGGTCTTCTTAATCTGCGTTCAGTTCCTGAAGCACTTCCGCTTTATACAAGCGAAAAGAATATCAGTCTGTTCACCAAACATCATGTACTGACAGAAAAGGAGCTTCGTTCAAGATGTGAGGTACTCCTTGAAAAATATTCAAAGATCGTCAATATCGAAGCTCTTACTGCACTTGATATGGCTAAAAAGGATATTCTTCCTGCTGTATCATCATATATAAAGGAGCTTGCAGAAACCGCTGCTGTGGTAAAATCTGTCGATCCCGAACTCGTTCCCACTGCACAGACAGAACTTCTTAAGAAGCTTACTGGTCTGCTTAACTGTTTTGTAAATAAGATCGATACTCTTGACAAGGCTGTAGTAGGTGCAAAGGATGTT
>OMZF01000129.1 GCA_900315465.1 uncultured Eubacteriales bacterium | reverse complement strand
TCCGTATTTCTACTCACGCACCTCATGCGAGGTGCGACCAGCAGTAACCCATTTACCTACTTTTGAATTAAAATTTCTACTCACGCACCTCATGCGAGGTGCGACATTGAAACACCTTCATAAATTGCTTCCGAACATCTATTTCTACTCACGCACCTCATGCGAGGTGCGACCGCAAAATGTTGTAATTTTACGGTCATCTACCACAACATAAGGTGGACACTTTAAAATAATATTCTCAATCAGAATATTATTTATAAATATTTCGCCTAATCGTATGCGAACTTACCTATGTAATTAACGCTACCTGACGTTCGCCATTAAATAATTATTACTCCTTCAGGATTATAACCTTCCTTAACTCCAAAATGTTCTACTCTGTGTTCCCAGTTATTCCCAAGATAATAAAATCTTATACTATCATGTTTTTGGTCAATAAGTTCAAGCAACCGACTTTTTAATTTCATAAAAGAGGAATAGTCCAGATCCGCCTCAAATACAGAATTTTGTACTCGCTGTGCATGATTACGACATTCTTTTGCTACCTTTCTGAGACGTTTTCTGCCGTCTGCATCTGATGTCGAAACATCATAACTGATTATCACCATCATTTTTATCACCTACTTAAGTAAAAAACATGGATATTCTTCTATATCTCCACGCACATACTTTGCAAGCAAATTGCTCTGTACATAAGGGATAAGTCCAAATTGTATTTTTTGTTTAAGATATGGATGCATATAATCAGTTTTCTTTTTATCCTGCCACTTTGATATAACTTTTTTTCTTCCGTCATCATTTAACCATACAGCACCTGATATCTGTTTATCAAAATCCTTGGCTGTAACAATGCGAAGATTCAGCAGTGTCAATACAAAACGATCCGCAAGACATCTCGTTTCTTCAATAAGATCACAGGCAAGAGAACTCCTGCCGCTTCTAAGAGTATGACAGTAGCCGATATAGCTATCAAGTCCCACCGTTTCAAGTGCTGCAGAAAATTCATTTGTATATAATGTGTATACAAATGACATCAACGCATTAACTTCATCGAGTGGCGGACGCTTATTCCTGTATTCAAAATGTATATCAACACTTTTATTAGTGATCATTTTATCAAATACAGAAAAATAACTATGTGCACAATTACCCTCAATACCAACTATCTGCTCAACAGTTTCTGCCGCCATTAACTTTTTTATACCTTCCGTGAGAGTATCTATCGTATTTAATATAGATTCATCACTTTTCAGATCTGGTGAATCATGAAGTGTTCTTTTGATTGTCTGAACAGAATTACAGAACTTTGCCGCCATGGTGTTTCGTGCAAGCTGAATACCGTTCTCCCGAAATTTATCGATCTGTGCTACTCTTAAAAAAACATTGCCCTTAGTTTCACCAAAAACTTTAGCAAGAAATTTCCCCTGCGGTGAAATAAAACTGATAGGGATACATTTTTCAACACACTTTCCCATAAGTGCCGGAGAACATCCGATATAACTGAAACATACTATGCTTTCGATATTATCAAATGGTATCCTGAATTTATTTTCATTGTCAATCTTGCATACCAGATTTTCGTTTTCAAGCACAAGGTAAGCGTTTTCTTTGGTTATGTAAACAGTATTAAGAAGTTTTCTCATAAACGCTCCTCCAGTATTATGCTTATTGATTCATGCAGACTTTTGTTTTGTTTCTTACCGGGCATACAAATATCTTTCATCGAACATCCCGAACACTTTTGTCCTTTTCTGATAGAGGGAATGACACCGTTTTTTATATATCCTCTCATATCCGAAAGTAATTTAAGCAGCTCGGCATCATAACTATCAAAATTTTCGTTCAGAGGAAGAGGAATTCGTTTTTTTACATCAGCATAATATAAATATCCATCACAGCTGCCTCCGAACACATAATCAACACACAGCTTTTGTGCAAATACCTGCATCAGATCGTCATGATTATATTCCTCGTTTTTTGGTTTAGTCGGTTTGTATTCTACAATAGAATACCCCTTTTTAGTAAGTTCAAGGCAATCAGTTACACCGTAAATACAATATCTGGGTAAATCATTGTAGACAGTTACTGCCGTATAGGATTTTTTTGCTTTTGAAGAATACATACCATTCTCATGTACTCGTTTATGCAGGAGATCGGCTTTTGTAACATAATAATTTTCAGCCCATGCACAGTCGATCTCCAGCAACCCCCAACGATGCGGACAATACATATAATGCTGTATTGAACGGAGTGCAATATCATTTGTCATCATATTTTTTGAAGCATTTCAACGCCTTCAGGCATATTTTCGTCTACCGCAATACTATAATCATCAAAGCATCTCGGAACAGGATTTTTTTCTTCAATTTTTATTTTGTCAAAAAGTATATGTGAAGGACTGTTACCAAGTGCATTTTCGTGTTTGAAAACTATAAGTTTTCTCATACACATTTTTCCTCTTGCTGCACTATGATCTTCTTCAAACATATTAATTATAGATTTCCAAAGCAGTTCAAGATCGTCTTCGGACAAATCTGTGGTTTTATTTGCAAGTGCTGCCGAAACATAACCTTCTGCACGATACAGGGCATAGGGGATAACGCTTTTCTTGCCTATTTCTGTAGAACCTGTTCCCATTCTGTCCTCTGTAGTACGAGCCTGTCTTGTGATAGTTACATCCTGAACATTGATAGGGGAAATGCTTCTTGCAAAATTAATCTGTACCGGACCTCTCACAATACCGCACGGATCATCACCGGTAGACATAACTGCACCAAACATACGCACATCATAATAATTTTTGCACATATATTCACGTGCTTTTTTTACATCATCAGCGTTTTTACCCTTCTGACCTTTTTTTAGATTTTCCGCCTCATAAGCAGCAGTAAATTTTGAATTGAGGGATTTATCCGCTTTTACAAGAATGTTATAACCCGCTTCTCCGTCTTTCACCAGTTCAACATAATTTCTTATCTTTCTTTTAAGACACACATCTGTAATATAGCCGAAACCGCTTTCGGCATCTATTCTGGGAGCATTACCTGCATCGGGATCACCATTAGGATTACCATTCTCCACATCAAAAATCATTACGAAATCATATCTGTTATTGATAGCCATAATTATTTTTCCTCCTTGTATTCATCTGTATTTTTATGATAAAGATCCTGATCCTGCTGGTAATATCCTATCATGAATCTACCCTGTTCTGTGAGTACAAGTGTTTCGGGAAATTCTCCTTCAAG